>JAVVHH010000184.1:0-6330 GCA_032249615.1 Acetobacteraceae bacterium
CGCGACAGTTGCTGACCCATAAGACCCGGGTCGCGACGAAGGGCGAGCTGGACGGGTTGCTCGAGCACCTGGTCGATCAGCTCGATGCGTGCGGATTCCTGCGCAACGCGCCGAAGCGGCCGGGGATGGTGCGCAACCTGCGGCACCTGTTCGAGCGCGGCGAGATCACCGAGCAGGAGGTCCGGACGCTGCATGGGGTGGTGACTGGGCTCGCGCTGGGCCGCCGGCGGCTGGGGCGTCTCGAGGAGGCCGAGCCTAACCCGGAGCTGTGACCTGCTTGGCGAGGCGGCGGGCCATGAGCCAGCCGATGAGCGCCGAGCAGGGGCCGCCGACGCAGATGAGCAGGATGCCGATGGGGGCGCCGCCGATCGCGAGCGTCATGCCGACGCCGAGCATGCCGCCGCCGATGAGGCCGCCGGAAACGCCGGACGCGATACCGAGCCAGAGAATGTCGCCGCGGGTGATCATGCCGCCTATATAGCCGCCCCGCGGCGATCGGCCAGGAGGCGGCTCGCATTGACTTCGGGGCGCATGGGGCTTAGAGCGCGCCCACTGCCGGGAACGAGGACACGCGATGGTCGCGTGCGCCCGCCGCAATGCGTTGCGGACTACCGGTGCAACAAGCCGCAGATGTGGCAGATAGAATGGAGTACCGCGCATGACCAAGCGCGCTGAAAGCAAGTACAAGATCAACCGCCGCCTCGGCGTCAATCTCTGGGGCCGGGCGAAGTCGCCGATCAACAAGCGCGAGTATGGCCCCGGCCAGCACGGGCAGCGCCGCAAGCAGAAGCCGACCGATTTCGGCGTGCAGCTGATGGCCAAGCAGAAGCTGAAGGGTTATTACGGCAATATCGGCGAGAAGCAATTCCGCAAGTATTATGACGAGGCGGTGCGTCGCAAGGGCGACACGTCGGAGAACCTGATCGAGCTGCTCGAGCGCCGGTTGGATGCGGTGATCTACCGCATGAAGTTCGCGATCACGCCGTTTGCCGCGCGCCAGTTCGTCAACCACGGGCACATCACCGTCAACGGAAAGCGGGTGAACATCCCGAGCTTCCAGGTCAAGGACGGGGACGAGATCGAGGTGCGTGAGAAGAGCAAGCAGCTGGCGGTCGTGCTGGACAGCGCGCAGAGCGGCGAGCGGGACGTGCCGGACTACATGGAAGTCGATCACCGCGCGATGAAGGGCCGTTTCGGCCGGGCGCCGAAGCTGACGGACGTGCCGTATCCGGTGACGATGGAGCCGAACCTCGTGGTCGAGTTCTACTCGCGGTAATTCGATCCTCTCCCGCGGAGAGGCTCACCCCCACCCTGCCCTCTCTCGTCACCGGGAGAGGGTTTTTTGTTGTATAGGCTTCGCATGAACGCCGCCGACGAGATCAACCGCCGCCGCACCTTCGCGATCATCTCGCACCCGGATGCGGGCAAGACCACGCTGACCGAGCGGCTGTTGCGGGCCGGCGGGGCGATCCAGCTGGCGGGGAACGTGCGCGCCAAGGGGGAGCGGCGGCGGACGCGGTCGGACTGGATGGGGATCGAGCGCGACCGCGGCATCTCGGTGGTGACGTCGGTGATGACGTTCGAATATGGCGGGTGCGTGTTCAACCTGTTGGACACGCCGGGTCACGAGGATTTCTCGGAGGATACGTATCGGACGCTGACGGCGGTCGATTCGGCGGTCATGGTGATCGACGCTGCGAAGGGGATCGAGGCGCGGACGCGCAAGCTGTTCGAGATCTGCCGGCTGCGGGACATCCCGATCCTGACGTTCATCAACAAGATGGACCGCGAGGCGCGGGACCCGTTCGAGATCGTCGACGAGGTCGCGAGCACGCTGGCGCTGGATACCGCGCCGGTGACGTGGCCGGTGGGAAGGGCCGCGACGTTCGCGGGCACGTACGACGTTCGCACGCGGGACCTGCACCTGACGGAGCCGCTCGATCAGAGCGACGAGCGGATGATCCAGCTTGGGGAGGAGCTCGAGCTGGTGCAGGCGGCGCTGCCGGAGTTCGACCGGGCGGCGTTCATGGAAGGCACGCTGACGCCGGTGTTCTTCGGGAGTGCGATCAAGGAGATCGGGGTTTCGGACCTGTTGGACAGCCTGGTGGCGTTCGGGCCGCCGCCGCGGAACCAGCCGGCCGACAGCCGGGTCGTGGCGGCGACGGAGGACAAGCTGACGGCGCTGGTGTTCAAGATCCAGGCGAACATGGACCCCAACCACCGCGACCGGATCGCCTTTGCCCGCGTGTGCTCGGGGCGGCTCGAGCGCGGGATGCGGCTGCGGCAGGTGCGCACGGGCAAGCTGATCCCGCTGCATGCGCCGCAATTCTTCTTTGCGCGGGACCGGCAGATCGCCGAGGAGGCGTTCGCGGGCGACGTGGTCGGCATCCCGAACCACGGTACGCTGCGGATCGGGGACACGCTGACGGAAGATGAGACGCTGAACTTCGTGGGCGTGCCGTATTTCGCGCCGGAGATCCTGCGGCGGGTACGGCTCGACGACGCGATGAAGGCCAAGAAGTTGCGGCAGGCGTTGCAGGAGCTGGCCGAGGAAGGGGTGGTGCAGCTGTTCCGGCCGCAGGATGGCAGCCAGCCGATCGTGGGCGTGGTCGGCACGCTGCAGCTGGACGTGCTGCAGGCGCGGCTGGCCGGCGAGTACGGGGTGGGGATCGGGTTCGAGCCGGTGCCGTATGCGTTGGCGCGCTGGATCGGCGGCGACAAGGCGTCGATCGCGCGGTTCCTGGGCGAGAACCGGTCGAGCATCGCGGACGACGTCGATGGGGACCCGGTGTATCTGGCCAGCTCCGCGTTCATGATGCGGCGGACGGCCGAGATGAATGGCGACCTGACGTTCCGCGATATCAAGGACGTGCGGGCCGACGTGCTGGCGGCCTGAAAGATGCCGATCGATGTCTACACGCTCCTCGCGCTCGTTCTGTCCGTCTCCTGCGCGATTGCACTGACGCGGCTGCGCGTATTCGCCTGGGCCGACGCGCCGCCCGACCATGCCAAGCGCAGGGTCTCCAACCTGGACGGGCTTCGCGGCTTCGTCGCGCTCGCGGTCGTCATCCATCATGGCGGGATCTATCGGCACTACTTCCTCACTGGACGCTGGGAGTTGTTCTCATCGTTGAATTCGATGCTGGGACAGGGCGGTGTCGCCATGTTCTTCATGCTCACCGGCTATTTGTTCTGGCGCCGCCTCGTCCTGGCCGAGGGGCGGATCGACTGGTTACGCCTCTACATCGGCCGCGTCTTCCGGATCGGGCCGATCTTCCTTCTCACGTCGGCGATTGCGGTCGTTGTCAGCCTGCATGGCGGCCGGCATGTGCATCCGGGGGCGCTGCTGTTGGCCAAGCAGATCGGTCACTATCTGTTTCTTGGGATATTGCCCGCGGTATCGGTGCGGGGCTACGACACCGGTCTCCTTCTCGCGCTCGTGACTTGGACACTGGCATTCGAGTGGAAATTCTATGCGTGCCTGCCGCTCCTCGCAGTGCTGGCCCGCCGGAGGCTGCATGTTCTGTTCGCAGCTATCCTCTTCCTCTGGCCACTGTTGGCGATCTGGGGCGGCATCTCGATTGACGCGTTCGACTGGCGCCCTGCCCTGGTCTGCATGTTCGCCGCTGGCGCTCTGACCGCCTCGTTGCAGGTGAGCGGCATCGTACCGCGGACGCAAGGCCTCCTCACCTCTGCGCTGGCTACCGGTCTGCTCGTCTATGCGCTGCTGGCGTTGGATAGTTCGTCAAGCCCGGGTGCCATTCTCGTGCTGGCGGCGCTGTTCTATCTGGTGGCGACCGGGTGCAGCATGTTCGGCGTCTTGCAGATGCGCTCCGCGCACCGCCTGGGTCATATCAGCTACGGGATCTATCTCATGCAGGGCCTGGCGCTGGCCGCGGTCCTTCGGCCGCTGCACCGGCTTTCGGCGGCTTCACCCGTTCTGCACGTGTTGCTCGTGGGGCTTGCGAGCGCCCTGCTCGTGTTCATGGCGCTGCTTGCGCATCGGTGGGTCGAGTTGCCCGGGATGCGGTGGGGCGACCGGGTGGCGCGTTGGGCTTGCGGGCGGCGGGACCGGTTCTTGGGGGGGTTCGCGCAGGCCGGCGCCGGATCGCCGAGCGAGTAGTTTCCGTTTGCGGGTGATCCGCTCTAAAGCGGGACGCATGGACAAGACCGACCGGAAACTCCTGGCTTTGCTGCAGGAGGACAGCACGCTTTCGATCGCGCAGTTAGCCGATCAGGTGAATTTGTCGCAGACGCCTGCCTGGAAGCGGGTGCAGCGGCTGGAGGCGACGGGGGTGATCGAGCGCCGGGTCGCGCTGCTGTCGCCGGACAAACTGGGATTGGGGTTGACGGTGTTCGTGTCGATCGAGGCGGGCGACCATACGCCGGAGTGGCTGGAGCGGTTCGCGTCGGCGGTTTCGGCGTTTCCGGAGGTCGTCGAGGTGCATCGCATGGCGGGCGACATCGACTACATGCTGCGGGTGGTGACGCGGGACATTCCGGCGTACGACCTGTTTTACAAACGTTTGATTGCCGCGGTGCCGATCAAGAACGTGAGTTCCCGTTTCAGCATGGAACGGGTCAAATACACGACGGCGCTACCGTTGGGCGAGATGGCGTAGCGGGTCGGCAAGAAGAGGGCTGGATTCGCGGCGCCACGATTTGGATTGCTGATCGGGCTTGGCAAGACTAGATAGCGTCCACGACTTCAACCTGGTTCGCCATGCCTCGCGTTACGATCATCGTACCGACGTTCAACCGCCCGGTGTTTGTCCAGTCGACTGTACGTCAACTCCTGGATCAGTCGTACCGGGATGTCGAGCTCTGGGTGATCGACCAATCGGGGCCGGAGGCGGCGACCTCGAACCGGGCGTTCGTGGCGGCGTGCGGGGATGAGCGGCTGCAGTATGTGCATCTGACGCGGGCCGGGCTGCCGAATGCGCGCAACGTCGGGTTGGCCCGGGCGCGGGGCGAGATCGTCGTGTTCACCGATGACGACGTGATCTTGCTTTCGCCCGACTTCATCGAGGCGCACGTGCGGTGTTTCGACGATCCCCGTGTGGGGGGCGTCGTGGGGCGGCACCTGGAGCGGTTCATCGGCGAGAACAGCCGCAAGACGGCCTGCCATGTCGATTGGAGCGGGCGGACGATCTTCAACCTGCGCGGGACCGAGCGGCAGGAGATCGGGTCGTGCAAGGGCTCGAACATGAGCTTCCGGATGAGCGCGATCGCCGAGATCGGCGGGTTCGACCGGCGGACGCATCTGCTGGAGGACACCGATTTCTCGGTGCGGATCGCCAAAGCCGGTTGGAAGCTGGTCTTCGAGCCGGCGGCCGAAGTCGTCCATCTGTCGGCTCCGGCCGGTGGGGTGCGAGCGGCGCCGGGCCTGGCGACGGAAGCGCAGCGCTTCCGCTCGACGGCGTATTTTGTCGCCAAGCATCGCGGGTTGCCGGGCCTGCTCGGGTTCGGGCTCGGGTTCAGCGCGATCGCGCTGGTGCGGGCGGTGCGGTTCCGCTCGGTGGGCACCCTGCCCGTTTTGGCGCGGGCTGCTTGGGACGGCTACCAGGAAGCCCGGCTCGTGCCGGATCAGGCGATCGAGAGCCCGGCGGTGGCGCAGCCGGTATGAGCGCGCCGGGCGACGCCGGTAGCAGGGAACGCCTGATATCGGTGGTTATCCCTGCGTACAACGCGGAACGCTACCTCGAGCAGACCATCGAGAGCGTGCTTGCGACGGATGTGGTGGATCGGATCATCGTGGTCGACGATGGCTCGACGGACCAGACTGCGGGGATCCTGCGGCGCCTGGCGGCGGAGGTGCCGGCGCTGGTGGCCGTGTCGCAGCCGAACCGGGGTGTTTCGGCCGCCCGCAACGCGGGACTGGCTGCGGTGACGACGCCATTCACCTGCTTTCTCGACGCGGATGACCGGTTCTTGCCCGGGGGGCTCGCCGGGCTGCAGGCGCGGCTGCTCGCCGATCCGGAAGCGGCGGCCGCTTATGGCGGGGTCGACTACATCGACGAGCACGGCCGGGCGATCCCGCGGCGCGGCGCCCGGCCGCGGGCGAAGGCGATTGGTTTGGAAGACGTGCTGCAGGGTAATTTCATCGACACGACCGGGGCGGTGTTGTTGCGGACCGACGCGGCGGTGAAAGCGGGTGGTTTCAACGAGTCACTCCGGTTTGCGGAAGATTGGGAGCTTTACACGCGCATCGTGCTGATCGGACCGATCGTTCCGTCGGACGCAACCGTCGTCGAATACCGGCAGCACGAGCAGAGCGCGATGCACGACGCGGACCTCGATTTCTCGGCGAGCCATGGGGCGCTCGCGGTC
>JAVVHH010000185.1:0-6247 GCA_032249615.1 Acetobacteraceae bacterium
AATCCATCTGGGACTTCAAGGGCATGTTCACCTCGTCGCGCCATGTGCCGGGCGTGAACTTCGCCGGGCTGATCCATCCCGGGCTGATCGGCTGCCTGCCGGACCCGAAGCTGCTGAACACCTGGAACGAGCGTGAGACCGGGCTGATCGCCACCAATCCGGGCCGCGTGCCCCCGCTGGCGAATGCCCCATTTGCGCCGACCGCGCATATGGGCCGCCTGAAGGGCGACGCGAAAGCGGCCGCGGCGGCGACCGGCGCCCGCACGGTCCCCCCGCGCGAACACGGTGGCAACTGCGACATCAAGGACCTGTCGCGCGGTGCGCGGGTGTTTTTCCCCGTCTATGTGCCGGGCGCCGGGCTCTCGATGGGCGACCTGCATTTCAGCCAGGGCGACGGCGAGATCACCTTCTGCGGTGCGATCGAGATGCCCGGCTGGATTCACCTCAAGGTGGAGGTCATCAAGGGCGGGATGGCAAAATACGGGATCAAGAACCCGATCTTCAAGCCGAGCGTGATCAAGCCGAACTACACCGACTACTTGATCTTCGAAGGCATCTCTGTCGATGAGAATGGCGGGCAGCATTACCTGGACGTGAACGTCGCGTATCGCCAGGCTTGCCTGAACGCGATCGAATACATGAAGAAGTTCGGCTATTCGGGCGCGCAAGCCTACTCGATCCTGGGCACCGCGCCGGTGCAGGGGCACATCAGCGGCGTGGTGGACATTCCGAACTCCTGCGCGACGCTGTGGCTGCCGACGGAGATCTTCGAGTTCGACATCAACCCGGGGATGGATGGGCCGTCGGGCGGCATCAAGGGGGGCGTGTCGATGCCGCTCGCGCCGGATCTGTAACGATGCCGGTCTACGAGTATCTGTGCGGGTCGTGCGGCCCGTTCAGCGCGATGCGGCCGATGTCGGCCTACGCGGCGCCTGCACCCTGCGAGGGGTGCGGGGCGGCGGCACCGCGGGCGCTGCTGACCGCGCCCGCGTTCTCCGGCATGGATCAGGGCGTGCGGCGCGCGCATGCGACCAACGAGCGGAGCGCCAACGCGCCGATCCAATCCCGCAAGCACCCGCCCTCCTGCGGTTGTTGCCGGCCGGCCGGCAAGCGGGTGGCCGAAGCGGTTGGCGCCAAGTCGTTCCCGGCAGCCCGGCCCTGGATGATCAGCCACTAAAAGGAATAGAATAATGATCCACGGCGATATCTCGAGCAGTAAAGACACGGTCGGCGTCGCCGTGGTGAACTACAAGATGCCGCGCCTGCACACGAAGGCAGAGGTGCTGGACAACGCCAAGAAGATCGCCGACATGCTGATCGGCATGAAGTCCGGCCTGCCCGGCATGGACCTCGTGATCTTCCCCGAATACTCGACCCACGGCATCATGTACGACAGCAAGGAGATGTACGAGACTGCGTCGTCCGTGCCTGGCGACGAGACCGACATCTTTGCCGAGGCGTGCCGCACGGCCAAGGTGTGGGGCGTGTTCTCGCTGACCGGCGAGCGCCACGAGGAGCACCCGAACAAGGCGCCCTACAACACGCTTATCCTGATGAACGACAAGGGCGAGATCGTTCAGAAGTATCGCAAGATCATGCCCTGGGTGCCGATCGAGGGCTGGTATCCCGGCAACTGCACCTATGTGTCGGACGGTCCGAAGGGGCTCAAGATCAGCCTGATCATCTGCGACGACGGCAACTATCCCGAGATCTGGCGGGATTGCGCCATGCGCGGCGCCGAACTCATCATCCGCTGCCAAGGCTACATGTATCCGGCCAAGGAACAGCAGATCCTGATGTCGAAAGCGATGGCCTTCGCCAACAACTGCTATGTCGCCGTGGCGAACGCCACCGGCTTCGACGGGGTCTATTCGTATTTCGGTCATTCCTCCATCATCGGGTTCGACGGCCGCACCCTCGGCGAATGCGGCACGGAGGAATACGGCATCCAATACGCGGCGCTCTCGACGTCGCTGATCCGCGATGCACGCACCAACATGCAATCCGAGAACCATCTGTTCAAACTCGTGCACCGTGGCTACACCGGAATGATCAACTCCGGCGACGGCGACAAGGGCGAGGCGGCCTGCCCGTACGACTTCTACAAGCGCTGGATCGCCGACCCCGAAGCGACGAGGGAGATGGTCGAAGCCATGACGCGGACCACGGTGGGCACGGCGGAATGCCCAATCGACGGTATTCCGAACACCAAGCACCGGTAATCCGCGGACTGATGGATCTAGGACCCTACTACCTGGCGGCGCGGCCGTTCTACCGTCCCGCCGCCAACGAGACCAACCTGTTCGCCGCCGCCGCCGCCCGAAAGCTGCCGGTGATGCTCAAGGGACCGACCGGCTGCGGCAAGTCGCGCTTCGTGGAGGCGATGGCGTTCGAACTCGGCCGCCCCCTCATCACCGTGGCTTGCCACGAGGACATGACCGCGGCCGACCTGGCTGGCCGCTTCCTGCTGGAAAACGAGGGCACGGTCTGGGCGGACGGGCCGCTCACGACCGCGGTGCGCCACGGCGCCATCTGCTACCTCGACGAGATCGTGGAGGCGCGGCAGGACACCACCGTCGTGATCCACCCGCTGGCCGACCATCGCCGGGTGCTGCCACTCGACCGCAACCGCGAACTGGTCGCCGCCCATCCCGATTTCCTGCTCGTGATCTCCTACAACCCGGGATACCAGAGTGCGGCGAAGGATCTGAAGGAATCCACCAAGCAGCGCTTCGTGGCCATCGACTTCACGTATCCCGAGCCGGAAGCCGAGGCCGCCATCGTCGCCCGGGAAGCAGGCGTCGATCCCGCGCTCGCCACCCTCCTGGTCGACATCGCGGGCCGCACCCGCAACCTCCGCGGCCACACGCTCGGCGAGGGCGCCTCGACGCGCATGCTGATCCAGGCCGGCGCGCTGGCGGGGGCGGGGATCGGCCTGCGCGACGCGATCCGAGCCGCCGTCGTGCTGCCGCTGACCGACGACGCCGATCTGCGCGATGCGCTGGACGCCGTCGTCGACGCTTGCCTGCCTTGAGCGGTCCGGGCGAGCGCTCGCCCGATCTCGACTGCGATCTCGACCGCGTCCACCATCTCATCCGCGACCGTGAGGCGCTTCGTCCGGCGTTCACGGTGGCATGGTGCATCCTGTCCCGCGCCGACCCGGCGCTGCAGGGCGACTGGGCTGCCGCCACGCTCGAACTCGTCCACGTCAGCGCGGGCGTTGCCTGTATCGACGCGTTCTGGAGGCTCGACCCGCCCGACCCGGCCGCCGGTCATGCCGCCGCGGAGCTGTGCCGACACGCCGGCGCGCGCGCGGCGCTGGCGTGCCTGGAGGAATTGCCGGTGGCGCGGCGGCTGGTCGGGACCGCCGGGCTGACGCTCTGGTGGCAGGCAATGGGCCGTCTCGCGCGCGAGGCGCCCGGGCTCGTCCGACCGGTGACCAAGCGGCTGCCGCACCTGCTCGCGGCAGGTGACGCGGCGGCGTTTCTCGATTTCGTCGCCGCCGGGCTCAAGGCCACGGCGACCGACAAGCGCCGCCGGACCGCCTTCTTCACCGGCCAAGACGGGCTCGCCGACGCCTTGCTCGCGCGTCCTGCGGGCGCCATCGGCTTTGCCGAAACCAGCCGCATGCTGAACGCCTTCATCGGCGGGCTATGGGGCGGGGCCCCTCGGCTCCGGGCGTTTCCACCGGCGCCGGCCGGCGTCTCGACCCGCACCGCGATCGCGTCCGGCACGGTCGTCATGCCCGCCATCTACCCCGGCATCGCGCCGGAGCGGTCGGGCCTGCTCTACCGGGCCGCGGCGGCCCATGCCCAGGCGCACCGCGTGGCGCCGCGCCCCGTTCTGCCGGTCGGCTCGCTTCGCCCGATCCAGCGTGTGCTCGTCGGCCTGATCGAGGACGCCCGAGTCGAAACGCTCGCCATCGCCCGGTTTCCCGGCCTGCGCGCGCTCTGGTCGCCATGGCACACCGCGGGCCCAACCGGCGGCGGCCGCGTGCTGGCAGTGCAGCTGCTGGCGCGGCTCGCGCGCGCGCTGCTGGACCCGGCCTATGCCGATCCCGACGCGTTCGTCCGCAAGGGCCGCGCGCTGTTCGCCGCGGCGGACCCGCATGATCCCGCGATCAGCCGCGCCATCGGCGGCCTGCTCGGCAACGATCTCGGCCAGATGCGTGTCCAGATCAACGCCAAGACCTACGTGGTCGAGCCGCTCTACCGCGACGACAACATGCATTTGTGGGAACTGCCGGAGACGCAAGATGACAGCCTGGCGCTGTCCGTGGATGCGGCGCGGCCGGCGCCCGACCCGGCCCCGGCGCCGCGCGCCCGCGACGCCGGCCAGGATGACCGTGCCGCCATCCTCGCCACCTATCCCGAGTGGGACAATGCCGCCCGGGTCCTGCGCCCCGATTGGGTCACGGTCCGCGACGTGGCGCCCCGCGTCGGGCCGGCGCTCCCCGACCCGCCGCGGCAGCGCGACCTCGCCCGGCTGGTCCGCAGCGTCAGGGTCGGAGCCCGGCGCCGCCGCCCGCCCCGCGAGGACGGCGAGGAGCTCGACCTCGACCGTGCCATCGACGCCGTCGCCGCGCGCCGCCGTCGGCGGACGCCGGATCTGCGCCTCTATCGCGACTGCGCGCACGCCGGCCGCGACCTCGCCACGCTGTTGATCATGGATGCCTCCCATTCGACGGCGGACCGCGTATCGGCCGGCATGACGGTGCTCGACACGCAGCGCCATGCGTTCGCCGCGCTGGCCACCGCGCTGCACGACCGCGGCGACCGGTTCGCGCTCCGCTCGTTCGCCTCCGATGGGCGGGACGACGTCCGGGTCACGCGGCTGAAGGATTTCGATGAGCCGTTCGGCCCGGTGGTCGGCGAGCGTCTGGCCGGGTTACGCGCGGGCCTCTCCACCCGCCTCGGGGCGGCGTTGCGGCATGCCGGGACCGAGATCGCCGAACAGCCGACGCTGCGCAAACTCGTGCTGGTCGCGACGGATGGCGAGCCGTCCGACATCGACGTGCCGGACAGTGCGGAGTTGGTCGAGGACGCGCGCCGGGCTGTGCTGGCGCTGCGCGGCCGCGGCATCGACGTGTTCGGGCTCATCATCCGCCCCGGCGAGGCCGACGCCGGCCTCACCATCTTCGGCCGGCACAACGCCATGATCGTTGGCGGCCTCGATGACCTCGCACCGCGCTTGCGGGCTGTTTACTTCCGCCTCGCTCAGCGGTGAACGCTTGATTCAGGCCGCTTGTAAGGCAGGCCCGGAGCGTGGAGCCGGTGTGGGGCGCCCCCGCAGGAGGAGCAGCGAGGCCGCTGCCATGATGCACACGACCCCCGCCGTGAAGAAGGCCGGCAAGTAGCTGTTCAGTGCATCACGGGACTGACCGGCGGCCAGCGCCATGACGCCGGCGCCGAGCTGGTGAGCTGCGAAGATCCAGCCGAACACGACGGGCGCTTGCTCCCGTCCGAAGGCGCGGACGGCCAGTTTGACCGTGGGCGGCACGGTCGCGATGAAATCCAACCCGTAGAAGATTGCAAAACCCGACAGCCCGAGCAGCGAGAAGCCGCTATACGGCAGCCATATCAGAGACAGGCCACGAAAGCCGTAATAGAAGGCCAGCAGCCAGCGGTTGTCGTAACGGTCCGAGAGCCAGCCCGAACCGACCGTTCCAATCAGATCGCAGACGCCGATCAGCGTCAGTAGCCCGGTCGACAGCACCGGCGCGATGTCGAAGTCGCCGCACAGGGCGACGAAGTGCGGGACAAGCCCGAAGCTCGACACGCCGCAGACGAAGAACGTGAAGGCGAGCACCCAGAACACGAGGTGCTTGGACGCGCTGGCGACGGCGTCGAGGCTCAGCAGGAACGGGTTGTGCGCCGAGGGCGGCGGCGGGGGCAGGACCGCGTCCTCGCCATAGGGCGGCAGATCGAGATCGGAGGGGCGGTCCCGTGCGAGGAGCGCGAAGGCGATCGCCAGGACGGCGATGACCGCCGTGGTGGGGATCAGTGCCGTGCGCCAGCCGTAATGTTCGGCGAGCCAGGCGGCTGGCGTGAGGAAGATCAGCTGCCCGGTCGCGGTCCCGGCGCTCATGATCCCCAGCACCAGGCCCCGATGCCGTGTGAACCAGCGGGTTGCGACCGTGGTGGCCAGCACGAGCGCGGTCATGCCCGGGGCAACGCCGAGAATCACCCCGAGGCTCAGCCAAAGTTCGAGCTTGCTCGTCATGGTGATCGCAAGGATGAGGCCTGCG
>JAVVHH010000186.1:0-6181 GCA_032249615.1 Acetobacteraceae bacterium
GCCGCCGCGCGCGTGCTTGGCGGGCGGCAGGTCTGATAGGTCCTGACGATGGCCTTCCCGCGTGTGGATAACGCGGAGGTTTGCCTCACGCCAGGCGGCGAGCAGGCGGACGTTCGGGGCGATGGCGCGGCGGAGATGGGCGACGTCGTTGCCGAGGGAGGAGCCGAACCCGCCCGGCTCGAGGAAGTCGCGCTGCATGTCGATGATGATCAGTGCGCAACGGGCCGGGTCGAGGGAGAAGGAGGCAGGGCTAGCTGGTATCGTCGCCATCGGCGCAGGTCCTCCAGAAGACCTGGACCTCTATGCAAAAAGCAGGCCATGTTTTCGGCTTTGCCTTTGGGCTGTGCGTGGCGCTGCCGATCAAAGGGCGGGCAGGGGGCGATGCGCAACGAGGCAGATCGCAACGAAACATTGACCGTCTTGCAGGCGATCTGACGTTAGGGATTCCGCAACCTTTTCGCGGCACACTGCCCCCGCGATGTTCTGGAAACGCAGCAACGTTGTTCTTGTCGGTGGATTGGTGCTCTTGGCGGGGTTAACCGCTGCGGCTCACGCGCCCGACAAAGACTTAGACTCGTTGCGTGCGCGATACGTTCGCCCGGCCACTATCCCGTTTCCCGCCGACAATGTGTATACGGCTGCCAAAGCAGAGCTTGGCCGCCAACTGTTCTTCGACCCGATCTTTTCCGCCTCGGGCCGGCTTTCTTGCGCCAGCTGTCACCAGCCGGATCTCGCCTGGGGCGATGGGCTGCCGCGCGCGATGGGTGACAAGCGCTTACCCATGTCGTTTCGCTCGCCGACGCTCCTCAATATAGCCTGGCTGCCTCGACTCGGATGGAGCGGCAGGTTCCGCAGCATCGAGTCTGTCGGCTTCGTCGCGATCGCCGGGTCCGCTAACATGAACTTGCCGGCGGAGATCGCTCTCGAACGGCTTCGCGATGAGCCCGGCTATGTCGAAGGCTTTGCGCGCGCATTCGGCGAGCCCGGGATCGATCAGGAGAAGACGGAGGCGGCGCTCGCCACCTACGAGCGCACGATCGTCTCCGGCCAATCGCCGTTCGATCGCTGGGTCTCAGGCGACGACCACGCCATTGGCGACGACGCGAAGAAGGGGTTTGCCCTCTTCAACGCAAAAGCCGGCTGCTCGGGATGTCACCAGGGCTGGGCGTTCACGGACGGCTCATTCCACGATATCGGCACGGCGACGGGAAGTGATGTCGGGCGGGGCGCACTGTTCCCCACCTCCACCAAGCTCCGCTACGCGTTCAAGACACCGACGCTGCGTGACGTCGCCAAGCGCGCACCCTACATGCACGACGGTTCAGTTGCATCGCTCGAGGCGGTCATCGATCTGTATGACCAAGGCGGCATCGACCGGCCAAGCCGGTCTGAACTGATCCATCCGCTAGGCCTAACCGACGGAGAGAAAAAGGACTTGGTGGTCTTTCTGCGAACGCTGACCAGCGATTCTCCAATGGAGCTGCCCGCGGCGCGGTGAGCTCGCTGCAGCCGTCGGCGTTCTCTAGCGCCCAACGAACTTAGGGGTGGATCCCCAAGCCAGTTCCGAGCAAAGCCAGGCCTGTCACCATGAGGGCGCCGCCGCAACGCTCGAGGATAGCTTGGCATGATGGTCGCCTGAGGGCCGCATAGGCCAGGGAACCACCCAAAACTAAGCAAGTCGAGCTCATCGCGGCGATCATGTGCGGCCTCCAAGTTTATGGACGTGTCGCATGATACGGGGAAAGTCTTAACAAAATCTGAGTGCGGGAGCCACCGAGATCCCGACAACCCTTTCGGTTGTCTCAGAGCGTCGAGGAGCAGGTTCCGGTTGTTGCAAAACGGCCGCAATTCGCACGGTGAACGCGAAAATCGTGAATCAATCGTAAATCAAGCTTTACTAGCGGTAAATTGTAGGCAACTCTGAGGAGATAGATTTTGGTGTCTAACAATCTGAGGTTGCGATATGCGTCAGTTGGTGACTGTGGCTGGGAGGGCAACTTCGCTCCAAGTTTTGACCCTCATCGCGGTCATCGCCGGACATCCAACGAGCGCGAGGGCTCACGTGAAGTGGTTCTGCGCATTCGACGTGGCTGGGCAGCCCCAGAGCCTTGAGAACGTACTCTGTCCAGACTTCGAACAACTGACGGGCATCGCGCTCGCGGTGTTGCTCGCTGGCTGCTTTCTTGAACGGTCGATCCTCGGTCACGCTCTAACTCGCGCGCTCGATCGGGTGACGTCGGTGATACAGAGCAACACAGAAATTCTGTTGCGAGCCACCTGCGGCTTTTTCTTCGTCGCGATCTGGACACTCGGGGACATCATTATGACGCCCGAACTCAAGACGTCTGCCCCCTATGTTCCATGGCTCCAACTCGTGGTTGCCGCGGGGCTAATTTGGCGGCGCACGCTGGCCGTTTCTGCCCTCGGCATCGTGGCTCTGTATGGGATCGCCATTCAGCGATACGGCATCTTCCATCTCATGGATTACCCCATTTTCCTGGGCATTGCTGCCTTCTTCGCGCTGACCAGCTTTCAGCGCAAGCTGTTCGGAACGAGACCCCTCGACGTTGTGCGATGGGCCGCGGCGATCACCCTCATGTGGGCGTCAATAGAGAAATGGGCCTATCCCGAGTGGACGTTCCCGCTTTTTGCCACGCATCCCTCGATGAGCATGAATTTTGACATCGCCTTCTTCATGCGTGCGGCCGGAGTAGTCGAGTTCACGCTCGCTTTTGCGCTTTTGTGGAGCCCCCTTGTGCGGCGATCGGCTGCCATCATCCTCGCCGGGATATTCTTTTCAGCCATTCCGGAATTCGGAAAACTGGACGCGATCGGGCACTCCGCAATCATCGCCGTCCTGATCGTCATCGCTGCCGACAACGCCCCTGCCGGAGCAAGGAGCAGGCTCTTCCAGCCAATGCTCGCCCCGATGGGCTATGCGGTAAGCCTAGTCGCATTCCTGACTTTGTATTACGTGGCCCATATGGCCTTGTTTAATACGGACGTGTTTTGACTACTTCACGTCAATAACGAGCTTCATTTTGGGGTGGATGCCGCAGAGAACGTCGAAACTTCCTGCCGCCGGAAAGGTGATAGCGACCTTTGCGCCCGGTTCCTGATCTCCCGAATCGAACTGGAGCTGTTTCGTGTCGATGTAGAGATGGTGCAGGAGATCGCCGTCATCATTGACGATCTCCACCGTCTCGCCCCGCTTGATGACGAGCTTACCGGGGGTGAACACCTGATCCTTCTGAGAGACGAAATGCTCGGGTTTGATCCCGAACGCGGCTAGAGCTGCTGTGGTGAACACAACCGCCGCAGCAATGAGACTGTATCCCCAGAGACGGCTACCAACTTTCACCGCCCTGTGTAGCCGCCCAAAACGCATTCTATGTCCGCGCCATTCGTGTTCTGTAACCAAAGCTAATCCAGTGCAGTTAAGAGAGCCTTAATCTACTCGCCTCATTCTCTGACGAGCTTGAGGACGCAGATTGTCAATGCTGCTTACAAGGCCGGTGCGGCCATTATCGCAATCTTCGCAAGACAGAGCGCCCTCGCTCGTCAGCCGCATTGCTGCTCGGGCGGCAACGATACGCATGCAGATTCTGGTTGCCTTCCTGGTGATGAGCGCAATCACGAGCACGCTCGGCTTCTGCGCCGCGCTCGCGATCGGCGAAGCCGGTGTTCTGGTGAGCGAGACCTTCGATAAATCGTTGATGTCCATCAATTACGCACGGGCGGCGGCGGCCGACTTCGCGGGGATGGAAGCTGCGCTCGCCCGTCGTTGGGCCATAAACGCCGACCCGGCGGCGCAAGCAGCCCTCAACGATCGCATCGACACGCTCGCCAAGTCGATGAACGAGGATCTCGCGATAGCGGCGGAGCGTTCTCAGTCCTCGAGGGCAGCGCGGGCAGCCTTCAATGTGCAAGTAGCGACGGCCGCCTGGAACGACGAGCGGCATCGCTTGCTAGCCAATTCGCAACTCGATCTCGCGACGTGGAACGCTCTCGATCACCACGCCAAGGTGGCCAGCAAACAAATCGACCTCCTCATCAACTACATCGCCGGCGACGGATTTACCTACCGCCAGCACGCCCGGGGCGTGGTTGCGCGAGATTGGCAGATCAGCTTGATCGGTACTGGGGCGGCGCTGGCGCTTTCGGCGGTCATCGCGTGGTTGCTAGCGCGCCGCATCATTCGGCCGGTTGCGGCGGCGTCGGCGATGGCAGGGCGCATTGCGCGCGGCGATCTTGTGGGTGAGTTCCCGCGGGGCCGCCGCGATGAGCTCGGGGCCCTGCTCGTCGCGATGCAAGCGATGCGCGACAACATCCGAGCCATGATGGATCGCGAGGTGACGCAGCGGCGATCCGCGCAGGCACGGTTGGCTGACGCGCTAGAGGCGTCTCGCGAGGGCGTCATCATCGTCGACGCACACGGCGCCATTGCTCTGGCCAATACACAGGCGCGTGAGTATTTCGGCAATGATCGCGATCTGCTTCGACCCGGGGCGGCGTTCGCGGCAATCCATGCAGCAGCCGGACCGATCAGCGAAAACGCAGGCTTGCTGCATCGGCTTTCCGGAGGCGCGCCCGATGCAGGCGAAGTGCGGCTGCTGGACGGCCGCTGGTTGCGCGTAGGCCGTAGCGCGACCCGGGACGGCGGGTTCGTTGCCGTCCTGACGGACGTGACAGCTTTGCGCGACAAGACGATCCGGCTGGAGGCGGCCAATCTCAGCCTGGACGCGGCACTCGATCACATGTCGCAAGGCTTGTGCCTCTACGATGCCGACCAGCATCTCAAGGTTGTCAACCGCCGGTTTTGCGAGATTTTCCGCCTCGCGCCCGAGGAGGTGAGCCCGGGTCTGTCATTCCGGGAGGTGCTCGCGCTGAGCGTCGCCGCGGGCAACCATCCCGGCCAAAACGTATCGGATCTGCTCAGTGCAACGGACGGCATCGCTGCATTCAAGAATTCCGGCGAGACCAGTTTCCACCAGATTGGGCACGGAAGGATTATCGCCGTTTACCGCCGTGCCATGGCTGACGGTGGTTGGGTCACAACCTACGAGGACGTTACCGAACGCAGGCGCGCCGAAGCGCAGATCGTGTTCATGGCCCGTCATGACGCGCTGACCGGGCTGCCGAACCGGGTTTTCTTCAGCGAGCGGGTGGAACAGGCGTTGGCTCAGGCCGCGCGCGATCGGTCCAACTTCGCCGTGCTTATGCTCGACTTGGACCGGTTCAAAACAGTCAACGATACACTCGGCCACACTGTCGGCGACGAACTGCTCCGAGCGGTCGCAACCCGCCTCAACGCTTGCGTCCGCGAGACGGACACGGTGGCTCGGCTGGGAGGAGACGAGTTCGCGATCGTGCAGACGCCGATTGATCGGCCAGAGGACGTAACGGTTCTGACGCAGCGTATCGTCAACACGCTGAATGCTCCTTACGACATCGATGGCAATCACGTCGTGATTGGAGCCAGCCTTGGCGTATCGGTCGCGCCGCAGGATGGTTCAACCTGTGCCAAGTTGCTGAAGAATGCAGACGTCGCTCTCAACCGGGCCAAAGCGGACGGTCACGGCATCTGGCGCTTCTTCGAGCCGGGAATGGATGCCCGCCTTCAGGCCCGCCGCTCGCTCGAGCTGGATCTGCGTTCTGCGCTGGCCAATGGCGAGTTCGAGCTGCATTACCAACCGATCTACGATGTCGAACGTGAGCGGATCGGCGGCTTCGAGGCGCTCTTGCGGTGGCAACATCCGGTGCGCGGGATGGTGTCTCCGGCCGACTTCGTACCGATCGCCGAGGAGATTGCGCTGATCGTACCGCTGGGCGACTGGGTATTGCGGCGTGCTTGCGCCGAGGCGTGCACGTGGCCCGATCACGTCAAGGTCGCCGTCAACGTCAGCCCTGCTCAATTCAAGTGCCGAAACCTTGTCGAGACGGTCAAGCTGGCTCTCGAGTCGACCGGACTACCGTCAAACCGGCTCGAACTGGAAATCACCGAAACTGTTCTTTTGGCAGATAGTGCCGCCACGCTCGCGACCTTGCACGGGCTGCGTGAACTCGGGGTGTGTATCTCCATGGATGATTTCGGCACTGGCTACTCCAGTCTGAGTTATCTACGCAGCTTCCCTTTCGACAAGATCAAGATAGATCAGACATTCATTAGAGAGCTTGCGAC
>JAVVHH010000187.1:0-6137 GCA_032249615.1 Acetobacteraceae bacterium
CCGAGTGTAAACCGAACTAGACAGTCGTGAGAAGGGCTCCTTTAGCCCCAGCGCCACCGAAGATCGACGAGATGCGCTAGACCTGCCCCGAGCAAGCTCAGGCCGACCCAGGCAAGCGCCCCGTCGGCTAGCGCCAAGCGCATGGCGACCAGCAGCATGAACCCGGCTAGCAAGTTCGGCAGGATGCGGGCGCGGCCGAGCACGGCCAGCAACACGGACTCCAGAACGACGAGCACCAGGATACCGTCGACCATCAGCGTCACAGGATGCCGAGCTCCGCGGCGAACGCGTCGATGAGGTTCGCGATCGCCGCCGGGTCCTCCTCGTGCGCCAGGTGTCCGAGGCCGGGCAGGCCGACGTAGCGGCCTTTCTGCACCTGCGCCGCGACCTCCTCGGATTGGGTCGGCGGCACCGTCCGGTCGTTCTCGCCGGCGATCAGCAGCACGGGAATTTCGATCCGCGCGAAATTGCCGGTCAGCGAGGGCAAGTCCCAATGCGCCATCATCCCGAGCGCGGCGGCGGCGTGGCTGCGCCGGGTCACGACCCGCTGATAGAGACGGACGCCTTCCGCGTCGACGCGCGACCCGGTGGCGGCCAGCAGCCGCTCGACCACCCCCCGGTCCCGCGCCCGCCAGGCGAACAAGTCCGGTAAGCCCGGCAGTCCGGTGAGCAACTTGGCGAGCGGCGAGAAAAGCTGGCCCGCCATGCCGCCCAGCGGCAGCAGCGCGCCGTTCAGCCCGATCAGCCCCCGCGGCGCCACCTGCCCGTCGAGCAGCATGCGGACCAGGATCGGCGCGCCGGCGGAGTGCCCCGCCGCCAGCACGGGCGTGAGATCCAGCGTCCAGAGCAGCGTCTGCAGCGCCCGCGCCATGCCGGGCAGCGACAGCCGGCTGGTCGCCGGCGCATCCGTGTAGCCGTGACCCGGCAGATCGGGAGCGACCACCGTGAAGTGCGCGGTCAGCAGCGGCAGCAACCCGCGCCAGGAATGGGTTGCCGCTCCCGTCCCGTGCAGCATCAGCAGCACCGGACCCTCTCCCGCCACCTGCACGTGCCATTCGAGGCCGCCCGCGCGCACGAAGCGGCTCCATTCGCGGTTCGGCCAGCCGGCGAGGTCCTTCATGCCCCGCTGCGAACCAAGCCGGAGATCGCCGACGCACCGGCGAACGGCAGCGGCACGTAGCGCCCGCCCATCGCCTCGGCGATCCGCCGCGCCGCCGGGGCCGGACGCATCGAACTATCGACCAGCAGCGCGCGATAGCCGGCGGCGCGGATTTGGCGCGCGGCGGCCTCGGCATCCCGCTCGGCAGCGGGGCGGCCACCCTGCCCGTCCCGGCCGACATTGGCGCTGCCATCGGTCAGCACGACGATCGCCGGCGTGCCCCCGCGTCGGCGAATGCTGTCGGCCAGCGCAAACCCGGCATCGAGCCCCAGCGCCAACGGCGTCCCCCCGCCGCCCGGCAGCCCGGCCAGGCTCCGCTTGGCCCGCGCCAGCGCGCGCGTCGGCGGCAACACGAGTTCGGCGGTGCGGCCCCGGAACGCGATCAACGCCACCTGGTCGCGCCGCACATAGCAATCGGCCAGCAACAGCTGCACCGCCCCCTTCGCCTCCGCCAGCCGCCCGAGCGCCTGCGACCCGGAGGCGTCGACGAGGAAGATGGTGGTGCTCTCCGTCCGCGGCTGGCGGCGAACGATGCGCAGGTCGCCCGGCCGGATGGCGAGCGCGAGGCCGTGATGCTCGCGCAGCCGCTGAAACGGCAGCGCTGCGCGGATCGTGTCGAGCAGCGCCAGGCGGTTGCCGCCGCGCGGATCGCCCGGGCGGACCCCGGCGGGGCGGCCGCGGGTGCCCTGGCGGCGCAGCACGCCGGAGCGCCCCTGGTTGCCGGTGCGGGTGTCTCGCCCGCCGCCGGCGAGGCGCGCGAGCAGGTCGGGCGGCAGGGCGGCCAGGGCGGCCTGGAGAACGATGTCGTCCATCGTGCCGGCGCCGGGCTCCGGCTCATCCTCGGACGGCGCCTGGTCGGGCTCGGGCGGCGGCGGCTCGGGGGGTGGGGCCGGGAGCGCCGTTGCCCGCGGCGCCAGCACCAGGCGGCCGGCCAGTGCGGCGTCGTCGGCGTCCACCATCGTGCGGCCCGCCAACGCGGCGGCGGCCCGCGCGGCGCGCAGCGCGAACAGCGGCGCCCGCAGGCTATCGATCCCGAGGGCCGCCGCGGTCTGGCAGAGCGCCTCGACCAGCTCCGCCGGCACGCTCACTCGCGGCAGCAGCGCCCGGGCGGCCAGCACGTCACCCTCCAGCTCCGGCGCGGGCTCGCGCGGGTCGAGGCGGAAGGCGAGCCGGTCCAGCAGCGATGGGGGCACGCTCTCGTCGGGGCCGATCCCTTCGTCGAACAGGATAGCGGCGATGCGGGCCGGGTCGCGCCGCGTGATCCCGTCGCGCTCCATGCGGATCTCGCCCGCCTCCAGCGCGCCGGCGATGCTGGCCGCGGTGTGCGCCGGCAACCGTTCGGCCGAGGCCAGCAGGACGACCCCGCCATCGGCTTCAGCGAGCACGCCCCTCTGGGCGCGGACGCCGTGACCGAGCAGCGTGGCGCCGAGATCGAGGCCGCCCAGCAACCGGTCGTCGCCGATCCCGAGCGGGATGCGGCGGAACGGGACGCCGTGCGGCAGCAGCGCCCGCAACTCGTCGAGCCAGCGGTCGCGGGCCGGTCCGGGCGGCCCCCGCAGAACGGCGCCGCCGAGGCCAGCCGGATCGACGGCCAGCAGCGCCGCCGCGCTCATGCCGTGAAAAGTTCTTCGACCGCGCGGCTCACTCTGGTGGTCGACACCGCGTCGTCCAGCGGGTCGCGCCGCAGGCGGTGGCGCAGCGCGGAGGGCGCGATCTGCACGACGTGCGCGCGCTCGACCCGGTCGGCGCCGGACAGCGCCGCCAGCGCCCGGGCCGCGCGCATGAGGGTCAGCTCGCCGCGCAGCCCGTCCGTGCCGAGCCGCAGGCAGAGCTTGGCCGCGTCCTCCAGCACGTCGTCCGGCACCTCGACCCCGCCGATCCGGCTCCGCGCCGCCACGATGCTGTCGCGCAGCCCGTCCTCGGCCGCCCGCCACTCGGCCGCGACGCCCGCCGGGTCCCGGTCGAATTGGTCCCGGCGGCGGACGATGAGGATGCGGGTCGCGATGTCCTCCGGCGTGCGGACCTCGACGCTCAGGCCGAACCGGTCGAGCAATTGCGGGCGCAACTCGCCCTCCTCCGGGTTGCCGCTGCCCACGAGCACGAAGCGGGCAGGGTGGCGCACGCTCAGGCCCTCGCGCTCCACCACGTTCTCGCCCGACGCGGCGACGTCGATCAGCAGGTCGACCAGGTGGTCCTCCAGCAGGTTGACCTCGTCGATGTAGAGAAAGCCGCGGTTGGCGCGGGCGAGCAGGCCCGGTTCGAAGGCCTTTTCACCGCGAACCAGGGCCCGCTCGAGGTCGAGCGCGCCGACGACCCGGTCTTCCGTGGCGCCGAGCGGCAGATCCACCACCGGCACTCGCGCGCTGGTCGCCTCCGAACGGCCCGCAGCCCGGCACTCGTCGCAGGCGGCATCGGGCTGAGCGGGATCGCAGTGGTAGCGGCAGCCGGCGATCGCCTGCATCGGCGGCAGCAGCGCGGCCAGCGCGCGAACCGCGGTGGATTTCCCGGTGCCGCGGTCCCCGAAGGCCAGCACGCCGCCGACGGACGGATCGACGGCCGCGATCAGCAGCGCGCGTTTCATTTCCTCCTGACCGGCGATGGCCGAGAACGGAAAAGTCTCACGCATGGGCAGCAACTCTTGTCACGTTGGCTCGTGATATCACCCGTTGTTCCCGCTGGCGATGGGGGCGCGGGTCTCAGGATGGGCGTCAGGAGGGGGGCGGGCAAGGCATCCAAAGGCTGACGGCCGTGCCGCCCGCCACCTTGGTCTTGAGCGTCGCGCCCAACTGACGGGCAAGGCTGCGCACGATCGTGAGCCCGGCCGATTGGCTCGCGCCCCGATCTTCCGGCATCCCGATCCCGTCATCTTCGACCGAGACGCGCAGCTCGGTCCCGGTGTCGCGCACCAGCCGGACCACCACCTGCCCGGCGGTGCGGCCGACGAAGGCGTGGGCGAGCGCGTTCATCAGCAACTCGTGGACGATCAGGCCGAGCGGCACCGCCGTGGCGAGCGGGACGAACAGCGTGCCCGGCGCGTGCACCTCGATGGCGACGCCGCGATCCTGCTGCGCGAGCACCAGCCGGCGCACCAGGGCGCCGAGATCGAACCGCGCCGACGACCCGGCGTCCCAGATCTGCTGCTGCGCCAACGCCATCGTCGCGGCTCGCGAGGCGGCAACCCGAAGCGCCGCCTTGACCGCCGGGTCGACGGCGCGGCTGGCCTGCACGCTCAGCAGGGAGGCGAACACCTGGGCGTTGTTCTTCACCCGGTGGTGCAGCTCCTGCATCACGGCGGCCTTCTCGTCCATGTCGCGCTGGCGCTCGGCCTGCGCAACCTTGAAATCCGTGATGTCGGTCATGCAGCCGATGAACCCGGCGAACACCCCGGTCCGGTCAAGCCGGGGCACGCCCGTCGCCAGCATGGCGCGCCAGGCCCCATCGTGGCGGCGCATGCGGAACTCGAGTCGGAACGGGCTGCGGGAGGCGAACGTCGCCGCCAGCGCCGCGGCCCGCGCCGGCTCGTCCTCCGGATGCACGCCGACCGTCCAACCGGAATCGACCTCCTCCTCGTGCGTGCGCCCGGTGAAATCGAGCCAGACCTTATTGACGTAGATCCAGCTGCCGCTCGCGTCGGCGCACCAGATCAGGCACGGCAGATTGTTCAGCAACTGCCGAACGCGGTATTTGCGGAGCATCAGAGCGCGCCGACAGGAAGCGCGAAGTAGCTGGGGATGGCGGTCGTGCCCCCGTTCTGGATCTCCTCGAGCGCCGCCAGCAGCCATTCGGATTGGAACGGCTTGGACAGGCAGCCATGCCCCGCCCGGGCCCGGGCGCGCACTTCGGCCGGGTTGCCGGTGGCGAACAGGATCAGCATCGGCGTCGACACCGCGAGCTGCTCGGCCAGCACGATCCCGTCGTCGCCGCCGGCCAGGCGCACGTCGATCACCGCGATGTCGGGTTCGAGCGTCCGCGCGATCTCGAGCGCCGGCCCCGGCCGGTCCGCGATCCCGCAGACGACATAGCCCGCCTCCGTCAGCACGTCTTCCAGCGTCAGGGCGACGAGCGCCTCGTCTTCCACGATCAGCACGCGCCTGGTCATTCGTCGCCTGGTCATTCGCCGCTCCGCCAATCGCGTGTCTGCCGTTCCAAATCTTCGACGACGTTGATCGACCGGCCGAACGCGGCGGCGATCGCAGGCACCACCGCGTTGCCCAATGATCTCACGCGGTCCACCCGTCCGGGAAACCCATCATCCACTCGACGAACGCAGGGTTCAGCAGGCCACCCACCAAATCGTTCAGCTGGCAGGAGGCGCGCGCGGCGCGTTGTGACGCGCTGCCGCACTTCCAATCGCGCGCGAGCGGGGTGGGCAGAGATGTCGCGCGCGAGGAGGAACAGCCGGTTCCGCCGGTGCGGGGCGCCGGCATGGACAGCACCCACCACGAATGCCCAGCTGGCGTAGTCGAGTGCCGCCAGGTCGCCGATGACTTGGTCCGCTCCCCGAGTTCGCAAGCTAGGGACGTTCTCAACGATGACCCAACGCGGTCGGCATGCCCCGACGATCCGCGCCATCTCCCGCCACAGCCCGCTTCGGGGTCCGTCGAGCCCGGCATGCGTGCCGGCGAGGCTGATGTCCTGGCAGGGGAAGCCCCCTGCGACGAGGAACGGCGAGATGCCGTCCCGCTGCAGGCACTCGCCGTCGAGCGCTCGGATGTCCGGGTAGATCGGGATGCCGGGCCAGTGCCGCGCAAGCAGGCGCTGGCAGAATTCGTCGGTTTCGCAGAACGCGAGGGTTCGAAAGCCGGCCCAGTGCAAGCCGAGGCTGACGCCGCCGATACCGCTGAACAAGTCAAGAACGCCACGCTCCTGCATCAGGAACGAACGGGTATATTTTCCTACTCTGGACGTCAATCACGTTCTAGTGCCACCAGCCCCTGGCCGTGCCCATCCCGGCGGGCTATGCAGCCGCGGTTGCCAC
>JAVVHH010000188.1:0-6114 GCA_032249615.1 Acetobacteraceae bacterium
CCATGACGCTGACCAACAGGGTCGGCACGGCGAGGGCCTCGGCCAGGCGGTCCGGGTCGAGCCGGCCATCCGGTTTCACCGGCAGCACGACCGGCTCGAACCCCTCGGCTGCGAGGTCTGCGACGCTCTCCAGCACGCATTTA
This sequence comes from Acetobacteraceae bacterium, assembly GCA_032249615.1. Taxonomy (GTDB): domain Bacteria; phylum Pseudomonadota; class Alphaproteobacteria; order Acetobacterales; family Acetobacteraceae; genus JAVVHH01. The sequence continues at coordinate 144 of JAVVHH010000188.1, forward strand.
TGCTCGGTGGCGACCGTGATGATGCGCCGTCGCTCATCGCCCATGGAGGCCGCGTGCCGGGCGGCACCCTTGATGGCGAGGTTGTTGCTCTCGGTCGCACCTGAGGTCAGGACAATCTCGCGAGAGTCGGCGCCGATGAGGGCTGCGATCTCCGCGCGCGCTGTCTCGACGGCCGCCTCGGCTTCGGTGCCCATCCGGTGCTCGGCGCTATGCGGATTGCCGAAGCGCTCCGTGAACCAGGGGAGCATCGCGTCGACGACGCGGGGGTCGGTCGGCGTCGTGGCCTGGTTGTCGAGATAAATGGGCCTATTGGGGCGCATGTCGCCGATATGGGCCCGCTTGGCCCGGCGTCCAACCGTCGGCGCCGGCATCGACGGGAACGTCGAGGCGCCGGGCGAGGCGGCGCGACATGGCGGCATAGGCCGTCTGAAATGCCGCGACGTCCGCGGCGGTCGCGTTCCAGGGGAGGCTCACCCGGATCGCCTCGGCCGCCAGATCGCCCACCCCCATCGCCTCGAGCACATGGCTGCGCGCAACCTTGCCGCTGCTGCAGGCGGCGCCAGCCGAGACTGCGATGCCGGCCAGGTCGAGCGCGATCACCTGTGTTTCTGCGCGGACGCCGGGCAAGGCGAGGCAAGACGTGTTCGAAAGCCGGTCGGGGCCGCCGAGCACGATGGCGCCAAATGCCACCGCCTCCCGTTCGAGGCGTTGGCGCAAGGCGAGCATGTCGCTCGGCGGCGCCTCGCAAGACGCCGCGAGCCCGGCGATCGCCGGCAGGGCGGGGGTCCCGCCGCGACGGCCGCGTTCCTGCCCCCCGCCGGCGATCAACGGAGCAAGGTGGCGGTCGACGGCCAGCAACAGCGCGCCGGCCCCTTTCGGACCACCCAACTTGTGACCGGAGATCGCGAGGCTATCAGCCCCGAGGGCGGCCAAATCGATCGCCATGCGCCCGGCTGCAGGCACGGCGTCGACATGCAGCAGAGCGCCGTGGCGGCGGCAGAGCGCGGCGGCGGCGGTGATCGGCTGGACCGTGCCGGTTTCATTGTTGGCGAGCATCAAGCAGAACATGGCCGGCCCGGCCTCGGCGAGGACACGGTCGAGCGCCTCGAGATCGGCCACGCCGTCGCGGTCGACGGGCAGGATGGTAGCCGTCGGCGCCGCGGCGCGGACCGCGTCGTGTTCGGTGCCGCCGATCACCAGCCGGCGCCCGGCTCCTAGACTCCTGATCGCGAGCGCATTGGCCTCGGTGCCGCCCGAGGTGAACACGACGCTATCGACCGGGGCGCCAAACCGGGCGGCGACGGTCCGCCGGCTCGTTTCCAGAAGGCGGCGGGCGCGCCGTCCGGCCTGGTGGATGCTGGCCGGGTTGCCGAGCAGGTCGAGGGCCGCGATGGTGGCCGCCCTCGCGCCGGGCCGGAGCGGCTCGGTCGCGTTGGCGTCGAGGTAGATCACCTACTCGGCAGCGGGGGAGCGCTGCATCTCCGACACGCGCGCCTCGAGTGCCAGCAGCTCCGCCCGGAGCGTTTCCACGGCGCAGACGATCGGGTCCATGGTGCCCTCGCAGGGCGTACCGTAGGCCACGAAGCTGGGCTGGCGCTGGATCTTCTTGAGCGGGTCGCGTTCGATCGGCCGGGCGGGGATGCCGACGACGGTCTCCCCAGCCGCGACGGGTTGGACCACGACCGCGTTCGCGCCGACCCGCGCGCCGTCGCCGATCAGGATGTCGCCCAGAATCTTGGCGCCAGCGCCGACGATCACGCCGTTGCCGACGGTCGGGTGCCGCTTCCCGCGCTGGCTGCTGGTGCCGCCGAGCGTCACCTGGTGGTAGAGATAGACGTCGTCGCCCACGATCGCGGTCTCGCCGATGACGACGCCCATCCCGTGATCAATGATGAGCCGGCGGCCGATCTGCGCGGCGGGGTGAATCTCGATCCCGGTCAGCCAGCGGCCGATATGCGAGGTGAAGCGCGCGGGGAGGCGCAGGCCACGGTTCCACAACCCATGCGCCAGCTTGTGCCAGATGACGGCGTGGACGCCGGGGTAGCACAGCAGGACTTCCGCCGAGGAACGAGCGGCCGGGTCGCGTTGCCGATAAGCGCTGACGACCTCTCGCAGAAACATGAACGCCATGCGACAAATCCATTATGAATCGGCAGTTGGTCTGCCTATATTCCCAACGCGCCGGTGAGCTTGGGTCAATCGGCAAGATGGAATGTTGGACGCAGCCCCGCGCTTTCAACGGACGCTACGCTTCTCCATGCCCGTTGGTCAATTTCGGCTGGCAGACTGGCACCGGAGCTGTTGACTTGAACGCCGGTCTTCAAGGCCGGCTGGACATTGGATTGGAACGCTATGCCCGAGGTCTTGTTTGCCGGCCCTGACGGCCGCTTGGAGGGACGCTATCACCATTCGAAGGAGGCTGGCGCCCCGCTCGCGCTGATCCTTCATCCGCACCCGATGCATGGCGGCACCATGAACAACCGCATCACCTATGTGATGTATCAGGCATTCCAGAAGCTCGGCTTTTCGGTCATGCGGTTCAACTTCCGCGGCGTGGGCCGCAGCCAGGGGCGCTACGATGGCGGGTTCGGCGAAATCAGCGACGCCGCCGCGGCACTCGATTGGATGCAGATGGTCAACCCGAGCTCCGGCGGCCTATGGATCAGCGGCTACTCGTTCGGCGCGTTCGTGGGCATGCAGTTGCTGATGCGGCGGCCGGAAATCTCGGGCTGGGTCAGCGTCGCGCCGCCGGCCAACCACTATGATTTCGGCTTCCTCGCCCCGTGCCCCTGCAGCGGGCTGATGCTGCATGGCGATAGCGACGAGCTCGTCCCGGAGCCGGCCGTCCGCAAGCTGGTGGACAAGCTGAACACGCAGAAGAACGTCGTCGTCGACTACCGGGTGTATCCCGGGGTCGACCACGTGTTCGCCACCCATGCCGAGGAAGTCGGCCGCGCGATCGAGGATCATGTCGGCCAGATCATGGCGCGCAAGGCGATGGCGCTCGCGGCCGACTAACCGTTAGCGGCTGGTTCCGTATGGTGGAACCAGCCGTAATCGATGTAGCGCCGGCCCTCGGCGTCCACCGCGAAAATATCGCGGTAGCGATGGCCGAAGAGGATTTCCGCGGCGTCGTAGGAATGCCGGGCATGGACCGTCTGCGAAGTGGTCTCCTCCAGCCCGGTGACGGTAATCAGCACCTCGGTATCGTCACTCTCCATGCTCTCGGTCGTGCAGCCATAGAGCGGACTGCGCTCGTCGATCGTGTGCATGACCGTGAACGTGAGGGCGAAGATCGGCGTGCGCCCGCGTGACAGGGCGACGTCGTAGAAGCGGCGGAAGCTCTCGCCTTCGACGATCTGTTCGTGGCGGAGCACGGTCACTTGGACTTCGGCCGCGAGAATCTGCGTCGAGCGTTCGTTGCCGATCCTGATGAAGAGCGTGGGCACGCCGTTGTAGCGGCTCACCACCGCATGCCGTGCGAACATGACCCTGGCGCGCGGCCGGCTGATTCTGGCGAACACCGATCCCGTGGCCAACGCGACGATGGCGAGGCTGAGGATCGCCTCGGCCGTTGTCAGCACGTTGGCGTAGAGCGTCGCGGGGGCGAGGCCTCCGAAGCCGATCGTGCTGATGCATTGGACGCTGAAGAAGAAGGCGTCGGCGAAGGAGCCCGGCCGGGCGTTGGCGATGCTGCCGGGCTGCAGGAGGTAGAGCAACGCGAACGCGGCGTTGACCAGCACGTAGAGCACGGTGCCGCACAGCAGGAAGGTCGACCAGCGCATCGTCAGCGCTTGATGATAGATGTCCTGCCACCACCGGCTGCGCAGATTGACCCGGCGGGTGGTCTCGCCGCGCGTGCGCGGAACGAGCCGCGATCGGGAGGGTTGGGGCGCCATTTGCCGCCGTAGCAAAGCGGTGTTAGCCCGGCCCAGTCAATCCGGATCAGGACCGCCCGTATGCCGACCAGCCCGTTCCTCGAGGAAGCCCGCGCGCGCGGCTTCCTTTTCCAGTGCACCGACGAGCAGGCGCTCGCGGCCGCGCTCGAGGCCGGAAGCGTCGCAGGCTATATCGGCTTCGACCTGACGGCCGACAGTCTCCACGTCGGCAGCCTCGTGCCGATTATGCTCATGCGGCTGATGCAGAAGCATGGGCACAAGCCGGTGGCGCTCATGGGCGGGGGCACGACGCGCATCGGCGATCCGTCCGGCAAGGACGAGTCCCGCCGCATGATGACGAGCGAGCAGATCACCGCCAACAAGGCTGGCATCCAGGCTTCGATCGCGCCGTTCGTCCGCTTCGGCGACGGCCCGGCCGACGCGATGCTGCTCGACAACGCGGAGTGGCTCGACAAGCTCGGTTGGATCGATCTGCTGCGCGACGTCGGCCCGCACTTCACCGTCAACCGCATGCTGACCTTCGACAGCGTCAAGCTGCGGCTGGATCGCGAGCAGCCGCTCACGTTCCTCGAGTTCAACTACATGATCCTGCAGAGCTACGATTTCCGCGAGTTGATGCGGCGCTACGGCGTGGTGCTGCAGATGGGCGGGTCGGATCAATGGGGGAACATCGTCTCCGGCGCCGAACTGATCCGCCGCACCGACGGCAAGCAGGCGTTCGGCCTGACTACGCCGCTGATCACGACGGCATCCGGCGCCAAGATGGGTAAGTCGGCGGCGGGTGCGATCTGGCTGCGGCCGGAGCGGCTCGACGCCTATGCGTTCTGGCAGTTCTGGCGCAACACGGAGGACGGCGATGTCGGCCGCTTCCTCCGCCTGTTCACCGACATCCCGCTCGACGAAATCACCCGGCTGGAGACGCTGCAGGGGGCCGAGATCAACGAGGCCAAGAAGGTATTGGCAACCGCGGTCACCACGCTGGCGCATGGCGCCGACGCGGCGGAGCAGGTGGCCGATACCGCCCGGCGGGCGTTCGAGGAAGGGGAGGCGGCGTCCAGTCTGCCCACGCATCTCGTCGAGCCGGCAGCGCTGGAAGCGGGCATCCCGGTCGTACGTCTGCTGGCCGAGGCCGGGCTGGCGGCGAGCAACGGGGAGGCGCGCCGACTGATCCGGGGCGGCGGAGCCCGGGTCAACGACGTGCCGGTGACGGACGAAGCGATGGTGGTGTCAGCGGCCGATCTGCGGGATGGAGCGGTGAAGCTGTCGGCGGGACGCAAGCAGCACCGGCTCGTGCGGGCGGGCTAAGCGCGGCGCACAAGCCTTATCGAACTGCCGCGACCACCTCGTGGGTTCCCTCCCAAATCATCTTGCAGGCGATGTAGAGCACGATCGCCAAGCCAACCCACGCGAGCCAGCGGTATCGGTCTAGTAGGCGGGCGACGAGGCTCGCGGCGGCGCCCATCAGGACCACCGACATCGCCAGGCCGAGCACGAGAACCCAAGGATGCTCGCGGGCGGCGCCGGCCACCGCCAGTACGTTGTCCAAGCTCATGGAAAGATCGGCGAGGACGATCTGCATCATGGCCGCCCGCATCGTTTTCGGCGCGGTGTCCGTGCTCAGGTGGTTGACGTCGCGGTGCCGCAACTCGCGATACATCCGCCAGCACACCCACAGCAGAAGAAGGCCGCCCGCGAGCAGCAGACCGATGATGGCCAGAAGCTTCAGCGTTACGAGCGCAAAGACGATCCGCAGCAGCGTCGCTGCCGTCACGCCGAACAGAATAGCTCGACGCCGTAGTTCGACCGGTAGCCCGTTCACCGCAAGGCCAACGACGATCGCGTTATCTCCGGCGAGCACCAGATCGATCAGCAGAACCTGTAAAAGCGCGACGAGTTGGGGCCAGAGTTCGGCGCTGATGGTCAAATAATCTCCCGTGCTTGTCAGGCGCCCGCCCCGGGCGTAACCGCATCGATAACGATAAACCGCAGGAAGAACGATGGTTCCGCGTTACGCCCGCCCCGAAATGAGCCGAATCTGGGCGCCGGAGAACCGGTTCCGGATTTGGTTCGAG
>JAVVHH010000189.1:0-6075 GCA_032249615.1 Acetobacteraceae bacterium
CGCGTTGGGGCTGGCGGAAAAGCTGCCGAAGCCGCTCGATATGGCAGATCTCTAGCACGCTCCGAAATCAGTTCGGTCGCACGTTCTGCCGTCCGCCCCGGCCCCCGAGCGTGGAACAGGCCGCAACGTTGGGGCACCTACTATTTGACGGATGGATCACCAGTCCGGCACCGTTGAAAGGGCCGCCATGTTCAACCTCACGCGCCGCGCCAGCCTTCATCTTGCCTTGGGGGGCGCTGCAGCGCTCACGGCAGCGCCCGCGCATGCGGCCGGATCGGACCAGCTGATCGAAAAGGCGCGCAAGGAAGGCGTGGTCAACAGCGTCGGCATGCCGGACGACTGGGCGAATTGGGCAGCGACCTGGAAACACATCACTGACAAATACGGCCTCAGGCACGCCGACACCGACATGAGCAGCGCGGAGGAACTGGCAAAATTCGCCGCCGAGAAATCCAATGCGTCGGCCGACATCGGCGACGTCGGGTTTGACTTCTGCAGGGTCGCGGTCCAGCGCGACCTCGCAGCTGCCTACAAGCCGACCACGTTCGCGGACGTGCCGAGCTGGGCAAAGGACGCCGACGGGCGCTGGATGCTCGCCTATACCGGCACGATCGCCTTCGTCGTCGCCAAGGACATCCCGAACCCGCCGAAGTCATGGGCGGACCTGTTGACCGGAACCTACAAGATCGCCGCCGGCGATGTCGGCAAGGCGTCGCAATCCAATGCCGCCGTGCTGGCCTGCGCCATCGCTCTGGGCGGAGATCAGACCCATATCGACCCGGCGATGGAGTTTTTCGCCAAACTCGCCAAGCAGAAGCGCCTGCTGACCATCACGGCGCTGCCGGCCACCATGGGTCGCGGGGAGGTGCAAGTCGGCCTGCTCTGGGACTTCAACGCCCTGAGCTACCGCGACAAGGTCGGCGGCGATCGCTTCAGCGTCGTCATCCCGGCCGATGGCTCGGTGACGAGTGGATATTCCACGATCATCAACAAATATGCCAAGAACCCGAACGCCGCGATGCTGACACGGGAGTTCATCTTCAGCGATCAGGGCCAGATCAATCTCGCGGACGGTTACGCCCGTCCGATCCGGTTCGACCACATCACCCTGCCGGCCCCGACCAAAGCGAAGATGCTGCCGCCCGAGCAATATGCCAAAGCCCGGCCGATCAATCCGGAGAACTGGGCCGAAGGGGCACGCAAGGTGCCGGCGATGTGGCAGGAGAAAGTGCTGAGCGAGATGTAGCGGTGCCCCGGCTAATCTTCGTCCTGCTGGACGGGCTGCGGCTGGACGTGGCCACCAGCGTCATGGGGTTCATGGACGCACAGGCCGAGGCTTTGTCGCGCCCTCCCATCGCTGTCCGGTCCGAGTTGCCTAGCCTGTCGCGGCCGCTCTACGAGACGCTGATGACGGGGGTTCCGCCCATCCGCAGCGGGATCACCGGCAACCAGGTGGTGCGCCGATCGCGGCATGACAGCGTGTTCGATCGTTGCCGCTTGGCGGGCAAGGTCACTGCCGCGGCGGCTTACCACTGGTTTTCCGAACTCTACAACGAGGCGCCGTTCGAGCCGCGGCACCGCCTCACCGACGCCCCCAATGCGGCGATCCAGCACGGGTTGTTCTACTGGAGCGAGACCTACCCCGACGATCATCTGTTCGCCGACGCCGAGGCGCTCAGACGCCAGCACGAGCCCGATTTCCTGCTGATCCACGCCATGGGGATCGACGACGCCGGACACCGGCACGGAGAGTCCAGCCCGGCCTATGCGACCGCCGCCCGACGGGCTGATGCCCTGCTCGCGCTGCATCTCCCGGCCTGGCTCGAGGCTGGATATGCCGTGATCGTCACGAGCGATCACGGAATGGGCGATGACGGCATGCACGGCGGTCCGGATCCGGACGAAACCAGCGTTCCATTTTGGCTGTTTGGCGCGGGGCAGCAAACCGAGCACGTCCATTTGCGGCAGACCGAGATCGCGGGGACCGTTTGCGCGCTGCTGGGCGTGTCCTCCGAGGGCATGGACGTCAACGAGGCGTTGCTTTGAGCCGGCCGCTGGCGGTGCTGTGGGCGGTCCCGTTTCTCCTCGTTCTCCTCGGCTTCGAAATCCTGCCGATCCTCTCGGTATTCCAGGGCAGCTTCTTGCAGGACGGACACCTTTCTCTCGGCAATTACGCCACCCTGCTCTCGAGCCGGTTCTATCGCGGTGCCTTCGCGACGAGCATCAACATTTCGCTGCTGACGAGCGTGATCGGCCTCGGCATCGGGTTGCCCCTGAGCTTGGCCCTGCATCGGCGGTCGCCGGCGGTGCAACGGCGGTTCCTGACGCTGTTCAACGTCGCGAGCAACTTCGTCGGTGTCCCGCTAGCACTCGCCTTCACCATCTTGGACGGCGTCAACGGGATCGTAACCCTTCTGCTGGCGCGGTCCGGGCTGACCGGGGCCGGCTCAGCATCGCTGGGCAGGACGCTACCGACAACCCGCCGGAAGCACGTGGCATCGCGATGAGGTTCCAGCATTATGCGCTGTTCCCGAATATGACGGTGCGCCAGAACCTGGCGTTCGGTTTGCAGCAGCAGCGGCGATCGCGGGCGGAGATCGCGTCCAAGATCGATGCGGCGCTCGTGATGATGGAACTCGAGGCGCGCGCCGAGGCTCGGCCGGCGCAGCTCTCCGGCGGGCAGAAGCAGCGCGTGGCGCTGGCCCGGGCCCTGGTGCTGGAGCCGCGGCTGCTGCTGCTCGACGAGCCGCTTTCAGCTTTGGACGCGCAGATCCGCAAGCGTCTGCGCGACGAGCTGAAACGGCTGCGGCGCGAGACCGGCTTCACCGGCATTCTCGTGACCCATGATCAGGAGGAGGCGCTGATCCTGGGCGACAAGGTCGCCGTCATGAGCGCGGGCCGGATCGTGCAGGCGGCCTCGGCAAAGGAACTCTATGACCGCCCCGCGACGCGTTTCGTCGCCGGCTTCATCGGCGACTTCAACATGCTCGAACCCGAAATGGTGTCCCGCTTGTTCGGCGAACACTCGGAGCAGGCCTGGGCGATTCATCCAGAGGCGATCGATCTTTTCGCGGCGGGCGCCCCGGCTGCCGGGTCAGACGGTCTCGACATCGCGGCCGCGGTCAGGGACGTGCGCATCCATGGTCCGGTACTGCGGTATCTCGTCGAAGCGCGTGGGGTGGAACTGAAGGTGGATGCGCTGAACCGTTCGAGCGTCCCCGCTTTCCGCCCCGGCGATACGGTCCGGCTGAGTTTGGACAGGCAGCAAATCCGCAGGTTCGATTAGGCGACGACGAACCCCACCTCTTCCGCCGCACTCCGGAGGTGCACATAGCCTTTGGTGGAGTAGGTGAGCGGATGGGCGCGGGCCGGGTCCTGCTCGGCTTCCACGATCAGCCAGCCGTCGTAGTTCGCGGCCGCGACCGGGCGCAGGCATTCGGCGAAGTCGATGCAGCCGTCGCCAGGGACGGTGTAGACGCCAGCGACTACGGCATCGAGGAAGCTCCAGCGCTCGGCGTGAACGCGGGCGAGCACGTCCGGTCGGACATCCTTGGCGTGGACGTGGTTGATGCGGGGTGCCCAGCGACGGGCGACGGCAAACGGGTCCTCGCCCGCGAAGCGGAGATGGCCAGTATCGAACAGCAGGCCGACGCTGGGGGGCGTGCCCTCGAGCAAGCGGTCAATCTCGTGGGCCTGCTCGATCACCGTGCCCATGTGGTGATGGAACGCGATGCGGACGCCTTCGCCCGCCATCCAGTCACCGAGGCGGCCGAGCCGGTCCAGGAAGACGGGCCATTCCTGCTCGGTCATGATCGGCCGGTCGGTCACCGGCGTGTCGCGACGGCCTTGCACGGTGCCGGAGACTTCCGCAACGACCATCACGTCGCAGCCGCAGCCCTGAAGCAATTCGAGATGCGGGCGCATGGCGGCGATCTCCGCCCCGACATCGCGGAACCGCAGTTCGGCACCGTACCAGCCCGACACGAGTTGCAGGCCGTGGCGGCCGAGCACGGCTTTAGTCGCCGCCGCGCCGGAGGGGAATTTATTGCCCTTCTCGATGCCGGTGAACCCGGCCTGGCGCGCTTCGGCGAGGCAGGTTTCAAGCGGAGTGTCGCCGCCGAGCTCTGGCAAGTCGTCGTTGCTCCAGGCGATCGGGTTGGTGCCGAGACGGACAGTCATTCTGCGCTCTCCCTGGAGGCGAGGGCGGTTGCGTAGGCGGCGCGTGCGTGCTGGACCTCCGCGCGCGGCGAGACTTCCGGGACGGCGACATCCCACCACGCGCCGCCCGCTTCGGTGGAGCGGCGCGGGTCGGTCTGGATGACGATCACGCTCGTGCGGTCGGCAGTGCGTGCCGCGGCAAGCGCGGATTCGAGCGCGGCGATGCCTGCGACCGCGACTGCTTGCGCACCCAGCGAACGGGCATGGGCGGCGAAATCCACCCAGGGTTCGCCGTCGGGCAGCAGATTGTTGAACGACACCCCGCCGCATGCGCGCTGCAGGCGGTCGATACAGCCGAAGCCGTGGTTGTCTAGCACGACGACCGTGAGCTTCTGACGCATACGAACGCTTGTTTGCAGTTCGGAGTTCATCATCAAGTAGCTGCCGTCGCCGACCATGACGAACACCTCGCCGTGCGGCCGCGCTAGGCGGACACCGAGGCCGCCGGCGATCTCGTACCCCATGCAGGAGAAGCCGTATTCCAGGTGGTAGCTCCCTCGCCCGGCGGCGCGCCACAATTTGTGCAGTTCGCCCGGCAGACCACCGGCGGCGCAGACCACCACGTCGTCCGGCGCGGCCGCGCGGTTGACCGCGCCCAGCACCTGCGCATCGGTCGGTAGCTCGTTGCCGGGCGCCGTCGCGCGATCCGCCTCCGCGATCCAGGACTCGCGAAGAGCGGCGAACCGGGCCTGCCACGCCGCCGAACTTGCATGGTCGTCCATCGCTGCATCGAGCGCGGCGATGGTGGCGCGGGCATCGCCCACGAGCGGCAGCGCACCGTGCTTGCCGGAATCGAAAGGCTGGACATTGAGCTGCACGAGCGTGGCGCCACCGCGGATCAGCGCGCGGGATCCGGTGGTGAAATCCTGCAGCCGCGTGCCGATCGCCAGCACCAAATCGGCTTCGCGCACCAGCGTGTTCGCGGCCGCCGTCCCGGTGACGCCGACGGCGCCCGCAGCCTGCTTGTGGTCCCAGGGGAGAGTGCCCTTGCCGGCTTGGGTCTCTGCGACCGGGATCGCGTGGCGCTCGGCGAACGCGGCAAGGGCCGTGGCCGCTCCGGAATACAGTACGCCGCCGCCGGCCACGATCAGCGGCTTGCGGGCCGCAAGCAGGGCGGCGACGGCCGCTGCGAGTTCTCGGCCATCCGGCATCGGGCGGCGCGGACGGTGGACGCGACGTTCGAAAAGAGTTTCGGGAAAGTCGAACGCTTCGGCCTGAACGTCCTGGCACAGGCTCAACGTCACCGGGCCGCACTCGGTCGGGTCGGTCAGCACGGCAATCCCACGGGGCAAGGCGGTGATGAGCTGTTCCGGCCGGGTAATGCGATCCCAGTAGCGCGACACCGGCCGGAAGCAATCGTTGACGCTCGCGGTGCCATCGCCCCAGTCCTCGAGCTGTTGCAGCACCGGGTCGGGCCGACGATTGGCGAACACGTCGCCGGGCAGTAGAAGAATGGGCAAGCGGTTGACGTGGGCGACGCCGGCGGCGGTCAGCATGTTCATGGCCCCAGGACCGATGGAACTGGTGCAGGCCATCATCTGCCGGCGGTTGCGAGCCTTGGCGTAGGCGACGGCGGCCAGCGCCATTGCCTGCTCGTTATGCGCGCGCAGGGTGGGCAGCGTGTCCTGGGCGTGGAACAGCGCTTCGCCCATTCCGGCGACATTGCCATGGCCGAAGATGGCCCAGCAGCCCGCGAAAAGCCGCTCCTCGCCTCCCTCGAGCTCGGTTCGCTGCGCGGCGAGATAGCGCACCACCGCCTGTGAAGCGGTCAAGCGGACCGTGCTCATGGCGCGACCCGCACCACACGGCCGGTCCGCGCACTCTCGGCTGCGGCGTCGGCCAGACGCAGCGCCTCAC
>JAVVHH010000190.1:0-6067 GCA_032249615.1 Acetobacteraceae bacterium
GCGAGCGACCAAGTATGGAGCAGCAGCTTGGATTCAGCGGGACCGGTGAAATAGCCGGTGTCCAACCAGAAATAGATGTTGGAAAACGACAATGCGGCTGCGATCACGGAGGCGCCGAATTGAGCCAGTTCCGTCGGGAACATGTACCGGGCCGCAAAGAAGCTCGTCGCAAGGATGACGACAGTCAGTGCCGGCAGGATACGCTTGGCGCGGCGGGCGTAGAAATCGCGGAACCGGAACCCCTCGCGGCCGAGCTGAACGCGGACGATGGTCGTGATCAGGTAGCCGGAGATCACGAAAAACACGTCGACGCCGACGAATCCGCCCAGGAAGTGCTGCACGATGCCGCCCGGCAAGACCGTTGCGATGTGGAACAGCAGAACGATCGTCACGGCAACAGCGCGTAGACCATCGATGTCGGGCCGATAGCCCTGCTGGGGGTGCGAGCCGGCGCTGGCGAGCAGCGTCTCGCTCGAGCGCTTTCGGTCGATCATAGCTCGTGCCTGCCTGATGAGTCCGAGACTTGTCACTGAAGAACGGCCTTGGCGATAAGATTGTTAACTTCTACTTAGCGGCGAACCTGTTACGTTCGGTTGGACGCAAGTATCTGCTGGTAAAGCTGAACATACTCGGCTGCCATGTTCTCGACACCGTATCCTGACACGCCGGACTGGAGGCGGGCCTGCACGGTCATGTCTGGCAGACGCGCAGCTTGCTCCAGCAGTTGCGGAACGATGCGGCCAGGTTGATCGGGATCAAAGATGAACCCCGCTCCGAGCGCCGCCTGCAGCTTCACGAAAGGCGGTATGTTGCTCAGCACGGGGATCAGTCCAGCGCCCGCCGCCTCGACGGCGGCCAGGCCGAAGCCCTCGAACGCCGAGGCCGAGCCGAACCAACTCGCTTCAGCGATCTCGACGGCGAGTTCGGCTGCGGACAGCGCGCCGCGGATGGTCAGGGATCCTGCACACCCGGCCTGTTCCGCGGCGGTGACCAGCTCCGCGGCGGGGTGGTCGCCCGGCGGCCCGGCGATCACCAGTTCCCAGCCGGGCTCATGCCGTCGGAGCGTTGCGAGAAGGGCGACGAGCCGGTCAAGGCGCTTGTGCCGGGTCATCCGTCCGAAGGTGACGATGCGGCGGGGATGCCGCGGGCGACCCGGCGATTGTGCATATTTCTGGAGATTGACCCCGTTCTCGATCTGCACGACCTTGCTGCCGAGTAGCGGCTTGAATTGGGCCGCGTCCGACTGGCTGACCGCCACGACCGCATCGTAGGCCCGCGCAGAGGCGCGGGTCAGCGTCCGGAACCAGACCCGCTTTACGCGCGCCCATTTCGGCGTGTGAAAAAAGCCACCATGCGTGCTGACCACGAGCCGGCGGCGGTGAAGGGGCCGGGTCAGAGCCAGGTAGTCGAAGAAAAAGTCGATCGCATGGACGTGCAGAATGTCGCAACCGCCGAGCTTCGCGAGCACACGGGGCGCGAGGGGATATCGGCTCGAGCCGCGCCAGGGGATGCGGGTGACGGGAACCTGCTCGACCTCGTCTTCGGGGAGGAGCACCAGGCCAGGGTTGCTGAAGATGCGATCGAGCGTCACGACCCGCGCGTCGATGTCCCATTCGCTGCGCTGCAGACGGGCAAGGTTCAGAACCACGTCCTCGAACCCACCCAGCGCCGGATAGAATTGCCGGACCACGTGAGTGACCCGCAGCTTCCGCGCTCCGATCGTGGCCTGAGGCAACGATCTAGTGGGCGATGTAGAAGCGCTTCAGCATGCGTAGCTCGCGAGCGCTGTATTCTTCGCTGAATTGCGCCAGTTTGTCGTGATCGACCATGGTGAGCGCCACGCCTAGGATGCGCGCCCCGCAATCTTCGAGGCGCTGGGCGCAGCTCGCCACGGCCTGGGGTGCGGTCCGCTTCCAACGGCAAAGCAGGAGCGTCGTCTCGGCCGTGCTCGCGTAGAGAAGAACCTCCGGCATGGCGAGCATCGGGGGCGTGTCCACGACGACCAAGTCGTAATCGCGCTTCATCTCCTCGAGAAGCGCGCGCATCCGGGCCAATTCTTCGGCGCCGAACGTGCGCGCGGTAGGCCGGCCGGCGCTGATGTAATCGAACAGGCCCGCGCGCTCGCGCTTGATGCAATCCCTGACGTCGACCTTATCGAAGATCACGTCGGAGAGGCCCAGCCCGGTGTTGTCGCCAAGCTTGTCGCCGACCGCGCCGCGGCGGTGGTCGCCATCCAGGACCAGAACGCGCCGCCCCGACCGCGCGATCGACGCCGCGAGCCAGAGCGCCGTCGTGGTCTTACCTTCCTGGGACATCGCCGAGACGATCGCGACCGACCGGGGAGCGACGCCGGCGTTGGAGAAGGCCAGCTGCGCCGCGAGCGTCCGCATGGATTCCGTGATGGCCGAGAAGGTCTGCCGCGAACCCGGACCAGCCAATAGCTGGCGCCCGTGCCGCGCACTGACCCGGGGCACGCAGCAAACCAGCGGCAACCCGACTTGCGCCGCTACGGTCCCGATGTCGCTGAACCCGTTGCCAAGGCCCTCTTTCAGGAGAACGGCTAGCGCACCACCGAGCAAGCCGAAGACGATGCTGCCGGCGAGAAGCCGCGGTACATTCGGGAAGGTGGGCATCGGGGAGACGACCGCATGAGATGCCATTTGCACCTGCGGCCGAAGCAATTCCGTCCGGTCGTCGAGTTGGCGCGCCCGGGCCAGGAAAGTCTCGAAGACGACGCGCGCGCTTTTCGCCTCATCCTCGAGCGTGCTCAACGAGACGGCGCTGGCCGTGGTCTTGCTCGCGCCGGCGCGCAACTGATCCAACGCGCGCTGGGCTTCGGCGACTTGGCCTTCCTTGGCCCTCACGTCGGCGGAAAGCCGCCCCAACGCGGCCGTCTGCTCGACGCTCACCTGCCGGCTCAAGGCGCCGATCTCACGATCGAGCGCGATGACGTTGGGATTGCGGCTGCCCTGGCTGGCTTCGAGGCTCGCCCGCTTGCCGCGCAGCGTCGCGAGTTGGCTGGCCAATGACGTCAGGCCTGGCTCGTCCGGCAGTTTAATCGAGGACAACCTGCCCTGCACGGGACCGTTCAGCTCGCCGAGACGGGCACGTGCGGCAGCGAGTTCGCCCTGCGCCGTTGCGAGCGCGCTCGCCGCTTGCATGATCTGGTGCGTGAGCAGCGGCTGGCTCGCGCCGTCGGCGCCGCTCGTCGGGAGCAGACCGTTACCGGCGCGGAACTCGCCGGCGCGCCGCTCGGCATTCAGCCAGACTTGGCGCAAATCCTCCGCGCGCGACGACAACCACTGCGCGGTGCGCGTCAGATCGGCGGTTCGTTCCTTCAGCTGCTCGCGCTGGTAGACGGTGACGAGTTCGTTCAACGTGTCGGCTGCCACCTGCGGCTCCGGACCGGTCAGCGACAAGTCGATCAACCGCGTCCGCGGCGTGGGCGACGCGGTCAGGGCGCCGAGAAACAGCGAGACGCGCGTGTCGAGATCCGGCGCACGGCCGGGCGCGCAAAGACGCACGAGGAGCGGCCAGTGCGGGTTGGCACAGAGCGCCTCCTCCGCCAGCGGCCAGTGCGACATGAAGCTCTTGGGAGGAGCGGCGGCGAACGCCGAGTTCTTCATCACGGTCAGCGCCAGATCCCGTGACGTGATGAGGCTTGCTTGGGTGGCGACCTCGTCGTCGCGCAGGTTCTGCGGATCCGATCCCGACGGGCCGAGCGGGTCAGCCGCCCCCGGCAGCACCGCGATCGTTGCCTGCGCGGTGTATTTGGGCCGCAGCGAGAGGGTTCCGGCGGTGCCGACAGCTACGATGGCCAGGAAAGTCGTCGTGAACAGCAGCTTGTGCCGCACGATCTTGCGAACCAGAACGCGGGCCACCTGGGCCAGATCGCCTTCTTGTGCAAACGAAACGTCGGTACGGCTCACGTTGGGGATCCTGACGGCGTTTGGAGGGGTTTATTGTTCACAGATATTGGCACGGTGCTCGGTGCCACGGCCGCGAACAAGGGACAGCAACACGTGCGTGCCGAAGATGGGGAGACCGATCAGGTAGCGCTGCCAGAGGCGACTCGGTTCGATGGCCAGGCGCACCAACCATTCGAGACCGAGGTCAGCAATCCAGATCGGGGGCCTTCTGACCCGGCCAGCCACGTGATCTACCAGGGCGCCTCCGGTCAAAGCAACCGTCACCTGGAGACGGTTCCAGTTATCATGAAGCCAGAGTTCCTGCCGCGGCATACCGAGATTGACCAGCAGGAGGTCGGGCTTGACCCGATTGATCATGTCCGCGACCGCGTCCGACTCGGCGCTGCCCGCGGTGAGGTCGAAAAATCCGTGGTGCTCCCCGACCGAGCGCATGCCGGTCGCTTTGGTGAAAGCTTCGGCGGCCTGCACGACGACATCGGCGTCGCCCCCAAGCCAGAACACGGTGGCGTCCCTCGCCGCTAATCTCTTGCCGAGGGGCAGAATCCATTGGGGCGGCGTATGCCTCGCAGGCCGGCGCCCGGTCTGGAGCTTGAGCGCAAACTGCACCCCGGCGCCGTCGCAGAAGGCAACGTCGGCTCGCTCGAAAAGGTCGACCAAGCGCGGCTCGCGTCGGGCAAGATTGATCAGATGGGCATTGGCGTTGACGACCAGCAACCGGTCGCGCGCCTCGACGCTCTCGACGATCACGTCGAGCAAGCGATCGATGCTGATGTCGTGCAGCTTGACGCCGAGCAGGCGCATGATGCGGTCGCACCGCACCCTGTCGCCGGCCTCTCCTCTCGAGACGGTGACGCTCAAATGACGTCCTTGCTGCTCGTGGTGAGATGAACCACGGTCTGCGCCAAGATCTTGAAGTCGGTCATGATCGACCAGCGTTGGATATACTCGAGGTCGAGTTCGACCCGGCGGCGAATATCTTCGACGGTCACGGTCCTACCGCGAAAACCACGAATCTGAGCCAGGCCGGTGATGCCGGGCAACACCCTGTGCCGGCTCGAATAGTTGTCGATCGCCAAATGGAACGGGACATCGCCGGCTTTGGTCGCTGGCGCATGCGGGCGTGGTCCGACGAGCGACATGTCCCCGCGGATCACGTTGAAAAGTTGCGGCAGCTCATCGAGGCTGAGGCGGCGGAGCCAGCGGCCGACAGGCGTCACCCTCGCATCGCCCGGTTGGGTCTGAGTATCGCAAAGTAGATCCTGCGCATCGTCATACATCGAGCGAAATTTCAAGCAGACAAAAATCTGATCGAGGTATCCAACGCGCGGCTGACGGAAGAGCACGGGCCCCTTGCTCGTGACCTTGATCAGAACAGAAATCAGCAACAAGAGCGGTGCTAGGATCGCAATCAAGACTGCCGCTAGAATCACATCGAATATTCGCTTCGAACGTAGCTGCACGGGAGTCAAAAGTTTATCGCCATTCCAGGTATTGATGTCTTCCAGCAATTTGGCCCTGGTTATTGGTGCAGTGAACTGGCGTCGTTCAGTAATTAATTCAATTCCTTCACCACGCATGAAAGAATACTCCGGTAGCAGACGACGTATCAAATTGGAGATACCCTTTAGCGGCGACCCGCCATAAAACCAATATCGATAACGCCACGGCGGAGACACCAACTCCAGGTTGCATTTTTGCAGGTGCGAGATAATCTTTTAGCGAGTGGCGACAGGGTCGACGGGCTGCAAACGTCCCAATCTGCGCACAACGGCTAACGAAAGGCGGCGTTCCGATTTACGCGGCAGCGCACATCATAGCGCTGCAACGCTATCCTCTTAACGAATTGTGCGTCGGCACCGCGCAACATGAATTGCTTGCGTCACGCCCTTTATTCCCGGACATCTCGCAGTCTGGGGTGCGCTGTTGCGGCGGTTGGGCGACAAGAGGAAGTAAAATGAGCGAGAGCGACGGCCTCCATCCGGCTCAGCGACGATGGGTCATGACCTGCGCCGTGCTTGGCGTTATGTTGGCCGGGCTCGACAGCGCCATCGCCAACATCGCTCTACCGACCATCGCGCGTGACCTAGATGCTACCGGGGCGGCAACGATTTGGGTCGTCAACAGTTATCAACTCTCCG
>JAVVHH010000191.1:0-6023 GCA_032249615.1 Acetobacteraceae bacterium
CGCCGATGCCATAGGTGCAGCTGCGGCGGAAGTTGATGCTCGAGGCCTCAGCGAAGTAGCGGGTGGGGCACGAGATCTCACCGATGCGGTAATTGCGCCTGATTGCTTGAGCGAGCATCTCGTTGTCGAAGACGAAATCGTCAGAGCAGCGGAGCAGCGGCAGCCGCTCCAGGACCTCCCGATTCCACGCGCGATAGCCGGTGTGGTACTCGGACAGCTTCTGCCCGACCAGCAGGTTCTCGACGAACGTCAACCCGCGGTTGGCGACGTATTTGTAGAGCGGCATCCCGCCGGCCAGCGCACCGTTGCCAAGGATGCGCGAGCCCAGCACGATGTCGTAGTGGTCGCTCGCGATCATCGACGCCATGGCGGTCACCAGTTTCGGCGAATACTGGTAGTCCGGATGGAGCATCACGACGATGTCGGCCTGGCGCGCCAAAGCGGCGGCGTAGCAGGTCTTCTGGTTGCCCCCATAGCCCCGGTTGCGGTCGTGACGGATCGTGTGCAGGCCGAGGCGGCGCGAGAGTTCGGAGGTCGTGTCGCTGCTGTGGTCGTCAGTGAGGATAATGTCGTCGACGACGTCGCGCGGTATCTCCGCCACGGTCCGCTCGAGCGTGGCCGTCGCGTTGTACGCCGGCAGTACGACCGTAATCTTTCGACCAAGCAGCACGGAGCTTTTCCTTAAGCGTCATCTCTCTCTAAAATACGCACTCGGCGAAATTATCGCAACATCGCATCTAGCGGTTGTGGAGTGACCGTCGACTAGTGGGCGATGCGGCGCCGCTTGCAGATGGCGGCGTCCAACAAGTGAGACGATGCCGGATCGCGCCAGAGGAGCACGGCCGCCACCGCGGCCCCGCCGTGCAGCAGAACCGAGGCCGGGCCGATATAGGCCAGATACCAGATCAGGCCCGGCCCCATCGCCATCGCCAGACAAGAACCCGCGTAGGCTGACAGGCGATACGGCGTGATCGGGGCCTGCAGCCGCCACCAGATCGCGCTCGCTGCCGCAGCGACGAACAGCAGCTTCAACATCGCCATGGCGCGCAGCAGGTGGGTCAGTTCGAGGTCGCCGGCGCCGGTTCGCGCGTGGGCCCCGATCAGCAACCCGGCGCCGGCTCCCGCCACGAGTGCCACGACGAGCATCGCGCGGGCGCCGCGCGTGCGCAGCGTGGTCGATAGGCGGGCGCCCTGCGGGCGTGCAACGCTGGCCGACATCGATCAGTCCTCCTCCAGTGGCGCTTCCAATTCCAGCAGCAGGTCGGCTTCCTCCGCCTCCATGGCCGTGACCGACCGGAGCTTGCGGTCCAGCACCCGCGTCCGCTGCCGCACCGCCTCGACCGAGCGCGACATCTTGTCGGCGTTGCTGGCGAGCTTGCCCAGCGCTCCGTCCATCTTCAGCATCTCGGCCCGCACCGCTCCCAGCAGATTCTGGATGTCGTGTGCCCGCTGCTCGATGGAAAGGGTCAGCGTGCCCAGCAGGATGGTCCGCAGCAGGGCCGGCGCGAGGCTCGGGCCCATGACGAGCACGCGGTGCTCGCGGTTGAGGCTCTCGATCAGGCCGGGGATACGCGCGGCCTCGACGTAGAGCCCGTCGGTCGGCAGGTACATGACGGCGAAGTCGACGGTCACGGGCGGAACCACGTATTTCTCGCCGATCTTGCGGGCCTCGAGCCGGAGCCGGGTCTCAAGCCCGCGCCGGGCCGTGCGCTCGCCCTCCGCGTCGCCCGCTTCGGCCGAGAGCAGCAAGCGGTCGTAATCTTCGACGGGGAACTTCGCGTCGAGCGCGAGCAGGGGCCGTTGGCTGCCGCGGACCGGCATGATGACGGCGAACTCCACCACCTCGTCGCTGCCCTCCCGCAGCTTGCGGTTCGCCTCCCAGCCGCCCTGGGGAAACATATCCTCCAGCAGGGCGCGGAGATGCGTCTCGCCCCAGGTGCCGCGCTGTTTCACGTTGGAGAAGATCCGCTTCAGGTCGCCGATCTGCGCGGTCACGGCCTGCACGTCGGTCATCGCCTTCTGCACCTGGCCGAACTGGTCGATCACACGCTGGAAGCTGCTGGTCATCTGCTTCTCGACCGTCGTCGCCAGGGTCTCGTTGACCGCGTGCTGGATGGCGCCGAGGCGGAGCGCGGCTTGCTCGCTCATCTCCCGCAGCTTGGTCTCGAGCAGCAGCCGGGCGTCGCCCTGGTCGCGCACCATGGTCGTGGACAGCGTGGCCAGCGATCCGGCCAGCGCCCGCTCGCTCGAGGCCAGCAGCCCCCGCGTGGTCTCGGCGTCGGCCCGGGCTTGCCCGATCGATTGTTCGAGCATGTGGACCAGCCGCTGCTGGGCCACGGGGCGGCGCAACAGCAGCACCACGTTCACCGCCGCGAGAACCACCACCAGCAGCAGCGCGGCCAAAACCGGGTCGATCATGCGATCAGGCCGTCTGCAATTTGGGCCGCAGGCGGCGGGTGAACATTTCCGGGCCGAACAGCCGCCACGCGCAGTACAACCCGGGCAGGGTCGCATGCAGGTAGATCAGCGGCACCAGGTCGAGCTGGCGCGCGGCGAGGTTGCCGATCGCCAAACCGAGCGCCAACAGGCCGACGACGCTGAACACGGCCGCGGCGGGGCGCAGCAGGTTGCCATGGCGCTGGAAGGCGCCGGACAGCACGGACAGCAGGGCCACCATGGCAAAGCTCGCCGCCGTCAGCGGCGTGGTCAGCCGCCGGTGCGCCTCCACCTTCAGCTTGCCGACGTCGCGCGCGAACACGCTGGGCGGCGGGTGAAGCAGCTCGCTCGTCGACATCTCGGCGGCATCGCGATAGCGCTGCTCGTTGGCTTTGTTGGTGGTTGCGAGGTCGATCGTGTTCTCGGCAAAGGTGAGCACGTTCAACCGCCCGGTCGCCCGGTCGATCTGCTGGCGGCTGCCGTTGTGCAGCACGACCCGCGGGCCGTCCTTGCCTTCGACGAGTTGCCCCGTCTCGGCCAGGATGGTCGCGCGGCTGTTCTTCTGCCGCGCGTCTTCGACCAGGATGCCGCGGAGCGTGCCGTCCTGGTCGCGGCTGCGGACATACACGGTGAGGTCGTCCGAGATCGGCGTGAACACGCCCTCTTGCAGCAGGAGGGCCGCCATGCGGTTGCGAATCTCGAACTGGTACTCGCGGAAGGCCGTGTAGCTGACCGGCACCAGCCACAGGTTGAGCGCGTAGCAGCTGCCGACGACCCCGAGCGTGAGCACGAGGGCGGGGCGGGAGAGCCGCCACGACGACAGCCCGGCGGCGCGCATTACCGTCAGCTCGCGATCGCCGGCCAACCGCTGATAGACGAACTGGACGACCACGAAGGTGGTGATCGGCAGGATGACCGCGACAAAATTGGGCACGAGCAGACCCGTCAGCTCGAGGAACACCCGCAGCGAGAGGCCGTGGTTCAGCACGAGCTCGATCAGCCGAAGCGATTGCGTCAGCCAGATCAGCGCGACCAAGCCGACCGTGACCGCGACGAGCGCCACGAGAAGCTGCCGGAACATGTAGCGGTCGAGCCTGGAGACGAGAGGGCGAGCCATGGCGGGAGTTTACGAAAGCGCGCGCCGGGGCGCCATCGCTCTAGGCGGGGAACAGCTTGCCGGGGTTCATCAGGCCCATCGGGTCTAGCGCGGCCTTGATCCGCCGCATCGTCTCGAGCTCGGCCCCGCCGCGCCATTCCGGCATCATGGACGTTTTCAGGCGGCCCACCCCGTGCTCGGCACTGAAGCTGCCACCGAGGTCGCGGACGATGTCGTTGACGGCATGCATGATGTCGTCGCTGCGGGCGAGGAAATCGGCCGCCGCCATGTCGACCGGCTGCTCGAGGTTAAAGTGGATGTTGCCATCCCCGAGATGGCCGAACGGCACCGGGCGCACCCCGGGGATCATGGCCCGGCACGCCGCCGACGCGCGGGCGATCATCTCGGCGACGCGGGCGATCGGCACGGAGACGTCGTTCTTGACGCTGGCGCCCTCGCGCTTCTGCGCTTCGGCATGCTCCTCACGCAGCTTCCAGATCGCGTCGCGTTGGGCGCCGCTCTCGGCGATCGCCGCATCTTCCACCAGCCCGGTTTCCAGCGCCGTCTCGAGCACGCTTTCCAGCGATTGCCGCAGGCCGGCATCCGGGCGGGTGGTCGCCAGTTCGACGAGGACGTAGTGCGGCGCCGGGCTGGCGAGCGGGAGGGTGGCGCCGGGGATGTGCTCGATCACGAAGCTCATCCCCATGCCGGACATGAACTCGAACGCCTGGATGGCCGCCGCGTCGTGCCGCTGGAAGTGCCGGAACAGCTCGGTCGCGGCCTCGGGGGAGGGGACGCCGCACAGCGCGACGGCGGTCTCGGTCGGGCGCGGCACGAGTTTCAGGACGGCGGCGGTGATGAAGCCGAGCGTCCCCTCGGCGCCGACCAGGAGATGGCGGAGCGCGTAGCCGGTGTTGTCCTTGCGCAAGCGGCGCAGCGCGTGGAGCGTGGAGCCGTCCGGCAAGACCGCTTCGATCCCGAGCACGAGGTCGCGCGCGTTGCCGTAGCGCAGCGTGTTGTTGCCGCCGGCATTGGTCGACAGGATGCCGCCGACCTGGGCAGTCCCTTCGCTGCTGATGGACAGTGGCAGCATCAGCCCGGCCGAGGCGGCATGGGCCTGCGCCGCCTGCCAGGGCACGCCGGCCTCGACCACCATGGTCATGTCGACCGGGTCGAGGTCACGCAAGCGGTTGAGCCGGGCCAGGCTGACGACGACCTGCGCGCCGGCCTCGTCCGGCACTGCGCCGCCCACCATACTGGTGTTGCCCCCCTGCGGCACCATCGCGACCCCGCGCGACGCGCACAACCCGACGACGGCCGCAAGCTCCGCCGTGTCGGCCGGGCGCAGGACCGCGATCGTCGCGCCACGGTAGAGGTCGCGCCAATCGCGGCAGTAAGGCTCGGTGTCGCGGCCCTGCAGAATGCCCCGGTCACCCAGGATCGCTTCGAAGGCCGACAGCAATTCGCCGGTTTGGGTGTGGTCGAGCATCAGGCGGTCCGCGCATAGGCGGGCGCGGCGCGCCGGGTCGCGACGACGTTCTGGGAGACGGCCGGCACCGGCGCGAGTTGCAGGGCGGTTCGATGGTTCCGCGAGATCATCGCCAGCAAGATGTAGAGCAGCTCGAAGTAAACAAGGCTGAGAGCCGCGCCGCTGACGCAGTAGACCACGAGGCTCATCTGGAGCGCGCGGGCGAGATCGGCCGACCATCGGAGCGCCGGGTCGCGCCGGGCGACACGCTGGGTCTGGATCGTCTTGACCCAAGCCGTGAACAGCATGAGCAGGAACAGGCCGAGCCCGAGGAAGCCGGTGTCGCCAAGGACCTGGAAGTAGATGCTGTGCGCGACGTAGGTCCGCAACACGAGGGGCGAGTTGAACAGCCACGTCGTCGCGACGCCGAGATGCGCCGACCAGTTGGTCCAGACCAGCGAGGCGTAGGGCCCGCTGCCGAGGAACGGGTGGTTGAGCGCCATCAGGAAGTTGATCTTCCAAGCCAGGAGCCGCACCGCGAACGAGTCGTCGGCCGTGGCGTCGGTGATCGTGTGCATCCGGTCGAGGTAATTTTCCGGCAGCGTCGCGAAGATGACGACACCCACCACGGCGAGGGCGATCAGGGCGCGGATCTTATAGCGGCTGCCCTTGAGCAGCATGAGCCCCAGCACGATCATGCCGATGAACCCGCCGCGCGAGTAGGTGGCGATGACGGTGACGGTGCCGAGCCCGGCGGTGACATACATCCCGATCCGCACGAAGCGCTCGGCCGTGTAGTTGGCACAGTAGAGCAACAGCGGGATCGTCATCAGCAGCGCCAAAGCCACGCCGTTATTGTCGCCGACCGTGCCGATCGGCTCGATCTTGTGACCGCCGACGGTCAGCAGGAAGATGAGCCCCTCCTTGACCATGACGAACCCGAAGGCGAGGGACACGACCAGCGCCATCTGGTGTAGCCGGTGCTGCGAGTACATCACGCCTATGATGACGAAGAACAGCACG
>JAVVHH010000192.1:0-5991 GCA_032249615.1 Acetobacteraceae bacterium
GCGACGCAGCCGCCCGCTGATCACAGCACGCGAGCACCGCAGTCGGTACAGTCTTCGGTCGTCACGAGGGGGGAGCGGACGTCAGCTCCATCGGGCGCTCCTCAGACGCAAGGTCGTGCCTACCCCTCGGCTTTAAGAGAGAGGGCGGCCGCGCCACGGGGGAGCGGCCGGGATCAACGCGAAAGTGGGGGCGGAACGGTGATGTTGGACGGTCGGCTCGTGGGGCAATGGTTGACCGAGCATATGGCGCGCGAGGCCTCGCGTCCGCCCTCGGGTCCGAGCTTTTTCGATCCGCGCCAGACACCGGCCTGGAACGTCTCTGGGGCATTGTGATGGCAGCGTCGCTCTGCCTTGGCGATGTCGTGTTCAGCGACTTCGAAATCCCCGAGACGCTTGCGTTTGGTGCAAGGCAACGCCTTGTCATTCACGAGCTGCCCGGCGGAGGTCGCGTGGTCGACGCCATGGGGTCGGAGGATGCGCCGATCCAATGGACGGGGGTCTTTGCAGGCCAGCAGGCCGTTGATCGGGTTCGCCTGCTCGAGCAAGTCGTGAGGAGTGGGACGCGCCAGCTCCTGATCTGGGGTCCGTGGCGATTTTACGTCATCGTGCAGGAGTTCATCGCGGAGGTCACCAGCAGCTTTTGGATCCCATACCGTATCCAGCTCTGTCCTGTTGCCGATCCGGGGCTTGAGAGGCCGGACTGGCTGGCCTCGGCAACCGGGCCGGCATTGACGACCGGGTTATTGGCTGCATCGGCACTCGAGGCGGCGATAGGGTTGAGCGGCGCTGGTCTTGCATCGAACGACATCGGCCAAGCAATCGGCTCGGCAGGCGATCTGGCGCAGTATGTGACCGCGCGCGCGTTTGGACTTACGGCAGAATGACGGTCGTTGTTGTTGCAGGAGGCGATCTGTTCAGGATCGCCCTACAGTATTTCGGGGATGCAACTCTGTGGGATCGCATCGCGGAAGCGAACGGCCTGAAAGACCCCATTCTCCACGGTCTGACACCGTTGAAGATACCCGCTTTAAGCCCGATCGTGGGAGGCGGGATTGCCAAATGAACTCACGAGCCCCCGGGTCAAAGTAACTCTCAGCGGCATCCAGCTTCCTGGCGTCTTATCGGTCGAAGTCGACAGCAATAATCATTTTGCTGCCGATCGTTTCCGGCTGCGGTTTGCAGCCAGTCTCGTGCCGCAAGAGATCTTGCATATTCCGGGCAGCCAGATCGAGATTGCCATTGAACGCGGCGATCAGTGGCGGGAGTGCTTGGTGGGCATCATCGATGCTGTCCAGCTAAACCCTACCCAAGGCATCGTTGACGTTGAGGGGCGAGATCTTTCATGCCAACTCATCGAAACCCAAACGAGCGAGACGTTCTCGAACCGGACGGCAAGCGAGGTGGCGGTAATTCTTGGGGCTCGTCACGGTCTTGTCGTTTTAGCCGACCCGACAACGACTCCGATCGGGCGCTATTATCAATCAGAGCACGATCGCATCAGTTTAAACCAGTTCACCAGGACGATGACTGAATGGGACTTGCTCGCCGCGCTTGCAGCCCGCGAAGGTTTCGACCTCTTCACTACGGGACGGGTCCTACGGTTTGGTCGCGCGTCATCGGCCGATGCACAAGTCATAACTCTCGAAGACTGCATCGAACTCCGGCTCGGCCATTGCGTGGGCTTGGCGCGACCAATCGACGTGACTGTGAAAAGCTGGAATTCAAAAGGCGGAACTGCAGTTTCAGGTCACGCCGTGTCGATCGGGCTGGGACCAATCTGGCAGCGGAAGATCGCGCGTCCAAACCTCAGCAATGCCGACGCTCAATCTCTCGCACAGCAGACCATCAATGATCTGAAACGGCACGAATGGACCGCGTCCGTCACGATGCCCGGTGAATTGACGCTGTCGGCCCGTACGCTCGTGCTGATCCAGGGCACCGGCACATTGTGGGATCGGCCCTATCACGTCTCTGAGTTGTCCAGGCGATTAGACGTTAAGCGTGGCTTCACGCAGTCGCTGACTTTGCACGGAGTGCCCTAGTGGACAGGTTGCTCAACGCCTTCAAGGGCCACAGCAGCGCTCAAGACGCACTGATCGGCCAGCCTCGCTTCGGAACCGTCACGTCAGTCGATCCCAAGTCATACACAGTCCGAGTACAGTTGCAGCCGGAGGGGGTCCTCACCGGATGGCTTCCGGTCCTGACTACATGGGTAGGCAAAAGCTGGGGTGTTTCGTGCCCGCCGAGCCCGGGAGACCAAGTTCTTATTTTACCGCAAGAAGGAGATGCTGAAAACGGCATCGTTGTGGGGCGCGCCTGGAGCCAAGATGCTTCAGTGCCGGAAACACCTGTTGGCGAATTCTGGCTCACCCATAAGAGCGGCAGTCATTTGCGACTGCTCAATGACGGAACAGTGTCGATCTGCGGAGACCTCCACGTTGAGGGCGACATCTACGATCGACACGGGTCGTTGGATACCCTGAGAACACATTACAACCAACACAGCCATAACGATCCTCAGGGTGGCACGACTTCGACGCCGAGTCCGCAAGACTAGCCCGAGTTTTTTACGTTTCGTCGGAGAAGCGAATGCCAGACCTTGAGATGAGTTGGTCAGGAGATCTCTCCGTTTCAGCGACGGGAGATCTCGCGACGGTAACTGATCCGTCCCTGGGGACGGAACGTGTCCTGAGGCGTCTCATGACGAACCCGGGCGACTACATCTGGAACCCTGGTTACGGCGCGGGATTGGGCCAATTCGTCGGCAAGTCGGTCGACCTTGCGGCTTTGCAGGCGCTCATCCGAACTCAAATGGGTATGGAGCCGGCCGTCTC
Source organism: Acetobacteraceae bacterium (assembly GCA_032249615.1). Taxonomy (GTDB): domain Bacteria; phylum Pseudomonadota; class Alphaproteobacteria; order Acetobacterales; family Acetobacteraceae; genus JAVVHH01. The sequence continues at coordinate 2,835 of JAVVHH010000192.1, forward strand.
GGTCGCCCCAGACCCGGTAATTCTGGCCTCGGCCGACGTGGCCGGGCGTCTCTACCTGCAGATCCGGTATGAGGATAGCTCGACGGCTACCGCGTCGACCGTGTCCGTAAGCGCGCCAATCTGAGATGGCGCTGCAGCTTCAAGACTTCCCGACTCTGGTCAAAACGCAGGCGTCGGCCGTCACTGCGTCGTGTCAGCAGCTCGTCGACATGACGGTCGGAAGCGTCACACGGGCGCTGCTGGAGGCTAACGCGTCCATCGGACTGTGGATCCAATGGCTGATTGTTCAGGTGTTGGGCGCGACCAGGGCGTCCACGAGCACCGGAGCAGACCTGGACACATGGGTCGCCGATTTCGGGATGGCTCGGTTCCAAGCGACGAGTGCGGTCGGGTCTGCAACGTTCAGTCGTTATACCGCCGGCCTCGCCACGAGCGTGCCGGCTGGCACTCTCGTCAGAACAGGGCTCGGTGAAAACGATCAGGTGTTCATGGTCGTAGCTGATCCATCCAACCCGAAATGGGTCGGGAACGGCTACAGCGTTGGAGCGTCGGACATCAGTGTGCCCACTCGGATCGTAGCGCAAACGCCGGGGGCAGGGGGCAACGTGATTGCCGGCGCGGTGACACTCCTGGCCAACGCCATACCAGGGATCGACACCGTGACGAACGAGCTGCCTACCGCAGGTGGGCTCGACGCTGAGAGTGACCCGGCGCTCCGTCGCAGGTTTGCCGGCTTCCTCGACAGCCGCAATCGCGCGACGAGCCAAGCTGTCGGCTTCGCGATCGCCTCGGTTCGGCAGGGTCTATCGTTCACCATTGCGGAGCGGATTGATGCCTCGGGTGCCGTCCGGCCAGGTCACTTCACGGTAACGGTCGATGATGGAACTGGGACTCCCTCGAACGATTTGATTGCCTCGGTCGCGGCTGCCGTCGATGCGGTGAGGCCGATCGGCGGAACCTTCAGCGTCCGACCGCCCTTCGTGATGCCGACAAGCGTTCAAATGCAGGCGGTCGGTCCCGCGACCGCCGTATCTAACGCACGGGCCGCCGTATTGGCACATATCGCAGCCCTGCCAATTGGGGCTCCGCTGACCTTGACCAGGCTTTATCAGGTTGCATATAGCGCCGATACTTCAATCACCAATCTTTCCGGTGCGCTCATCAACGGCGCTAGTGCTGATCTCGTTCCGCCTGTCTTCGGTTTACTTCGTCCCTCGACTATCGTGGTACACTCATGACCGGCGATCAGACAGACATGCGCCAACGACTGCGCCTGACTTTGCCGGCGCGGTGGTTTGGAGACGTTGCACCGGTCCTCGATGGTATCCTGTCTGGGTTTGCAGCGGGGTGGGCCAGCCTCTACGATCTTCTTCAATTCGTCATCTTGCAATCGCGGATCACGACGGCTACCGACAACTTTCTAGAGTCGGCCGCCGCTGACTTTCTGAGCGACGCCTTTGCGCGGCGTCAGAATGAGAACGATACGAGTTACCGAGGCCGATTGCTCGTGGCACTGCGGCGCCGACGAGCGACCCGGCCCGCGATTATCGACGCGGCCGCTGCAGCGGGGTTCTCGGTCGCAGTATTCGAACCCGCGCAGCCCGCTAGTACGGGAGCCTACAACGTTCCCTTAGGGCTCGCGTGGAGCAGCTGCGGCGGTTGGGGTTCGATGGAGATGCCTTTCGAAAGTCTCATCGTCGCAACACCAACGAGCGAGTCCGTCGAAAGCGACCTTTGGCAGAACCTCGGGAACGCTACGCCGGCCGGCGGCGCACTTTGGCTTCGGATCAAACCGCCCGCGTGACACGCCAGCCAGCATATCGAGGCATAAAGCATGGATCGACAGATCGTCTACCCAGGTTCCATTCCGCTCGACACTGATTTCCTGTCCGTTCAACGCAATACACTGTCCGCGCTCGGCGCGCTCAGTCAGTCCGTGTTGGGCAGCTCCCCTGTCGCGGACGGTCTTGCTTGTTCCCCGGCTCCCTCAGGTTATGGGGTCGTGATCGGTTCTGGCACACTGTCCATGAGCGTCGCCCTCGACCGGACTACCTTCGGATCGCTTCCCGGCGACTCAACTGCTGTGGTGAAGACAGGCGCTATCGTAGCGCCGGTCACAATCCCGCTCGAGACGACGGCCGATCAGGCCATGGTGCTGTCTTGGCTGATCCAAGCAACATTGACAGAGGTCGATGACCAGCCGCTGACGTTGCAGTATTGGAATGCCAGTGCTCCTGCCATCCCGTATAGCGGGCCGAACAACTCTGGCTCGGCTCAAAACACCCGTCGTCGAACGCAGCTCATCATCACGGCAAAATCAAGCGCACCCATTCCCTTCGGCACTCTGGCCGCACCCAACCCAGACCCAGGTTTCGTCGGCCTCTACGGTGTGACGACGTGGGTCGGCAAGCCCTCGACCACGGCAGACGATATTCACGTTCTGCCAACTGCGCCGTTTCTAAGATACCACCTCCCGGATCTGACGCCGGGCTTCTCCCGACTGCAGGTGTTCTCCTCGAATACGACGTGGGCGGTCCCCTCGGGCGTGTCGCGGGTTCGCGTCCGGCTGGTTGGCGCCGGCGGCGGCGGCGGCGGCGGCACTGCGAATTTCGGCGGCGGCGGCGGCGGCGGCGGCGGCTATGCCGAGGCGATTCTACAACTCCAACCGGGCCAAAACATCGCTGTCGTGGTCGGAGTGGGAGGTGCGTCATCGCCGGCGAATGTTACCGGCGGGGCCGGGGGTGCGTCGAGCTTCGGAAACTTGGTCGTTGCGCAAGGCGGGTTTGGGGGCGCTTCAGCGAACCCGGACAGCCATGGTGGGACGGGCGGATTGGGGACTGTCGGAACGCTGGTGTACCCCGGCGGAATGGGTGGAGATGGCCCCATGATCGGCAACGTCCCCGCGGGAAGCGGTGGCGCGACGGTGTTCGGCGGGGGAGGGCGAGGTTCGATGGGCGGAGGCACGTCTGCCGATGGCCGGGCGCCTGGCTCCGGGGCTGGCGGGGGTTACGGCGCAAACTCGGCAGGTGGCTTTGGCGCCGCTGGCCTCGTCCTCGTCGAATATTGAGCGCCCAGGTCAGTTGATCGTTCCACAAGGAGTGCCCTGTCATGGCAACGGCAGCAAGTCATATCTGGCGTCCAAGCGCCTCTCGCGTAT
>JAVVHH010000193.1:0-5934 GCA_032249615.1 Acetobacteraceae bacterium
GTCCACCACGTCGGCCACGTCCACCAGGCGTACGGGCCGGCCGTTGCGGTATGCGATGATCAGCGGCCGGTAATCCGCCGCGGTGCGCGCCTGGTCATTGGTGTCGAGCTGCATGCGCCGGCCGCCGACCTCGATGGTCCCCTTGGGCGCGTTGGCGTTCGCCGACGCGAGCGCAGCCCGCACGTCTTCGAGCCCGATGCCAAGCTGGTTGAGCGCCAGCGGGTTCAGCTCCACCCGCACCGCCGGCTGCGCCGCGCCCCCGATGATGACCTGGCCGACGCCGGTCAGCTGCGAAAGACGCTGCTGCAGCACGTTGGTCGCGGCGTCGTACATCTGTCCACGCGTCAGCGTCTTGGACGTCAGACCCAGAATGAGCACCGGCGCATCCGCCGGGTTCACCTTTCGGTAGGTCGGGTTGCTGCGGAGCGCGGTCGGCAGGTCGGCACGCGCCGCGTTGATCGCCGCCTGCACATCGCGGGCGGCGCCGTTGATATCCCGGTTGAGGCCGAACTGGAGCGTGACCCGCGCCGATCCGACCGAACTCGTGGAGGTCATCTCGGTGACGTCGGCGATCTGGCCCAGATGCCGCTCGAGCGGGCTCGCGACCGAGGTCGCCACCGTCTGCGGCGAGGCGCCGGGCAGGCTCGCCTGAACGTTGATGGTGGGGAAATCCAGTTGCGGCAGTGGCGAGACCGGCAGCCGGAAGAACGCCAGCAGCCCGGCCAGCACGATCCCGACCGCCAGCAGCGTGGTTGCCACCGGCCGGCGGATGAACAGCGCGGAGGGGTTCACTCGGCCACCGGGGCGGCATCACCAGCCCGCACCTTCTCCGGCTGCCGCCCGCCCAGCCGTAAGGCCAGGCGGTCGAACAGCAGGTAGATGACCGGGGTGGTGAATAGCGTCAGCACCTGGCTTACGATCAGCCCGCCGACGATCGCGAGCCCCAGCGGCCGCCGCAGCTCGGACCCGGTGCCGGTGCTGAGCATCAGCGGCACCGCCCCCAGCAGCGCCGCCATCGTCGTCATCAATATCGGCCGCAGCCGCAGCATGCTTGCCTGGTGGATCGCCTCGCGGGGACCCTTGCCCTCGTCCCGTTCCGCCTCGAGCGCGAAGTCGACCATCATGATGGCGTTTTTCTTCACGATCCCGATCAGCAGCACGATGCCGATGATGCCGATGATATCGAGGTCGTGCCCGGTCACCCAAAGCAGGATCAGCGCCCCGATCCCGGCCGAAGGCAGCGTGGAGAGGATCGTCACCGGATGGACGAAGCTCTCGTACAAAACGCCGAGCACGATGTACATGGTCGCGATCGCGGCGAGCAGCAGGAACAGCTCGTTCGACAGGGAGGACTGGAACGCCGCCGCCGAGCCGTCGAATTCGGGGACAAAGCTTTTTGGCAGCGCGACCTGCCGCTCGACCTGCTCGACGGCGTCCACCGCGGCCCCGAGCGAGGAGCCCGGCGCCACGTCGAACGTGACCGTCGCCGCCGGGAACTGGCCGAGATGCGAGATCAGCAGCGGGCCCGCATGCTCCTCCGCATGCACGATGGCCGAGAGCGGCACCTGGCCGGTCGAGGACAATGCGGAAGGCAGGTAGATTGCCGACAGCCCGGCCACGCCCTGCTCGCGCAACGTCGGATCGGCCTCCAGGATGACCCGGTACTGGTTGTTCTGCGCGTAGATCGTCGAGATGATCCGCTGGCCGAACGCGTCGTACAGCGCGTTGTCCACCGTCGCCGGCGTGATGCCGAAGCGGGCGGCGGTCGGGCGGTCGATCACTAGGGAGAGCGTCGACCCGTTCGGCGCCAGGTCGCTGGTGACGTGCGCGAGCTCCGGCCGGGCCTGCAGCGCGTCGACCAGCTTCGGCACCCAGCTGTAGAGCAACGACGTTTCCGGATTCTCCAGCACCAGGCGGTACTGGCCGCGCCCTACCGTCGCGTCGACCGTGAGGTCCTGCACCGGCTGCATGAACAGCGCGGTCCCCGGCGGCATCTGCGCGGTCTGCCGCTGGATCCGGTCGATCACCGTTTCCACGTCGGGCCTGCCGCCCTGCGCCTCCAAATTGATCAGGAAACGGCCGCTGTTCGGGGTCTGGTTGGTGCCGTCCACGCCAATGAAGCTGGTCAAGCTCTCGACTGCCGGGTCCTTCAGGATCAGGTCGGCAAGTTTTTGCTGCCGCTCCGCCGTTGCCGCAAACGACGCGTCCTGCGGCCCGATCGCGATCGCCTGGATGGCGCCGGTGTCCTGGGTCGGAAAGAACCCTTTCGGGATGCCTATGTAGAGGAAGGCGGTCACCGCCATCGTTGCCAGGAACAGCGCCAGGGTCAGCCAGGGATGGTCGAGCACGGTGTCCAGCGCCGCGCCGTAGCGGTCGGTCATCCGCTGGAACAGGGTGGGCTTGCGGTCCCGCTCCTCGCGCTTCGGCCGCAGGATCCGCGCGCACATCATCGGCACCAGCGTCAACGAGACCACCGCCGAGATCACGATCGTCACCGCCAACGTGACCGCAAATTCGTGGAACAGCCGGCCGACCACGTCGCCCATGAACAGCAGCGGGATCAGGACCGCGATCAACGAGATGGTCAGCGAGATGATCGTGAACCCGATCTGCTCGGCGCCCTTCAGCGCCGCCTGCATCGGCGGTTCGCCCATCTCGATGAAACGGGCGATGTTCTCGATCATCACGATCGCATCGTCGACCACGAAGCCGGTCGCGATCGTGAGCGCCATCAGCGACAGGTTGTCGAGGCTGAAGCTCAGCATGTGCATCGCCGCCAGCGTGCCGACAAGCGAGAGCGGGACCGAGAGGCTCGGAATGATTGTGGCCGGAACATTGCGCAGGAACAGGTAGATCACCAGAACGACCAGCATCACGGCCAGACCGAGCTCGAACTCCACGTCGCTGACCGAAGCTCGGATGGTGCCGGTGCGGTCGGTCAGCACCTGCACGTCCAGCGCAGCCGGCAGGCTCGCCTTGATCTGCGGCAGCAGCTTTTTGATGCCGTCCACCACCTGGATGACGTTGGCGCCCGGCTGACGCTGGATGTTGAGCACGACCGCCGGGGTCCGGTTGGCCCAAGCAGCGAGGTAGATGTCCTGCGGCGCGCGGATGACCCGGCCGACGTCGGACAATTTCACCGCGGCGCCGTTGCGGTAGGCGATCACCAGGCTCTCCCAGCCCGGAGTCGTCGTGATCTGGTCATTGGCGTTGATGGTTGACGCCCGCAGCGGCCCGTCGAACCCGCCCTTCGGCGTGTTGACGTTCTCGTTCGTCACCGTCGTGCGCACATCGTCGATCGAAAGCCCGTGCGCCGAGAGCGCGCGCGGGTCGAGCTGCAGCCGAATCGCCGGCCGCTGCCCGCCGCTGATGCTGACGAGGCCCACGCCCGGCTGCTGTGAGATCTTCTGCGCGAGCCGCGTGTCGACCAAGTCTTCCACGTCGGTGAGCGGCAGCGTCTTCGAGGTGACCGCAAGCGTCAGCACCGGCGCATCGGCCGGGTTCACCTTGTTGTAGATCGGCGGCGACGGCAGGTCTGACGGCAGCAGGTTGCCCGCCGCGTTGATCGCCGCCTGCACCTCCTGCTCGGCCACGTCCAAATTGAGGTCGAGGTTGAACTGCAGCGTGATGACCGAGGCGCCGGCAGAACTGCCGCTGCTCATCTGGTTGAGCCCCGGCATCTGGCCAAAATTCTTCTCGAGCGGCGCGGTAACGGCCGAGGCCATCACGTCCGGGCTCGCGCCAGGGTAGAAGGTCTGCACCTGGATGGTCGGATAGTCGACCACCGGCAGGGCCGATAGCGGCAGCTTGGTGTAGGCGACCGCCCCCACGAGCAGGATGGCCGCCATCAGCAACGACGTGCCGACCGGCCGCAGGATGAACGGGCGGGACGGGTTCATTGCGGGGTGCGCTCGCCCCGTCGCCTCCCACCACCGCGGTGCGCCGGCCCGTCCGCGTCGCCGGACTGCGGCGCGGCGGCCGCGTTGTCGTTGGCTGCAGCGGGCGCGGCCGGGGCGGTTGCCGGCGGCGGCACGATTACCTTGGCCCCGTCTTTCAGACGGTCGGCACCATCGATGACGATGCGGTCGCCGGGCTTCAGCCCCTGCAGCACGGCGACATTGGCGCCGTCGACAGGCCCCAGCGTGATCTTCTGCACGTGCACCGTGCTGTCCGGGTCGATCAGGTAGACGAATGTGCCCGGCTCGCCCCGCTGCACGGCAGCGGTCGGGATGGCCACTGTGTCCTTCAGCGTGTCGACCAAAAGCTTGGCGTTCACGAACTCGTTCGGGAACAGCAGCTCATCCGGGTTGGCGAAGGTGGAGCGTAGCTTCACCGTGCCGGTCGCGACGTCCACCTGGTTGTCCACGCTCGAGAGCGCACCGTCCTCGAGCTTGACCCGGTCCGCCCGGTCCCACGCCTCCGTCGGCACGGGCCGCCCAGTGCGGATCGCCCTCTGTACCGCTGGGATATCGTCCTCCGGCAGCGCGTACACCACGCTGATCGGGTGGATCTGCGCGATCACGACCAGCCCGGTCGCGTCGCTCGGCTGCACGTAGTTGCCGATATCGACCTGGCGCAGGCCGACCTTGCCGGTGATCGGCGAGACGATGCGGCAGTATGTGAGGTTGAGCTGCGCGGAGTCGACCGCTGCCTGATCGACCAGGATTGTGCCCTCGTATTGCCGCACCAGCGCGGCCTGGGTGTCGCGTTGCTGCCGCGACGCGCTGTCTTGCGCCACCAGCGTCTGATACCGCTTGAGGTCGAGGCGCGCGTTCTGCAGCTGCGCCTGGTCCCGCGCCAGCGCACCTTGGGCGTTCTCCAGCGCGACTTGGTAGGGGCGTGGGTCGATCTGCGCGAGGAAATCGCCCTTCTGCACCACCTGGCCCTCGGTGAACCCGATATCGGTGATCTTGCCGGCGATCTGCGTCTTGACGGTCACGGTGGCGAGCGAGGTCACCGTGCCCAGCGCATTGAACAGCACCCGGATGTCTGTCCGCCCGACCGTGGCCGCGCCCACCGATTGGGGCGGTTGCGCGAACGCCCGCGTCGGCTGCCGGCTACGTTCCCAAGCCTGCCACCCGTACCAGAGCCCGGCCGCGATCAGCAACGCCAGGATCAAGAGCAACAGCGGGCGGACCCACCCGCGCCGCCGCGTCGGCCGCACGGTGCCTTGCATGTCGCCGTATGAGCGGCCGGCTTGATCGTCCATCTCCGTGCACCCCAGAGCACGCCCCCAGCCGCTTTTCGCATGGGAGTGCCCGCCCTCGCTGGACCGCCCAGAATAGGGCCGCGCCTTCCAGCCAATTACGGTTGTCGAAGCATAATCTCGCACGCGCGAACAAAAAAACTCGGGACCCTGATCCCGGCAACCTGCCCGCCGCCGGACTCGAACCGGCAAGCCCTGTCACGGACGTCGGATTTTAAGTCCGCTGCGTCTACCAGTTCCGCCAGGCGGGCATGCAGCGGGTTGTATCAAGACCTCGCGCCGGCGGAAACCTGGCACGCGATGTCGAGCGCGCGGCGGATGAGGTTTTCGCTGGCTTCCGGCGTGCGGAAGGCGCTGTGGGCGGAGAGGGTCACGTTCTCCAGCCGAGTCAGCGCATGACCCGGCGGCAGCGGCTCCGTGTCGAACACGTCGAGCGCTGCATGGCCCAGTCGCCCCGACCGAAGCGCATCGAGCATGGCCGGCTCATCCACGATCGCGCCGCGCGCCGTGTTCACCAGGATCGCCCCCGGCCGCAGCAGCGCCAGCCGCCGAGCGTCTAGGAAGCCGCGGGTTTCATCGTTCAGCAACAGGTGCAGCGAAACCACGTGACTCTCGGCCAGAACGCGCTCGAGCGGGACGAACTCCACATTCGGTGCCTGCCGGGGCGACCGGTTCCATGCCCGCACACTCATGCCGCTGCCGGCCGCGATCCGCGCCACCTCCGCAGC
>JAVVHH010000194.1:0-5924 GCA_032249615.1 Acetobacteraceae bacterium
GCTCGTCGTTGCCGCCGCCGAGGCCGGCGCCGCGATGGCGGCCGACCGCGTCGATTTCGTCGATGAAGATGATGCAGGGCGCGTTCTTCTTGCCCTGCTCGAACATGTCGCGCACCCGGCTTGCGCCGACGCCAACGAACATCTCGACGAAGTCCGAACCCGAGATGGTGAAGAACGGCACGTTAGCTTCGCCGGCGATGGCGCGCGCCAGCAACGTCTTACCGGTGCCGGGCGGGCCGACGAGCAACACGCCCTTCGGAATCTTGCCGCCGAGACGCTGGAACTACTGCGGGTCCTTCAGGAACTCGACGATCTCCTGCAGTTCCTGCTTGGCTTCATCGATGCCGGCGACGTCCTCGAACGTTACGCGGCCTTGCTTCTCAGTCAGCATACGGGCTCGAGACTTGCCGAACCCCATCGCCCGGCCACCACCGGACTGCATCTGGCGCATGAAGAACACCCAGACGCCGATCAGCAGGAGCATCGGGAACCAGCTCAGCAGATAGTGGAGCAGCGGGTTATCGCTCTCCTCCGGCTTGGCGATCACCCGCACGCCCTTATCGGTCAACCGGCTCACCAGGGCCGGGTCCTCGGGGGTGTAGGTCTGGAAGGTGCGCCCGTCCGTCAGCTGGCCGCTGACGGTGCGGCCTTGGATGACGACGTCGCGCACGCGACCGCCGTTCACTTCGGAGATGAAATCCGAATACGCAACCTGCGTCGCAGCGTGCGTGTTGCCGCCCGGCTGAAAGAGGTTGAACAACACCACGAGCAGGAGGGCGATGATCACCCACAGCGCGAGGTTACGGCCGAAATTGCTCATCATGTGCGTCCAACGATCCAGTCCCACTAGCTACCGGTTGGCGGCAGCCTTGAGCGTCAACATAAGGTGCCCGCGACTACTCTACACCCCCCGACGATAGAGGGGGTTAACGCTTCGACGATCCCGGCGCGGAGGTTGCCGGCCGCCCGGGCCAGAAATCGATTTGCACGCTAGGGCATAGGCGCGCGCGAGGAAAGGCAAGATGCGGCACAGCGACCAGCGCGTCCTCGCGACGCAGCGCCGGCAAGGTCGCCAGCACAGCGGCGGGGAGCGGAGAGAGACGTCGGAACGCCGGGGCGTCGGCGCCCAACGCGCCCAGCGAGACGCCGGCCGGCACGGTCCCGTGCAGCCGGAAACGCCCGTCCCATACCGCCCCGTCGCATGCCGCGATCGGTGCCTGAACGGCCGCTGGCTCGCGGGTGACCAACACTCCGGATCCGAGCCGGCCCGCTGGCCGCAGGAGGACGCCTGCGACCGTTCGCGGCGTGAGACCGCGGGCCAGGCTCGCGCGCGGCGGTGGATAGCGTCGGCCGGAAATCGTCCACAGCAACGCGGAAAGCGCGTGCGGCCCGAGCCGGTCGGGGATCACGGCGAAACCTTCCGGGGCCAGCCATACGGAAGCCAGCTCGGCAGCAACCTCGCGCAGGATGGCTTGCCGCTCCTTCGCGCCGTGGTCCGCCACGGCCAGCGCCGCCACCCGCTCCGCCGCGCCCATCGTGGCTCGCAGCAAGCCCCGAGCCGTGCGCGGATCGCAATTGCCGGGATCCTCGACCCAAGGGACGCTTGCCTGCCGCAGCGTGGCGCGTAGGCGCGCCGGGTCGACCCCCAGCAAGGGTCGGATGAGCCGGGCCTCATTGCGGAAGGACGACGCCACCATCCCCCCCAGCCCCAGCGCCCCGCTTCCGGCGTCGAGCCGCATGCGGATGGTTTCTGACTGGTCCCCCGCGTGATGCGCGACGGCGAGGTCGGGCAGCCCCGCCTCCCGGCAGATCGCGAACAGCAATCCATAGCGCGCGACCCGGGCGCGCTCGGACTGCGCCGGCCCTGCCGCCAGTGACGCCCGGGCGATCCTCGCGGGGATGCCGAGCCCCGCCAATCGCGTGGCGGTCGCCGCGGCCTCTTCTGCGGATTCCGCGCGCAACCCGTGGTCCACGATGGCGGCCCGGGGGCGGCCCCAACGGGAGAGCAGCAACGCCAGGGCCATGCTGTCCGCGCCGCCGGAGACCGCCACAACGAGGCGGCGCTCGCTGCCGAACGGCTCGAGCGGCTGCATGAGGGCCGCGAATTCCTCGGGTGAAATAGGCACAGCCGGCTCGCTCATCGCGCAGCCGGCCGACCCGGCTTCAGCTACAGCCGTTACGCGCCCGCAGCGTCGCCGCCGTTTCGCGCACGGCGGCGCGGAGCGTCGGGAACTCGCGCCGCAGCTTGTCAAGCGTCGCGCAGGACGCGTTGCGGTCGTTCAGCCCGATCAGGGCATTGGCGAGCCCCAGCAGTGCATCCGGCGCGCGGGAGCCGGTCTTGCTGGCGTTGTAAGCGTCGTCATAGGCGACGGCCGCCCCTTGGTAATTGTGCTCGCCCATCAGCGACTGGGCCAGCAAGAAGTTGGCGTCGCCGGCTCGGGCCGATTTGCGCACGGTAAGCACCTCGCGGGCGGCGGCCTCCGCGGCGGGGTAGTCGCGCCGTGCCAAGGCGGCGTTGCCCTCCTGCAGCGCCAGTTCAGGTGTCCGCTTCGGGGTTGCAGCCGGTGGGGTGGCATCGATCTGGGCGGTCGACCGCGGCGTGAGTTGCTGGGTGGAACTGCTCGGCGTTGTGCCCGCTCCGGGATTTGCCGCCCGGAAGTTCAGATCGTCGATCTGTTTGGACAGGCTCTCCTGGGCCCGGCGCAGCGCGTTCGATTGCTCGTCGATCTCGCCGCGAAGCCGGCGCACCTGATCCTCGAGGGTCTGCACGCGGTCGAGCAGCTGTGCCTCGAGCCCATTCGCGCCGCTTGCCTGCCCGGCATAGCTCGGTGCGCCATAAGATGATCCGCCTGCGCCGCGCTGCTGCTGCATCGCCTGCAAGTCGCGCCGCAGCTCCAGGATCTGGTTCTGCAGCATGATGCCTTCGCGCGAATCCACCTGGGCGCGCGCCGGGCTCGCCAGAGAGCCAAACGCGCAACCCAGGAGAACGGCAAATGTAACCAAGCGCATCGCGGCAGCCGGCTTACTGGACGGAAGTGATCGCGTTCCGGTTCTGAGCGTAGGCCTGCTCATCGGACCCTAGCGCAGACGGCCGCTCTTTCCCGTAGCTGATCGTGTGGATGCGCGAACCGCTCACGCCCTGGGCGACCAGGTAGTCGCGCGCGGCATTGGCCCGGCGCTGACCGAGAGCGAGGTTGTATTCCTCGGTGCCGCGCTCGTCGGTGTTGCCCGCCTCCTGGATGGTGACTTGCGGATACCGCTGCAACCACTGCGCCTGCCGATCGAGCGTCGCCCTCGCGTCGCTGCTCAGCGTGCTCTGGTCGTAGCCGAAGAAGACGCGGTCGCCGACATTGGCCACGAGATCTTGCTGGCTGCCCGGCACGGCGCCGCCGACGCCCGAGGCGCTGGCGCCGCTTCCGGTCGCAGCCCCGGTGCTCGCGCCATTGTTGTCTGCGCAGGCGCCCAGGAGGGCAAGTGCGGCGAGAAACCCGATCGCTTTGTGATTCATGAGAGCATTCCGTTACGTCCTGTTCGCGCGATACGCCGCGGCTGGGGCCGGGTCAAGGTGAGCCGGATCAAGCGAGAAGCGGTGACCAGGCCGGCGCGGAGGCATCCGTCGGCGTCGGGACCACCCGTTCGTTGAAGCCGGTGATGTCGATGGAGACTAGGCGCGAGCCGGCGCCTCCTGCGGCTTCGCGGAAAAACATCAGCACGCGCCCGTTTGGGCAAAAGGTCGGCCCCTCGACGTCGAAGCTCTCGGACAGGATGCGCTCGCCCGACCCATCGGGCCGCATGACGCCGATTGCGAAGCCCTCGGCGCCAAGCCGCGTGAACGCAATCAGGTCACCGCGCGGCGACCAGACCGGCGTGGCATAGCGGCCCTTGCCGTAGGAGATCCGGCGCGCGGAACCGCCGCCGGCGCCCATGATGTAGAGTTGCTGGTCGCCGCCGCGGTCGGAGTTGAAGACGATCTGGCTGCCATCGGGGCTGTAGCACGGGCTGGTGTCGATCGCGCCCGAATTGGTCAGCGCGCGCGGCCGCCCTCCCCCGGTCCCCACTGTCACGATGTCCGACCCGGCGCCGCGTGCCACCGACATGATGATGGTGTTGCCATCCGGCGCGTAACGCGGGGCGAACGTCATCCCGTCGAAGTCGCCGAGGACGGTCTGGCGCCCGGAGCCGAGGTCGAACGTCCAGACCCGCGGGCGATTGTTGTAGTAGGACATGTAGACGATCTGGTCCCGCGTCGGGTGGAAGCGCGGGGTGAGCACGAGCCAGCTGCCGTCGGTGAGAAAGCGGTTGTTCTCGCTGTCTTGGTCCATGATCGCCAGGCGCTTGATCCGTTTTACGCGGGGGCCGCTGCTAGCGACGTAGACGATCCGCGTGTCGAAATAGCCCTTTTCGCCCAGCAGCCGTTCGTAAATCACATCGCTTATGATGTGCGCGATCCGGCGCCAATTGGTCGACGTCGTCGTGTAAGCGGTGCCCTGGATCTGCTGCCCCGGCAGCACGTCCCACAGGCGGAACTCGACGCGGACGTTGCTGCCGCCGCCTTCGACCTTGCCGGTGACGAGCGCTTGCGCGCCGACGGCCTTCCAGTTCTGGAAGTTCGGCGTGTCTCCGGCATCGTTGGCGCCGATCTGCGCGGCCGCGCCGATGGGGCGGAACAGGCCGGAGCGGCCCAGATCGTTGCTGATGACGTCGGCGATCTGCGCGCCCAGCGGCGTTCCGGCCAGCGACGGGATCGCAATCGGGATGGGGGCCGTGCGGGCACGGTCGACCGTGATCTGCGTGTTGCCGGCCGCGCTCTGGGCGCGCGCGAGCAGCGGGACGGCGGCGATGCCGGCGCCAAGCAGGACGGAGCGGCGGCCCAGCGGGCCAAGACTATCGTTCATGGTCAACTCCGGTCGGCGCGTTTCTCTTCTCCGCAGTTTTGGGAAAGGGCGGGAGACGCGTCATGGTTTGAAGTTTATCTCAAAGGTGTGGGTCTGTCCGAGCAGCGCCTTGGGCAGGGGGATGGGGTTGCACTGCGGGTCCAGAGCGGCCCGCCGGGCGCGCTCGGCGAAGGCGACGCCGCCGGGCCCCTGGCCGGGCTGGATGATCTTCACCTCCCGCACCGTGCCGCCGCCGTCCGTCACGACTTGCAGCACGGCCGACATCTTGTCGGCATCGCGCGCCCCGGCGTCGCGCGTCCAGCATTCGCGGATGCGGTCGCCGATCGCGCCCCGGTCGGCGCCGGATAGTTTGGCGTTGTCGACGCCATTCGGGAGCGGCGGATTGTAAGCGTGGGTCGGCGCCTTGGTCTGCGCCTGCAGCGAACGCAGCCGCTCCAGCGTCGCCTCGAGCGTCCGGCTGTTGTCGGCGGTGTTGCGCGTCGGGTTCTGCTGCGTGGTGGTGCTGGTCGTCTGCTGCGTCGGCCCCGGGCGCTCGGGGGCCGGGCGCGGCGCTGGCGGCCGCGGCTCCGGCTTCGGCGGCGCCGGCGCGGCCTGCGGTGCGGGTTTGGCGGGCGCCGGCGCGGGTGGCGGCGGCACGGGCGGCACGGGCAGCGGCGCCTCGGCCGCTGGGAGCGGCGCGGGGGCGACCGTCACGGGCGCCGAAACGGCTGGCGGCGGGGCGGGCGGCGGCGGCAGGGGCAACGGCGGGGCTGGGGGCGCCGGCTGCGCCCGTGGCGGCGTCGGGACGGGCGGCGGCGGGACCGGTGGCGGGGGCGGCAGTGGCAGCGTCTCGGCCGGCGTCGGCGCGGGCCGGGGCGGCGGTGTGGGCAGGGGCGGCGTCGGAGGCGGCGGCTGGACGACCGCCGGGGCAGGCGGTGGAGGGGGGGGCGGAGGCGGTGGAGGCGTCTCCTCAAGCGGCTGGGGCTTCGGCGTCGGAGGCGCGGGTGGTGTCGGAGTGGGCGGCGCGGGCGTTGGGACGGCGGTACGCGC
>JAVVHH010000195.1:0-5897 GCA_032249615.1 Acetobacteraceae bacterium
CGTGCTGCCGGCGAACTGCGTCACACCGTCCGTGCCGCCGAATTTCCCAAGATTGAGGCTGATCGGCTGCGAGCCCAGGCCGTAATCGACGTTCAGCGAGATCGTTGCATTCTGCCCCTGCGCGAAGGTGCTCGTCGTCGCGGTGCCACCGGTCGTGGTAATGGAGCCTAATGTGCCGGCCGGAGCGTTCGGGTTCCCACCGGATCCGAAAGTGGCCGCGACTGTGGCGATCGGCGACGTTGCGCCCTGCTGTGCAATGTCCAACGACCAAGCATTGGGCGCGGTGGGGTCCTTGGTCCAGGTGAGCTCAAGGTTTCGCGGCGTGCCCTGCGCATCGACGATGGGCAGTTCTGTCGTATACGACGTCGTGCCGGTCGGTGTCGCCGGAAGATTGGCGGCGATTGTGGCCGACGATGTCGGGACCGGGGCGAAGCCGCTTTGGCCGACCTGCAACTGCGTCAGTTTCGTCTGGTCGATGTTTCCGCTGGCGTCAGCGGGCCAGCCGTTCAGGAAATTGCCCGAGCTGTTGACGAGATACCCGCTCGAATCGAGCTTGAAGTCGCCGGCGCGCGTGTAGAGCTGGCGGCTGTCGAACGTCGGGCTTCCGCCGACCGTGCCGTTCTGGTTGCTGACCGGAAAGTAGCCGGGTCCGGAAATCGCCAGTGAGAGCGGGCTGCTCGCGGCCGTGATCGAGCCCTGAAGCTAGTTGTTGTATTGCGGCCGTGCTACGACCGTGCCGGATTCGTTGATCGTCGCCGTGCTGACCGTGATGTAGTTGTCGAAGGTCGTATCGACGCTCTTGTATCCGACCGTCTGTGTATTGGCGAGGTTGTCGCCGACGTTGCTGAACGCGGTAGACTGCGCAGAAAGGCCAGCGATGGCCGTCGTCATGGCACCAAAGATCGACATGTTGGGTCCTAGTGATGGTCCCAACCTCCTCGCATCTTCCGTGCCACCATCAGACGCCCGGAAATCCGGCCTTTTCCACTCGAGCGACCCGGCTAAAACAGCCGAGCATACCGCCGCGACCCGGCAGATTCTGCCGAGCCCCGCACGGCGCCATCGCTGGATTCGTTGGATGCGAGCGTTGGCCCGCTCCTTGCTCTTATGTCGCTCATGGCCAACTCCGCCCTTCCGGCACCCTCTGCGACCAGCGCGGCACCGCTCCCCCCCGGGGGCGTCGGCAGGGCCGTATCGACCCGGCTTGGCATCTCGGCGCCCGGCGCGTTCGCTTCGCTGCTGGATCAACTCGGACAGCCCGCCCAGGCGGTTGCGGCGGCAATTGGGCCAGAGCTCGATCCTGGCCAGGCAACCCCGATTGCGTCGACCCCAGATCAACCCGGTGCTGCCGTAGCCATACCGACACCGCCCGCTTCTCTCTCCCTGCCCGCACCGCAGCCCGTATCAGCCACGCTCACGATGCCCGCGCCGCCCAGTAAGGCGGGGCTTACCGAAGCTGATCAACGAGCGACTGACAAGAAGAGCGAGCCTGGCGACAGCAGCGAATCCGAGCTCGCGGCGCCGGTCTTCCCCGCTGCGCTCATTCAGCAGCCGCTGCCCCCGCCTTCGCCGCCGCTTGCCGCCGCGGCCATCGCGCCGCCCACCAAGCCGAGCGCCGGCGATGGCTCGGCAGGTATCGCCAAAGTGCCGGCCACGGCGTCGTCCGCGGCAACAGCCGGGCCAGCCGCTTCCCCATCGAAAGCGAGCGCGGACTCCGGTTTGACGCTGGGGACCGAGCCGGTCACGGCGTCCCGGGTGAGCGGACAGGCCGCTGCGGCGACGCAAGCCGGATTGTCGGTCGATACCGAGCGCGAGGGCAACGAACCGGTTGCTGAGCGCCACCCCCCGGGCGCCGGGCCGGAAACCACGGCGAGTCACGACGACCTCGTCGCTCCGGCGGCTCTCGCTCTGTCGGTCGCACCCGCGGCGCAGGCGCCGCCTCAACAAGCGCCGGTCCCGCCGAACAAGGGCCAGGCCGCCGCTCCGACCCGGCTCGGTCTCGAGTCCGCGCGCACGACCCGGCCCGAGACGACAATCGCGCTCTCGGACGCGTCCAAGCCGGCGTCCGAGTTCGCCGCCGCGCTGCCTGTCGCAGACCTGCCACCACCGACGCCGAACCCAGCCCCGAGCCCGGCCGCAAGCGTTGCAGCGCCAAGCACCCCAACCCGTGCCAATCAGCCAGACTCGCCGATCCCCTCGCCGGCCGCACAGGTTGCGCAAGCTCTCGTAGAGCCGATCAAGGTGGTGCTGAGCGGGCCGAACCAGGCCGGACCGACCACGCCGCATGTGACGACGATTCAGATAACCCCGGTGGAGCTGGGCCGGGTCGACGTCAGGATCGAACGCTCCAGCCAAGGTCCGGCCAGGATCCAGCTTGTCGTCGAACGGCCAGAAACCCTCTCGCGCCTCGTGCATGACCAGTCACAGCTCCAACAGGCACTGGACAGCGCCGGGATCCCGCCGCAAGGCCGTACGATCGACTTCAGCCTCGCCCCGCAGACGACGGGAGCCACCGCGCTTCCCGCCGGCACCCTGAACGGCAACGACGGCGGTAACGGCGCCCAAGGCCAGGAATCACACCGCCAGGGCCACGCCTACGACAATCAGGGCCCCAGCGAGCCGGATGGCCAGATCGCCTCCATCGCACGTCCGAACACGTACCGCATCGGTATCGACATCACCGCCTGAGGAGCACCCCCATGACAGTTTCAGCAACCACCGCTGCCGGCAGTGCGGCGGCTTCGACGACCAAAACGGCGGCCTCCAACTCAGCTTTGGGCTCGCTCAGCGGCAACCTGAATAGCTTTCTGACTCTTCTGATGACTCAGTTGCAGAATCAGGATCCGACCAGCCCGATGGATACAAACGCATTCACGAGCCAGTTGGTCCAATACGCAAGCGTGGAGCAACAGATCAACACGAACTCAAATCTTACGAACCTCATCACGGCAACACAGAGTAACACGGTGCTGCAATCATCGTCGCTGATCGGCAAGCAGATCACGGTGACGAACGATCATCTGACCTTGCAAAATGGCTCGTCGCTCCTGCACTTCTCGGCCTCGTCGGCCGAGCCTGTCACGGTCACGATCACGTCGGCATCCGGCCAGAAGATTCTTCAAACCAACGTTTCGGCTGCGTCCGGCAACAACGACTGGTCCTGGAACGGTCAGGATAGCGACGGCAACCGGGTTCCTGACGGAGCTTATCAGGTGATGGTGTCGGACCGCAGTGGGACCGGCATCCCCACCACGATCACCGGCACGGTAACAGGCATGCAGCGTAGCGGCACGACGGTCAATGCGGTCATGGGTTCGTTGCAATCAGACGTTGGCACGATCCAATCCGTCGTCACGCCCAACTCATGAGCCGAGCAATAGTCAGAAAGAGGATTACAAATCGAACACCAGTGCGGATTCAGAGAGCGTTAACTTTTCGCTTCTAACGTCAGTCCACGGACCCGGCAGCCGGATCATGCCGACGTGAGTGGAGATCGTGACATGACCGCTATTGTCGAAGCGAAACCGTCCGCGGCAGCTGGGACTGACGTTGGCGTCAGCGACCGTCGCCGGCCCGGCCGCTCCAGCGAAGTAAGCCCCGCGCTGATCCCGCTCCTTCGCACGAACGAAGCGGCAACACTGATCGACTTCGAAGAAGATGCCGATCAGAGCGCGGGTATCCGCGGGCTTTTGTTCGGGATACTTCTGTCGGTGCCGCTGTGGGTTGCGATCGCCTATCTCGGAACTTGGTTTCTGACCTGAGTAGGCAGTTTCTGCCGAGCGCTTAACCGCTAATTAACCTGGTCCGATCAAAATGGGGCTATGGCACGGTTGCAAAATGGGATCGAGCAATGGCCTCTTTGATCGCTGGTCTTCGCTCACTGGGTCCCGTCCGATTAGGCGCGATGGGGGCGGTCGCGATGCTGTGTTTCGGGCTTCTCTCCTATCTCGCCATGCGAAGCGATGAGGGGCCGATGGCACTGCTGTATGCCGACCTAGACTTGCGCGAGGCGGGTCAGGTCGTCGACCAGCTCGAAAAAGCTCATATCGGCCATAGATTGGAGGCGGGCGGCAGCCGGGTTCTCGTGCCGGGTGATCAGGTCGACCGCGCCCGCCTCTTGCTTGCCAAGGAGGGCCTCCCCTCCGGTGGCTCGATTGGTTACGAGATTTTCGATCGGTCCGATGGGCTGACCGCCAACAACTTCCAGCAGGGCATCGCGCAAACTCGCGCCATGGAAGGCGAGCTGTCGCGGACGATCCGGGCGATCCAAGGCGTGCGCGCGGCCCGGGTCCATCTCGTGCTGCCCCGGCGCGAACCTTTTGCCCGGGAACGGCAGGAGGCTCAGGCGAGCGTCGTGCTCACCATGGCCGGAGCTGCCCGCCTCGACAGCGAAGGTGTCCAAGCGATCTTGAATTTGATCTCTGCCGCCGTGCCTGGCCTGCATCCCCAGAACATCTCCATGGTCGACAGCCGCGGCAATCTGCTGTCCCGGGCAGGCCGTCCGACCGGCCCTGCCGCTGCCGCTCAGACTGGCGAAGAGCTCAAGCGCGGAGCGGAGCTGCGGCTGTCCCGGGCAGTGGAAGAAATGCTCGAGCGTAGTGTTGGTGCAGGCCACGTCCGCGCCGAAGCGGCCGTCGAGTTCGATTTTGATCAAGTCCATGAGACCCAAGAAAAGTTCGATCCGGACGGACAGGTCGTCCGGAGCCAGCAGAACAGCACCAACAACAGCCGGAATACCGAAGCGCAAAACAACGTTTCCGTGCAGAACAATCTTCCCAACGCCGACGCCGGTTCTCAACCCGCTGGGTCGCAAGAGCAGAAGCAAGACGAGACCACGAACTACGAGATAAGCAAGACAGTTCGCACTCTGGTCCGGGAGCAGCCGCAAATACACCGGGTCAGCCTCGCGGTCATGGTCGACGGAGTGACGGCGCGCAACGCGGACGGCACCACCACATGGACCGAACGCCCCGCGACCGAACTGGAGCGCATCGCGATCCTGGTTCGTGGCGCGATCGGCTTCAATGAAGCCAGGGGAGACCATGTCGACGTCGTGTCCATGCGCTTTGCGGAAGCGGAGGCCGGCATCGAGGCCGCGCCGCCCACCTTCTGGTCGCGCTTCGACAAGTCCGACCTCTATCGGATCGGCGGCAACGGCTTCGTCGCACTCGCCGTGCTGGCCGCGCTGCTCTTCGTTCTCCGCCCGATGGCTCTGCGGCTGTCCGTTGCCGCCGCGCCGCCACCGATCGAAGCCACCGGCCAGGCTGACGCCCTGTCGGCAGCAGCAGGTTCCACCGCCAGTTTGACCGACGAAAGCGACGAAATGGTCCGTGTCGCGAACGTCGAGGGAGAGATGAGGATGGCGTCGATGAAGCGGGTTGCTGCTTTGATCGAACAGCGAACTGAGGACAGCGTCGCCATGCTGCGCAACTGGCTGACGGAGGTCAACTGATGACCTCTGCCGTTGCATTGCCGGCCATGCAGGGCCGGCAGAAAGTAGCCGTGCTGATGCTGGCTTTGAGCCCTCAGCACAGTTCGAAGCTGATGGCCTTGTTGCACGAGGACGAAATCCGGGAGATTTCGAGTGCAATGGCCATGCTGGGCACGGTCCGGGCCGAAGTCGTGGAACGGCTTTGCAACGAGTTTGCCGACGGGATCGGTTTGCAAGGCAACGTCATGGGCTCGTTCGAGGCGACCGAGCTCCTTTTACAGCAGACTCTGCCGAAAGATCGCGCGCACCAGATCATGGAAGAGATCCGTGGGCCCGCTGGTCGGACCATGTGGGACAAGCTCGGCAACGTGAACGAGGCGGTTCTGGCGAACTATCTCAAAAACGAATACCCGCAGACCGTTGCCGTCGTACTTTCCAAGCTGAAGCCCGATCACGCGGGCCGGGT
>JAVVHH010000196.1:0-5835 GCA_032249615.1 Acetobacteraceae bacterium
GTTCATCGCGGCTTCGCTCGTCGTCCCGGTGATCGCGAACGGGTTTCGCGCGCTCGGGATCGTGGTCCTGGGGCAGATCCTCGGGAGCGCGGAGGCCGCTGCAGCGGACCACATCATCTATGGCTGGCTATTCTTCTCCGTCGTCATGTTGCTGCTGATCGCTGGCGGGCACGCGTTCCGGGACGGTTTGGCCACCGAAGGTCCGATCAAAGCGCCGCCCGCACCGCGGCTCGCGGCTCCGCCGGGCTGGTGTCTCGCGCTCACGCTCATGCTCGCGGGGCTCGGCCCGGCGCTGGCCACCGCCATCGACACTCGGCTCACGTCGCCGAAGCTGGTCGAGGTGAACCCGATCGTAATGCCGGCTGGCTGTGTCGCGACTCCCTCGCCCAACTCAGAAGCACCCGCGCGAAAGGTCTTCAGTCTCGTCTGCGCAGACCACACCTTCACGGAGACCGTGCAGGCATTTCCAGCCCGGTCGACCTCGAGCGCGATGATCGTTGAACGGCGAAGCATCACGCAGGAGATCGGGGCGGAGAACGCGACCATCTTGCCGGTCGATCTTCCTGACGGAGCCGGGCATTGGACCGTGGTTCAAACCAGCGAGCCCGACCGGCTCACCGCCTATGCGAGCTGGGTCAACGGTGTCCAGTTCGCGAGCGGACTGCAGCAACGGCTCGCTCAGGCTCAAGACAGTCTGCTTGGAGCCGACTACGCGCCCGTCCTGATCACGATCACGACCGCGGAACCTGAGCGGAGCAGCGCTCCTCATCGCCAAGCGACTATGGCGGCGCTGCTCTCCGTCTTGCATGCACAGACCGGGCTTACCGCGCGGGTAGCTCGGATGTCCGCAGTGTGGGATTGAGGCGGCCTGTCTGCGGACGCCCGGTAATCAGCCGCTCGGCACCTGCCCGGCGCTCACATCGGTCAGGCCGCCGCCGAGCGCCTTGTAGAAGTTAACGAGGTTGGTCAGCTGAGCTTGCTTGAGGCTGAGCAGCGTTTGTTGCGCGGGGTAGAGGGTCTGCTGCGCTTGCAGAACCGGCAGGAACGAATCGACTCCAGCGCGGAACCGCATCAGCGATAGCCGCAGGCTGTCGGCCGCCGCGTCGACGAGGCGACGTTGCGACTGGACCTGATCGACATAGGTCGCCCGCCCGGCAAGCGCGTCCGCCACCTCGCGAAAAGCGGTCTGGATCGTCTGCTCATATTGCGCGACCTGCACGTTCGTCTGGATCTTCGCCAGGTCGAGATTGGCGGCGTTCTGTCCGGCGGTGAAGATCGGGAGGTTGAGCTGCGGCGAGAAGCTCCAGGTCAG
Organism: Acetobacteraceae bacterium; assembly: GCA_032249615.1. GTDB lineage: Bacteria > Pseudomonadota > Alphaproteobacteria > Acetobacterales > Acetobacteraceae > JAVVHH01. Next base: position 1,313 of record JAVVHH010000196.1, read on the forward strand.
GCCCGCACCGGTGAAGAGGCGGCTGAGCTGGCTGCCCGCAACGCCGCCGCTGGTCGTCAACGTGATGGACGGGAAAAAGGCAGCGCGGGCCGCCCCAATGCTCGCGTTGGCGGCCAACAGATTGTGTTCGGCCGAGATGATGTCGGGGCGGCGCAAAAGCAGATCCGACGGCAGACCGGCCCGCAGATTACCCAAGAAGTCCTGTTCATCCAGGCTACGACCCGGCGGGAGGTCCGCCGGCATCGGCTGCCCGAGCAGCAGCACGAGCGCATTCTCGCCTTGTGCACGCTGGCGCGTATACAATGACAGGTTCGCCCGAGCCGACTCGAGCGCCGTCTCGGCTTGACGAACACTCAGTAGCGTCGTCGCACCGCCCTTGAAGAGCGTGTTCGTCAGGTCGTAGGCCGATTGCTCGCTTTTGACGGTATCCTGGGTGATCTTGAGCAGCTCGTCGTCGGCGAGTGTGGAGAGGTAAGCGCTTGCCACCTCGGCGATCAGGCTGATTTGCGTGCTGCGCGCGGTTTCCGCCGAGGCGAGATATTGCTCGAACGCTTCGGCCGAGAGGCTCCGCAGCCGCCCGAACAGGTCGAGCTCATAGGAAGCGAAGCCGAGGCCGACATTGTAGTAGCGGTAGGAGATGTGCTGCCCGCCCGTCGTCACCACGCTCGTGGGCGAGGAAGCGACCGCACTCGATGCGGGAGCGACCCCGCTCGCGGCTGCACCGGAGGCAGAACCTCCCCCGCCGCTGCTGGTGATGGAGGTGCGCTCGGGGAGCGTGCCGTATTCGCCGATGCCCGACAGGCTGATGTGCGGAAACAGGTCGGCGCGCTGCACGCGGAACTGGGCTTGGGCCTTCGCGACATTGAGCGCGGCGATGCGCAGGTTGCGGTTGTTGGTAATCGCGATGCCGATCAGCGCCTGCAAACGCCGGTCCGGAAAGAACTCACGCCAGCCGATGGCGTCGGCCGAGCGCATCGCCTGCTGCGGCGTGAGCGTCGCGTCCGTGTAGGCGGAACCGGTCGGGTAGGTGGGCGAGACCGGCAGAGCGGGGCGAAAGTAGTCCGGAATGAGCGAGCAGCCCCCGAGCAGCCCAGCGGCCAGCGAGCAGGCGAGCCACCGTCTCATTGCGCCGCATCCATGGTGGCGCGGGCTCGCTCTTTTGAGGCGGTCTTGGATTTCACCCCGAACATTCGAAGGATGGCGACGAAGAAGAGGGGGACCAGGAAGATGGCCAGCACCGTCGCGGAGAGCATGCCGCCGACGACGCCGGTGCCGATCGCGTTCTGGCCTCCCGACCCCGCGCCGGTCGCAATCGCCAGCGGTGCGACGCCCAGGATGAAGGCAATCGAGGTCATCAGGATCGGGCGCAACCGCTCCCGCGCCGCCAGAGTGGCAGCTTCGACGAGACCCATCCCGGCATCGAAATTCGCCTTCGCAAACTCCACGATCAGGATGGCGTTCTTCGACGCCAAGCCGATCGTGGTCAGCAGCCCGACCTGAAAGTAGACGTCGTTGTTCAGACCGCGGACCGCGGTCGCCAGCACGGCGCCGACGACGCCGAGGGGTACCACCAGCAGAACCGCGACCGGGATCGACCAACTCTCATAGAGCGCCGCCAGGCAAAGAAACACGACGACCAGCGACCCGGCGTACAGCACCGTCGTCTGCGATCCCGCCGCCTGCTCCTCATACGAGAGCCCGGTCCATTCATAGCCGAAGCCTTTGGGCAGCTTCTTCGCCAGCTCGGCCATCGCTTCGAGCGCGGTGCCGCTGCTCAGGCCGGGAGCCGGCTCGCCCAGGATCTCGACCGAGGGCAGCCCATCGTAGCGCTCGAGCTTGGGCGATCCGTACGTCCACTGTCCCGTCGCGAACGACGAGAACCGTACCATCTGGTTCAGCGTGTTGCGCACGTACCAGCTGTCCAACTCATGAGGCAGCATGCGCGAGGCGGCCTCACCCTGAATGTACACCCGCTTGACCCGGCCTCGGTCGATGAAGTCGTTCACATAGGCCGAGCCCCAGGCGGCCGAGAGCGTCGTGTTGATCGCCGCCAGGCTGAGGCTTTGGGCGCTCGCCTTCTCCCGGTCGATCCGGATCGAGTATTGCGGTTCGTCGTTGAGCCCGTTCGGCCGAACCGCCATCAGGCGCTTGTCCTTCGCCGCCTCCGCGAGCAACTGGTTGCGCGCCGCCATGAGGGCCGCGTGCCCCTGGTTGTCGCGGTCCTGCAACTCGAAATCGAACCCCGTCGCGTTGCCCAGCTCGAGCACCGCGGGCGGCGCGAACGCGAACACCTTGGCGTCTTTGATCTGGCCGAACCGCTGCTGCGCGCGGGTGGCGATCGATTGCACCGTATTCTTTTCCCCGGGTCGCTTGCTCCAGTCGGTCAGCTTGACGAAGGCGAGGCCGGAGTTTTGCCCCTGGCCGCCGAAGCTGAACCCGGTCACCTCGAGAACACCCGCCACGTTGCTGGCCTCGTCGTGGCGGAAATAATCGGCCACCTCGTCGAGCACGGCCTGCGTCCGGGTCGCCGTGGCGCCCGGCGGCCCCGTGACTTGGATGAAGAGGACACCCTGGTCCTCATCCGGCAAGAAACCGCCCGGAATCCGCAGGAACACGATAACCAGAACGGCGACGATACCGCCGAACACCAGGAGGGAGATGACCGGATGGCCGATCACCCGGTTGACCGCGCCGATGTAGCGTCGGTTGCCCGCATCGAACGTCCGGTTGAACCAGCCGAAGAAGCCGCGCCTCTGGCCGTCGTGGCCCGGCTTGAGGATCGTCGCGCACAGCGCCGGGGTAAAGATCAGCGCGACCGTCACCGATAGGACCATCGAGCTGACGATGGTAATGGAAAACTGGCGGTAGATCACGCCGGTTGAGCCGCTGAAGAACGACATCGGCAGGAACACCGCCGTCAGCACGAGCGCGATGCCGACCAGCGCGCCGGAGATCTCGTCCATCGATCGGCGGGTGGCCTCGCGCGGCGGTAGCTGCTCCTCGCGCATCACGCGCTCGACGTTCTCGACCACCACGATCGCGTCGTCGACGAGCAAGCCGATGGCCAGAACCATGCCGAACAGGGTGAGGCTGTTGATCGAGTAACCGGCCGCGAGCAGCACCGCGCAGGTGCCGAGCAGGACCACGGGCACCGCGATGGTGGGGATCAGCGTCGCGCGGAGGTTCTGCAGAAACAGATACATTATTAGGAAGACGAGAACGACCGCGATGGCGAGCGTCTTGACCACCTCCTCGATCGAAAGCTGCACGAAGGGCGTGGTGTCGAACGGGTAGATCACGTCGACGCCCTCGGGGAAATTGGGCCGCAGCGACTCTACCGTCGCGCGCACGGCCTTGACGGTATCAAGCGCGTTGGCGCCGCTCGCCAGCTTGATCGCGATGGCCGAGGCAGGCTTGCCATTATATTTCGTGCTGATCGAATAGGTCTCGCCGCCCAGCTCGATCCGGGCGACGTCGCGCAGACGCACCTCGCCGCCATTCGGCTGCGCGCGGAGCAGGATGTTGCCGAACTGCTCGGGCGTCTGCAGATAGGATGGGCCGATGATGGTGGCGTTGAGCTGCTGATTCGGTACGGCCGGCAGCCCACCGAGTTCGCCGGCCGCAACTTGCACGTTCTGCGCCTGGATCGCCGCGCTGACGTCGCCGGGGGTCATCGCGTAATCGATCAGCTTCGCCGGATCCAGCCAGATGCGCATGGCGTATTCGGAGCCGAATAGCTGGTAATCGCCGACGCCCGCCGTGCGACTGATCGGGTCCTGCACGGTGGACGCGATGAAATCGCTGAGGTCCACGGAGTTCAGCTTGCCGTCGGTCGAGACGAACCCGAGCACGACCAGGAAGTTCTTCGTCGCCTTGGCGACCCGGATGCCCTGCTGCTGCACCGCCTGCGGCAGCCGCGGCTGCGCCAGCTGCAGCTTATTCTGCACCTGCACCTGGGCGATGTCGGGATTGGTGCCCTGCGCGAAATTGAGCGTGATGGAGATGCTGCCGTCTTTGTTGCTGGCAGACGAGAAATACAGCAGGTGGTCGATACCGCTGAGCTGCTGTTCGATCACCTGAACGACCGTGCTCTGAACCGTTTCGGCCGAGGCGCCGGGATAAGTGACGCTGATCGAGACCGCCGGGGGCGCAATGGAGGGGTATTGGGCGATCGGCAGCTCCAGGATCGAGACGATGCCCGCGAGCATGATGACGATGGCCAGCACCCAGGCGAAAACCGGGCGATCGATGAAGAAGCGCGACATGGCCGGGCTCTAGCGCTGCGCTTGCGGGGCGACGCCGGCCGGCTGGTCCGGCACCGGGATCGTGATCTCATGGGCGGTGACCTCGTCGCCGGGCTTGACCGACTGCACCCCCCGGACGATGACCCGGTCGCCGCCGCTCAATCCCTTGGTCACCAGCCAGGCGTCCCCGATCGCACGGTCGGTCTCCACGACCCGGCTCTCGACCTTGCCGTCTTTGCCGACCACCAGCGCCGTCGCCTCGCCCTTCGGGTTGTGAGT
>JAVVHH010000197.1:0-5772 GCA_032249615.1 Acetobacteraceae bacterium
GGCCGTGCTCGGGCGGATGGGCGAGCCATGAACGCCGCATCGCGCAATCCGTCCACGCCGCTCACTATCCCGGCCCGCCCCGGCGTCGGCCGCCCCTGTTCAGGAGATCTCGCATGAACCACCCTGTCCCGGCCGCGACCGGCGAGGGCGTCCAGCGCATCCGCGGCGCCGTCGGCCCCAAGGTGCTGGCCAAGAGCCACGAGCTGTTCCGCCAGGACGTCCCGACGATCTTGCAGGAGCTGTTCCAGAACGCCCGCCGCGCCGGCGCGGGCAGCATCGCAGTCGAGCACGTGCGCGGCGGATGCGAGGGCAGCGGCGGCTCGCTCACGGTCCGTGACGACGGGCAGGGCGTCGCCGACTTCCAGGTGCTGCTCACCTTCGGCGACAGCCGCTGGGAGGAGCGGCTCGACGTCGCCGAGAACGCGGCCGGCATGGGCTTCTTCTCGGTCGCCTCGCGCGGCGCCCTCGTGCGCTCGCGCGGCCGGCGCGTGAGCCTGGATGCCGCCGTGTTCCGCGGCGAGACCGAGGCCTGCGTCCTGAGCGATCCCACGGCGCCCGACGGCACCGAGATCACCGTCCCGCTCGGGGCCGAGGGCGAACGCGTTGCCGACGCCGTGGTCAACGCGGCGCGCTATCTCCCGCTCGCGGTGACGTTCGACGGCAAGCCCGTGGAGCAGGCCGACTTCCTGGCCCGCGCCGAGGCCGTGGTCGCGTGGGGCGGCGTGCGGATCGGCGTCATGCGCGACGAGGCATGCCACTGGGACTTCGAGCGCCGCGGCTGCAACCCCATCAACTTCCACGGGGTCGTGGCACGGTTCGAGCGCGCGGCAGACCGCGTCTTGGTGCGCGAGGAAGACGGGCCCGAATGGTCGGTGCGCTTCGACGTGGTGGACGCGCCGGACCTGCGGCTCGTGCTGCCCACGCGCGACTGGGTGATCGTCAACCCGTTCGCGCGCATGCTGCTCGACCGGGCGCACCGCGCCGTCTACGCCCACATCGCCTCCCGCCCCACGCACGCGCTCGCGTTCAAGCAGGCCAAGGCCGCGCGCGCGATGGGCATCCCGATGCCGGATGCGACCATCCGCCTGCGACGCTGGGGCTACCGGCCCGAGTGGGACGACCAGCCGCGCGTCACGCTGACGAGCGACGACCCGCAGCTCGTGCTCATCGAGGAGAGCCTGGCGCAGTCCGAGATCGCGTCGGCGAACGTCACCCTGCTCGCCGAGAGCGCCGCGAACCCAGCCGCAATCCTCGTCCGCGGCAGCGCCGCCTGGACCGGCTACCCTGCCTACGACCGCCTCGCCCGGCTCGAGCGCCTGGACGCGACTGCGACCTTCGCCGACGGCGCGTCCGCCACGGTGCGGGCGGACGAGGGCGGCGACCACGAGCAGGTCCAGGCGGCCCTGCAGGCGATGGCGGCCTGCTGCGGGCAAGAGGACTGGATCACGATCGTCGCCGCGTCCGTGGCAATCACGGCGACGATCAGGGAACGCCCCGAGCATTCCGGCCAGCCTGGGGCGGCGCGGACCTGGAGCGCGGAGACGGGTCTCGCCTTCACCATGGAGGGCGACTGCGATCCGATGGACAGCACGGGCCTGGTCGCGGCGGCGAGCGCCGGGGTGGGACGGGTCGCGCAAGCGCTGGTCGAGCACTTCCACCACCCCGACGACGACCGCGACAGCGGCTCGGACGAGCAGCAGGCGAAGTGGGCGAAGGAGGCGGCCTACGCGCGGGCGAGGGAGGCGCTGCTGCCCGCGGCCGAGGCCAAGCTGCGGACCCTGCTCGACGAGGTGCGCCTTGAGCGCTGGCGGCTGCGCCAGGCCGACCTCGCCGCGCTGATCGTGACCCGTGTCGTCCAGGAGGACGGGACGGCCAGCTTCCGGATCACGGCCACCGCGCTCGACGGCACGCAAGTCACTGCGGACACGGCCTGACGCGCCGACCCTCGAAGCCGCGACGTCCCGACCCTCCCCCGCGAGCCTGCCCCCGAGGCGGGCTTCGCCATTCCTGGAGCACGGCAATGGCTGACTACTATACCGAGTTCAGCACGGTTCTCCCGATCGGCTTAGCCGCGAACGTCGCCCCGGCGCTGACTTTCTACCGCCAGATTGCCGATGAGCTGGAGGCAGCGGGCGAGACCATCGGCTTCAAGGCTGCGGAGAGCGGCACGCCCGAAGCGCCGCAGCTCTGGCTCCACGCGGACGACAACGGCGAGCCGGAGCACATCATCGCCTTCGCTCTGTGCTGTGCCGAGGTGTTCGACCTCACCGGCTTGTGGGGATTCCGCTGGGTCCTTTCCGCCTCCAAACCTCTGCTGGACGCCTATGGTGGGGGCGCGCACGTGCTCGACCTGGGCCGGCGCGAGACGGTGGCGTGGCTAGACTGTGATCACTGGCTCACGGAACGACTGGCCGTGGGCGAGGCGAAGCCAGTACCAGCTGAAGCGCTCCTGCAGCCCGTCGCCGCGGCACAGGGCTGGGCCGCGGCGACCCAGGCCGGCGTGCTGCTCGACTTCATCGACGCCCTGGTCGCGGACGATCCGGGCGTCGCGGGCCGCTTGCGCGCGCACCTCGCCGCCGTATCGGCCGAGCCCGAGGAGATGCTCTGCCGCGAGTGCGGCGAGCCCGTGGTCATCGCCGCCGAGGGCACGTCGCACCACGTGGGCTGCGGCATGGACGGGATCGACCACGGCCGCGACAGGGACCACGTGGCCATCGCCGACGGGAGGGGATAGCCATGGGCGAGACCTTGGCCGTGCAGGTCCGGCATCGGCGCGCCGGCCGGAAGCGCCCCGCCCAGCGCTTCCCCGACCAGCTCCACATCTTCACCTTCCGTCTCGCGCCCGAGAGCCTGCACCTGCGCTTTGCCACCGTGCTGGTGCGGGGCAGGATGGGCCAGACCGAAGCCATCGGTCCGGCCTACGCGCAAGCCCGCCTGCGCGGGCGCGAACCGATGTGCACGGAGATCCGCACCGTGCCGGCGCCGCGGCCGACACCGGGGCTGGACGCGATCTGCCGCCGCCACACTGCCTGCCCGAGCTTCCTGGCGTTGCTGACGGCGACGGCCGGCTATCGTCCCACGATCCGCCTGGACCTGATGGGGCACGGCGGCCTGGTGCTCGCGCGCGCCTACGACCGCTGGCAATCCAGGTGGGGCGACCCAAGGCGGGCCTTCGTCACCGGCGACCTTCCACCGCGCCGGGCGGGAACCGCGCCATGAGCACGCTGTATCGGGCCGGCGACCTTGAGGCCGCTCCGCGGCCTCTCCCGGGGTACGCGTTGAGCCATAAGCGGTCCGCGCTTCGCGCAAAAGCGCGTTTCGTAGCCGAATAGCTGAAGATAGCGCAGTTTCCAGAGCTTCCTATTTTGGACGCTTATGGGCAACAGCCCGTTCGCCGTCCAATCTTGGCTGGGCATAATGGCGTTCTGTGGCGCCTGTTGGGGTGGGGAGCCAGGTCCCGGAAGTCGTTGTAAGATACGCACGCGCCGCGGCGAGAGCAGGTATCAAGAACTGGCGTGATCGCGGGCGACGCTGCCTTCAACTAAGCCCGGCTTCGCTTCAGCACCACTCCACCCGACCCCGCCGCAGCACGAAGTGGCTCCGACAACCGTCGGTCCGCCACACGGAAGGAGCTAAGGTGACCACGCCCTTGGAGTCGGCCTTCGCCGTCCAGTGGTGCCCGCGGCCGGGAACCAAGTCGAGCCAGATAGGGCAGCCGCATCTGCAGGGGCAAGCCAGAACCGCTTGGAACGGGTGTTCGCGGCCACCCACGATGAAGACACGGCCATTGTGGGGCGCATCGGGTGCGTCCTCAACGTAGGCGACCTTCCATCTCGACCATGGAAAGAAGCTCCACATCCACCCAAGGATGCCCTGGATCGAGTTCAGCATGGAGGGTGCCAGAAATCGCCAGCACCCAAATGCCGCATCATCGCCTTGCAGGGGTCGCCGTCCCCGCCCTGTTCGTAGTAGCCATGGGTAAGGCTCATGGCCTGTCTCGCGAAGACACCGTTGGGGTCAAGGCGAAAGCGATGGATCCGAGCGAGGAAGTCCAGCACGCTCAGGTTGGCCGCCATCATGTTCAGCGGCATTACGGCAGGACGGTCCTCGTCCACCGCGCGCAGGTAACCGGCCGCGACCCGCCGCGCGTAATCGTCGGGAGCTGCTCGCCGGGACGACTCCGAGTCCAGGTCCTCTCCCGAGTAGACGCCCCGGCTCAGCAGGCTCGAGCCGCCGGGCTGGACGTAGTGGGCAGCCGCGACAGCGTGGGTGATGCCCCCGGCGCCGTCTGGCTCGATATGCACGCCCACATCGAACAACGGGATAGCGTACGCGCTGCAGAGCTGACCCAGCACATGGCGGCCCTCGGCTGTGTCCATACAGCCAAACGCGACGTCGCACCGCGCGACCCTGCGCGCGACGGCCTCGTCGAGGACGGAGCCGCGGACCGTCTCCACCTCGGTGCCCAATCCGAACTCCCGGATCGCAGCCGCGAGCACATCGACCTTGGCCGCTCCGGCCTGCGCATCGGAGAGCCGAGCGTTGAGGATGCGGGTCAGGTTGCCGGGCTCCACGACGTCGTTGTCCACCAGCAGCAAGCCGCCGACGCAGTCCCTGGCCAGCAGCTCGGCCACGATGCTGCCCGTGCCGGAGCACCCGACCACCGCGACGCGCAGGCCGCGCAGCAAAGAGTAGGTGCCGGCCCCAAACGTCTGCGCGACGCGTTTGGCCGCCGCAGGGACGGCTGCATCCCCGGATCTCAGGGGGTAGAAGTGCAGGTCGTCCCCAGCGACCGAAATCCGCCGGAACGGAGCGAAGGAACCGTCCGGCGCGACGGCCCGCCCGAACACGGACCCGTCCGGGAGCATCACCGCGGCCCCGTGCGCCCCCGGATGGTCGAACCAAGAATGCACAGACGGGAACAGGAGGCGGTCGGCTTCGTCGTCGGCTCCAGAGAAGTGCGGGTAGCCGCCGGGATGGCAATGGACGACCACCAGGGCAAGGTCGTCGCGTTCCATGGTCTCGACCAGAGGCAGGACGTGGTCCTGGACCGACCACTCGATCTCGTCCGGTCCCCGGTGCGCGACGGCCTCGTGGGGGAGGGGAACGATGAGCCGGGCCACCAATCTCTCCGCCCCGCAAGCGCGACCGCGCCCGCACAGGGCCAGGGCCACGCCTTCGTGCCCGTCGCCGGGGTAGAGGTGCCGCATCAGCTCGGCGTGTTGCCCACCGCCCAAGGCAAAGGTGACGTCCATGCCCCTGTCCCCCTAAGCCGCGTCGTGGGCGAGGGCGTCCTCGATGATGCTGAAGTGCGTGGCCATGCTGTCGGCGGACGGATCCCAGGGATTGTGGGGGAGGCGATGGCGCGACCACTGCTGCCACTGCTCCCCCCGGAACGCGAAGCATGAGAGGTTGGCCAGCGGCCTACCGTCCACACGGGCCACAGGCGGACGGCAGTTGAACATGTCCAGGCCTGTCGCCGGATAGTGGACGGGGATCCTGACCATGAGGTCCACGACCTGTGGAGCGAGGGCATTCGGCAGCCGGTAACCGGTCAGCACCACGGCCCACGCGCCACCGTCCTGGATGAGGCTCCAGGGCATGCCCATCCCGTCCAGGAAAGCCCGATCATCGGCTGACAGTGGGCCCATCAAGCCGGCCTCGCCGTTCCTCACCTTGTTGGGCGAGGTCTCAAAGCGCTCGATCGCGTGGTGATGGGGGGTCCGGTAGCAGCGGAACCAAAAGTTCGATTCAGGTTTCTCGACGGGCCTC
>JAVVHH010000198.1:0-5739 GCA_032249615.1 Acetobacteraceae bacterium
GGGTACGGGCGGGTCGACTTCATCGTCGACGACAACGGAATCCCATGGATCCTGGAGGTGAACACCGTGCCGGGGCTGTCACCACAGGGCAATCTCGCGACCATGGCCGCCGCCGCAGACATGAGCTATGACCAGCTCATCGAGTCGATACTTTCGACTGCGTTCCTTAAGGGCCGCGGTTACCGACCGTGACCCGGCCGATCGTCGTCGTCCTCGGCCACTTTCCCGACTTGGCGCGCCTGCTTGTCGGACTCAACGAGGTGTGCGAGCTCTGGCTGGTTGCTGACGACACCGTGGGGCCCCTGCCGCCGTATGAGCGGGTGCGCACCGTCGGCGCCGTCGATCGCAGCACCGTCCTGGACATGCTGCGCGCCGAGGGTGCCGCAGACCGGGTGGCCGCCGTGGTACCGGGTCGCGAGCGGTATACCACGCTCAGTGCGACCACGGCCCGCTCGCTCGGCGTCCAGCCCGACCTGCCCGACGCCTACCGGACGCTTGAGGACAAATATCTGCTGCGGGTCGCGTCCCAGGCAGCCGGGCTCAGTAACACTTTCTTTACGCTGGGCGAGACCGCGGATGACGTGGCCGCCGCCCTCGACCGGGTCGGTCCCGAGGGCGTGGTCGTGAAGCCCCGCCGCGGTAATGCATCCCGCGGCGTAACCCACCTTTCGCACCCGGACGATCGTCCGGAGATCGAGGCGGCTGTTGCGGTGGCCGGCGCGGAATTCCTGGTAGAGGAATTCGTGGCAGGAGCTGGATTCTCGGTCGAGCTCGTTAGGGACCGCGGCCGACTGACGTTCAGCAACGTCACCGCTAAGACGCTGAGCGGCGCGGCTGGCGCCTCGCCTTTCATACCGGTACAGCACACGGTTCCCGCCGTGGTTGACGACGCCCTGAGGCTGCGGCTCGTCGCCGCGCAGCTGGGTTTTTTGGACCGTATCGGCGCCACAACTGGCCTCTTCCACGGGGAATGGCAGCTGCGCCCAGATTGCACCGTCTATCTGATCGAGTGCGCGGCGCGTTTTCCGGGCGGTGGCCTGGGCGACGCCGCGCAGTGCAGTTACGGTGTAAACCTGGCCCATACGTGGGTGCGCGCATTGCTTGGTTGTAGCCCCGTTGAACCGCTGCCTGAGCCCCGTGGCCACACGGCCAGCATGTCCTTTCTGGCGCCGCAAGATGGGCGACTGTCCGTGATCCACGGCCTCGACGCGGTCGCGGAACTGCCAGAGACCCTCAGCATTACACGCCGCGTGGCGGACGGCCGCCCGGTCCGGCGGGCCCGCGACGGCTCCGATCGGCTGCTGACCGTCACCGTGCATGCGGCGAGTGGCGACGCTCTGCGCGATTTGACGGCGCGGGTCCGGGCTCTGGTCACCGTGGACGTGGATTGACTGTGCGCTTCCCTGCCGGGCCCCACCCGGCGATGGCCAGGATCTTGCTTGCTGCCGGTATCAACGCTGCCGGCAGCGGCGTCTACCTCGTTTCCGGGGTCATTTACCTGGTCAAGGGCACCGATCTCGGGCCGACGTACGTAGCCACAACGATGCTCATCGGTGGCTTGATCGGTACTGCGGCGAGCCTCGGTGTTGGGCGGTGCGCTGACCGAATCGGTGCTGTTTTCACCACGCGGGCGATGTACGTCCTGCAGGCCGTCGGGATGCTCCTGGCCGCGTGGCCGAGTCGCCCTGCGCTGACCGCCGGGTTAGTCGGCTACCTGCTCGGTCAGCGCTCGACCAATGCCTTGAGCGGGACGCTCGCCGCATCGATCGCCGGCCCAGATCAGGCTGTGGTCGCCCGGGCATCCCTACGGGCGGTGAACAACGGTGCGATCGCGGTCGGGTCCCTCCTCGGTGGTTTGCTGCTCGCGGGATTACCAAACTCCGGCCTCTGGCTCGCACTGGTTATCAACGCGGCGTCGTTCATCGTGGCGGCTGTGCTGTTGCCGCGCTCGAGGGAAGGTGCGGTCGCTGGGCGCCCTCGGGTGGCCGCCTGGTGCAGATCCTCACTCCGGGCTCGGTGGACGGTTCCGTCAAGGTTCTGCGCGCTATCGATCGCCGGTGGCATCAGTCAGCTGCACTTTGACGTTCAGTCGCTGCTGTTGCCGCTGTGGCTGATCGGCCAGCCGGACGCGGTACCGCGCTGGTCGGTTGGGTACGCGTTCGCGATCAACACTGTCATCGTGGTTCTCGGTCAGCGGCGGCATGCGGCCTGGATGGAAGCCCGGGCCGAGCGGCGCCGAGCCGGAGCTGGCTCCGGACTGATGATCGCCGCCGCCATCGGTGGCTACGGCGCGCTGGCGGAAATCCATGACCACGCGCTCGGCCTGATCGTGCTGACCCTCGCCGTCACCGTCCACAGCGTGGGAGAGATCTATCAGGCGAACGCCTTCGGGGCAGCCACCTACGATCTGAGCCCACCCGGGCAGTATGGCTACCTACAGGCGTTTTACTACGCAACCGGTGGTGGGCTGCGCGCCTTCTCACCGTTGCTCATGACCTACCTCGCCTTGTCCCGGCCACCCGCGCTCTGGACCGCCCTTGCGGCGATCTTTGTCCTCGCCGGTGTCGTCGGAGCGGCTCTCATTCCCGAACACCAGGTTGCGGCTGAGCGGAAGGAGATCCCGAGTGCAAGACGCCTGCGTCCTGGTCGGGACCGGATCGTCGATCCAGAAATTCCGAGCTCTGCGTGAGGCTGCCACGGCCCGAGCGCTGCACATCGTTGCGGTCTGCCCGACCGGTTCCACCGAACGACTGAGCGCAAGCCTGCAAACAGAGGGCGCCGCAACGACGACGACCGTCCTGACCCACGAAACGGAAGATCAGCTCTACGATCTGCTGCTCGACCACGTGCCCGCGCGCTACGCCGTCCGCGCTTTGCTGCCGACGAGTGAGCACGCCAGCGTGCCTGTGGGCTACGTCGCCGAGATCCTCAACCGGCCCGGAACGACTGTCCGGGCCGCAACCCTGTCCCGACGGAAAGACCTGCAGCGCCAGATCCTGCGCGCCTTCCGCCCGCCGTTTGCCGCCACGGTTCGATCCGGTCCGATCGGTCCACCACCCCCGCCTGAGGTCTTCCCGCTCATCGTTAAGCCAGCGGGCCTTAGTGGCAGCCGCGGAATCAAGGTTGTGACCGGTCCCGACGAGTGGCGGGCGCTGCCGGTCGAGAGCCAAGATCGCATCGCCGAATCATTCGTCCCCGGCCCCGAGTACTCCGTCGAGGCGGTTTTCGCCGAGACACGCCTGCGCTTCGCCGGTGTAGCGCGGAAAACTGTCAACGCCACGTTCGCCGAGGTCGGTCACCTTGCCGGTCCGGACGTGCTGGCCGGCACTGACCGGCGCCGGTTGATCAAGGCGGCCGAACGGGTGGCGGCGGTCGCCGGCCTGCAAACAGGCTTCTTGCACGCCGAGTTCAAGCTCGCCGACGGCGGGCCACAACTGATCGAATTCGCAGTCCGGCCGCCGGGCGACGCCCTGGTCCAGCTGCACTCATTGACGATCGGGCAACCACTTGAGGACGTGATGCTGGCCGCGCACCTGCAGGAGCCGACGCAGACACCGGAGGTCAAGGCGGCAGCGGCCCAGGTCTACCTGCGCCAAGACACCACCGGGCCGCTGCGCGCGGTCGTATCCGGCGCCACGGCGTGCCCGGTCGTCTATCTGGGCGACGGCGAGCCGTGGCCCTCAGCGCCGACCTGGCATGACCACTGCATCATCGGGCTCGTCCACGTGCGGCGCGGTAGCCCGGTGACGCGTGTGGAAACCAACTTTGAGCGCATCGCTAGCGTGGTGGCGCACGCGAGCGACAGCTCGGCGCTGCCCGGCCCCGATGAGTTGGGCGCGGCGCTTCGCATCGAGGTGAACTTGACTTCATGACGGTGGTGCCCTACTACGCCCAGTGGGAATCGGTCGAGCTCATCGATGACATCGTCCGGGGCCGGCGGACGGCCGCCGACGACCCGCTGTGGGCACGCTCGGGCGCCCGCACCCGCGCTGAGTACGAGTTTTGGAGCTGGCGGGCATGCGGTACGGCCTGCCTGCGGATGCTCCTCGCCGCGCGCGGCGACGCGGTACCGGCCACCGTTCCGCTGGCAATGGAGCTCCTGGCCGCTGGGGCCTACACACTGCGCGCCGGGGGGCTGGACGGGCTTACCTACGCGCCATTCGCCGAGCACGTTAGCCACTGCTATGGCCTCACGGCCGAGGCCCGACCGCATCTCGACCCGACCGAACTGCTCGCCTTAGCGGCGGCGGGAACCCGCGTGATCGCGTCCGTACACCCGTCCGTCCGGGACGCACCAGTGGATCCGCCGTCGCGCGGTGGCCACCTCGTCCTTGTCTACGCCGCCGATGACGACGAGCTGGTCTTCCATAACCCCTCTGGTACCGCGCGGCGGACGCGGGAGTCCGCGCGACTGCCTTTGGCCACGTTCGCCCGGTACTATGCCAACCGCGGCGTCGTCCTTGCGGCTAACTGTTGTGACCCGAGAGGTTGACGGCGCACCGTCCGTAATCGACTGTTATCGGGACGACCGGGTGAGCTGCTCGATCCGCTGCTTGCTCCAGCCGAACCGCCCGGCCGAGGGCGGCCAGGGTGGGCGCCCCTTGGAGCGCCGATGATCAGGGAGAGGGCAGCCCGGTGAGGGCGCCGAGGGTGAGTTGGGCTCGTGGGGCGCGGCGGGCGCCGAGCAGTCCGATCAGCCAGCTCGCGGCGATGCCGAGGTCAGTTACGCCCCACTGGGTGATGCAGACCGAGCTCATCGAGGGTGCTCGGTCCTGGTGTGCGCAGGCCGGGGTAGTCCTGCGGCTCATCGCCTGGCGCGGCGCCGGCAAGCCCTGGTCGCCGGCCGCCTGGACCCGCAAACGGGGTGAACACCGGGGCCCCGGAATGACACCGCGGTGTCCGCTCGACGAGCAGCCGCCCTGGGCCTGCCCGAGCGCTTCTCCGAGGCGGTTGCGCCGGACGTCGCGCTGCAGGCCGACGGCTCGATCGTGCGCAACGAATCGTCTGGCACAAACCCTTAAGGGCGGCGAGTCACAGTCATCCGCGGCGCACCTGCTCGCGAGCTGTGACTCGCGGTCAAGCAGGAGCTGTCAGCGCTCTGACTGTCGGCGACTGTCGGCGGGGGCGAACACCGGCTGTGGCTTACCGGCGTGACGGCAACCGTCACGCCGGTAAGCGGATGACGTCTTCAGCGAGCTGCTCCTTCGTTATGCCGAAGTATGTTTCGAAGCCGGCCCAGCCGTTTGAGGTGATGGCGAGGGCGCGGGTCGAGGGATGGCGGTGGAGCCAGCCGAGTTCGACCAGCCGGTGGGTGAGAGCGGCGCCGAGCGCGCCGGCGAGGTGGTGGCGGCGCGCGGTCCAATCCAGGCATAGCCGTGCGTCCGGTCTTCGGCGGTCGCCGCGGAAGGCGTGGAGGTCGACACCGAGTTGTTTGGTGAGCAAGTCGTCGTGCCGGTGGCCTAATCCGACGCGGCCGTCGCTGATCGTGATCACACGCAGCGTCTGCAGTGACTCGCACACTGCCACACCGATGTCGCCTGCGAGGTGGTCGTAACAGGTGCGGGCGAGGGAAAGTCCGCTGGCTGCGCGGGCGCCACGTAGCGAGCGGACCGGGCGGCGTGGCGCGAGTTGGGCCAAGAGCTCGGTGAGCGTGCCCAGGTGAGGGCAGGCCAGGCGGTAGTAGCGGTGCCGGCCGTGTCGCTCGACAGCGAGCAGGCCGGCAGCGTGCATGCGGGTTAG
>JAVVHH010000199.1:0-5733 GCA_032249615.1 Acetobacteraceae bacterium
GGATTGCACGGGGTGGGCGTCTCGGTCGTCAACGCGCTCTCGGATCGGCTCGAGGTCGAGGTCGCGCGCGATCGGGTTCTTTGGAAGCAGGACTACTCGCGGGGCAAGCCGCTGACAAAGCTGCAGCAGGCGGGCCCGGTGCAGAACCGGCGCGGAACCAGCATCCGTTTCCATCCGGATCCCGAGATCTTCGGAGCACTGCACTTCAGCCCGGCACGCCTCTACCGACTGTGCCGGTCGAAGGCCTATCTGTTCCGTGGCGTCCGCATCCGCTGGTCGTGCGCCCCTGCCCTTCTGAACGGCAGCGACATCCCCGCCGAAGCGACGCTGCACTTCCCCGGCGGGCTACGCGACAGCCTGGTCGAGGATTTGGGCGACTCGGCTCTGGCGGTCAGCGAACTTTGGGCCGGCGAGGCTGATCTGCCGGCCGATTCGGGGGGAAAGATCGGCGGCCGCGTCGAGTGGGCGGCAGGCTGGATCGAAGCTGGGGACGGGGCGCTGAGTTCCTACTGCAACACGGTCCCCACGCCGCAGGGCGGGACGCATGAGGCCGGGTTCCGTTCGGCTCTGCTGAAGGGATTGCGGTCCTGGGGCGAGCAGCGCGGCAACCGGCGCGCGGCTCAGGTGACGGCCGAGGACCTGTTCGGCGGAATGGTGGCGAAGCTTTCGGCCTTCATCCGCGAGCCACAGTTCCAGGGGCAGACCAAGGAGAAGCTGACGAGCCCGGAAGCCGCTCGGCTGGTCGAGCAAGCGCTGCGGGATCGCTTCGACCACTGGCTGGCCGGCAACCCGGCGCAGGCCGACAATCTCCTGGCCTTCATCATCGAGCGCGCCGAGGAGCGGCTCAGGCGCAAGGAGAGCAAGGACGTCTCGCGCAAGACGGCCACGCGGCGGCTTCGGCTCCCCGGCAAGCTGACCGACTGTACGAGGGAGAGTCGCGACGATACCGAGATCTTCCTCGTCGAGGGCGACAGCGCCGGCGGGTCGGCCAAGCAGGCGCGAAATCGCGACACGCAAGCCGTGCTGCCGCTACGGGGCAAGATCCTAAACGTGGCGAGCGCGAGCGACGAGAAGCTGATGCAGAACCAGGAGTTGAAAGACCTGGTCGAGGCGCTGGGGTGTGGCGCCGGGGACCGCTTCGACCGGGCCCGGTTGCGCTACGGCCGGGTCATCATCATGACGGACGCGGACGTCGACGGGGCACACATCGCGTCATTGCTGATGACGTTCTTCTATCGAAAGTTGCCGGAATTGGTCCGACACGGACATCTTTACCTGGCGCAACCGCCGCTGTTCCGGCTCACGCAGGGCGCCAAATCCGTTTACGCCATGAGCGATAGCGACAAGGACCGCGCCATGAAGCGGGACTTCAAGGCGGGCTCGAAGGTCGACGTCAGCCGCTTCAAAGGTCTTGGGGAAATGCCGCCCGCGGCGCTGCGGGATACGACGATGGATCCAGCCCGGCGCACGTTGCTCAAGGTGGTCGCACTGCCGGAGGAGCGCGCGGCGACCAACACCCTTGTCGAAAGCCTGATGGGACGGAAGCCGGAATTGCGGTTTCAGTTTATCCAGGAGCACGCCAAGCTGGTCGAGACACAGGAACTCGACGTTTAGAGGAAGGCTCAGTTCTCGCGGTTGCGAAGGCTCCAGAGCCGTTCGTGGCCGGCGACCAGGCCTTCCATGTTGCGGCGGCGGTTCGGGTCTGGCTGGGATGTCTTGCGCGCCAGCATCAGTTCGAGGATCTCCAGCACGTGTCGCGCGACTTCGATGTCTGCCACGTCGCACGCATGGTGGAAGGCGACCAGCAGCTTGTCCTCGAGCCGCCTCGTATGCCGCCGCAGGGGAGGGGCGGCCTGCGGAGAGACGCTCTCGGCTGGGTTAACGTCGTCCTTACCAGGCAGGCGCGCCATGATACCTCATAGCAATTCGACAATCTCTCAGCGTTTGGCGGGACCGAGCAGGCGGCACGCGGGTGCGATCATAGGGTAGCATCAGGATCGGCTATACCGCATCGGTCGATTCTCAAAGAACTTCGCGTCCACAACCATCCCTCTACACGGGCGATCGTGCCTCAACGTGAAGTGGGGCAATGCGCGAACGCGGCTCGCGCACCAGGTTCGGTGTTTGGAAGACCACAGCCGGCCCGGTGATGTCCAGCGCATCCTGCCGGGAGGAAAACGTTCAAGCCGCGGTGGCGCAGCTGATTGCGCCGCCGCGGCCGAACGAGGAACTCCGCCCGTTACAACCCGAACCGGGTCTTCTCGTAGGTGGTCGCTGCCGCCACCTCCGCATCGCTCAGGGCGCCGTTGAACACGATCAGGTCGCCGACCGTGCCGTTCGTCGAGCATGGCGAATAGAAGCGGAACCAACCCAAGTAGAGCAGGTCGCCGATGCCCGTGCTGCCGGTGTTGACTGGAATGGTCGCGGACGTCGTGCTCGTGGAGGAGACGTTCACGCCGTCGACGAACAGGTCGCGCTTGCCCGTGCCGGTGCCCTGTCCTCGCCACCGCATGACCAGGACATGCGGCTTTGTAGTGTCCATGGTGCCAACGTCGGCCGGGCTGTCGAAATCGTCGGTCCACCAGCCGCTCGGGCCGGGCACGGTCCACCGGTTGGTGAACTCCCACGCCAAAAGCCGGCCGCACTGGTTGCCCCCTGGAATGGAGAGCGTCGTCACGACCGTGACGGCGGTCTTACCGGACAGGTCACTGGCGGCCTGCAGGCGGGAATTGTTCAACGTGAACGCCGGGTGGCCATTGAGCGCCGTCGGCGACCAGACGGGCTCATCCGCGTTGCCCGCCACAGGGAGCAACGTGCTGGTCGATCCCGGCGCCGTATCGGCGAGGCTGTGCAGATACAGTGTCGATCCACCCGCCCAGGTCGCGATGGCAGCGGTATCGATCGTGCCGGAGCTCAGATAGGCGAAGCTCTGGGTGGCGCCATCAGACCCTCGGCGAAGCGTTAGCACGGGGGAGACGAACGAGCTGTTGATGGCGCTCGTGGAAGAGAACGCATTGATGGGGGTAGACCCGCTGCCGGCCGCCACCTGCGTGAGCAGGTCGGGCTGTGTCGAATAGCCGAAGGCCGGTGGGTTCACCCAGGACGGATTGCTCGCGGTCGCGCTGATCGTGATGACCGCGTTCACCGCGGCCGTGTAGGTGAACGTCGCGGTGCCCCCGAAGCCTGCCGCAAGCGTGACCGAGCTGGGCGAGAAGCTGCCGCCGGCGCCTCCGTCATTGGGCGTGATGGTAACGGGCGCTGCGATGTATCCGTTGGTGACGACCTGGAACGTCGCGGGCGTCCTTGCGAGCCCCGAGCGCGGCCCGGACAGCGCATAGGGGATGGCGGCGAAATTCGAATATTTCTCGAGCACGCCCATCTGCGGCGTATCCACGAGATCGGCGGGCTGCTGCCCCGGCTGTTGCGGGTTGACGTTGTACATGTAGCTCTGGAAGATCGGACCGGCCGCGAAATAAACGACCCCGATGTTGTTGGCGCGGAGGTAGGCCAGTTCGTTATCGAGTGAGGCGAGCCAGTGCGGATCGACGCCCGTACCGATCTCGCCGATCATGCATTGGTAGTTGTGGGACTGGCACCACTGCACGAATGGGGTGGCACGTTGAACGCCCGTATTGACCGTGACGGTCTGTCCGCTGTTGCACGTCGTGCCGCCCGCCTCGGCCTTCGACGGATCGGTGCTCTGGATCGACCAGTTCGAGTGCGTGCCGGAGCTGTCGCAGTCGAGGTAGTTGTGGGCTTCGTAGATGATCCGGTTGACCGGATCATCTATCGCGTAGGAGGCGTTCTCGGTGTAGCCCGTCCATGAGCCCGCGCCCGAATAGCCGTCGCCCTCCACCAGGATCGGATGGGTGGTATCGAAAGCCCGGATCGCCGTCACGGCAGCCTGCATGGCCGGTTGCAGGTTTGAGCCGAGGCTGACCGGCTCGTTCATGAGGTCGTAGCCGATGACACCTGGCTGGTTGCGCAGCGCCTGCGCCAACCGCGACCAGAGATCGGCAAAGGCCGTGATCGGCGTTTGCGCCGTCCCCAGATTGTTGCCCCGGTAGCCGCCGAAATTGTGCACGTCGACGATCAGGCCCATGCCCCTGGCCGCCAGATCGGTCGCCGCCGCCGTGATGTAGCCCAGATAGGGGGGGTCGAGCGGTTGGTTGAGGGTCGGCTGCACCCGTTCCCAGGAGATCGGCAACCGGATGACCCTGATCTTGCGGGAGGCGAAATAGGCGAACTGGTTGGTGTTCGGCGGCATGAAATCCACGTTCACCACGCCGGGAACGGTGCCGCTCTCGAGACCGTCGTAGTTCACGCCGACATAGAAGCCGGTGGACAGCGACGGACCAGCGACCGTGGTGATGTCGGCGTCGGTCGGCGAATTGAAGATGCCGAGCTGCGTCCATCCGTTGCCGAGCCGGCGCCACATCTTGCGCCCGGTTGCGTCGTAATAAAGCTGGTTGGACGTGCCTTGGTCGGCAGTCGGCGCGCCACTGCCGAAGATCATGCTCGGGCTGCCCTGGCGGACGACGGTCTGCGCCTGCGCCATGGTGCAGAACAACAGGAAGGCGATAAGGGTCCGGATCATTGATAGGTCACCACGTAAGGCTGGGAGGCTGCCGCGGTGCACGCAACCGAGACCTCGTCTTGCAAGACGACGCCCGACGGAAGATTGCACGAGATGCTGTCGCCCGGGTTGAGCGGGATGCCGGCCGCGGCCGTCGCCGCGGAGTGCGGCCCGAAATAGACAAGAAGGGTCTGTTGGCTGGTGTTCCAGAGCGAACCGCCCTTGCGGATTGAGCCCGTCGCCGGCGCCGCAATGGCCGCGTCGAACACGCCGGCCATCACGTTGGTCGCTTTGGCCAGTTGGGACGTTTGCACCGGTAGAAGCATCGTGACCGGCAGCGGGTGCGAGGCATCGACCGGGACCGCTACACCACCCGAAACGAACATGCCGAGATGGCCGACGACGGTGTTGCCGTTCGTGTCATTGCTCGGCGTCGAGATGGGAATGACGGTGACGTTGTCCGCGCTGTTGATGATCGAGAAGTTGGAGCCTGGCATCGGTCGTTTCCTTGCCCGTCAGGAGTGGGGGGCGCGTCGAATTCCGGACGGGTCAGACGACAGCGGTGAGGCGAGCGCGTTGCGCGGCACGGTCGCGATCGGTGATGGTGAACGCCGCGCGCGCCGCGACGACTTGCCAAGGGCGTCCGTTGAGGACGCGTCTGAAGAGGGTTGCCACGTCTTCTATCCAACAATACTGGGCGCAAAATGCCGGGCGCTGGTATTCGAGATCTCGTACAAGGCTGCCTCCAAAGTTCACGCGACGGAGCGGACGAGCGGCCTTTCTTGATTTTATTCCTATTGCACGCAAGCGCTTTCGGTGGGCTCCTCCGCCCGGGCCGGACTATTTCGCGCGTGATTAACGGCGGGCTCTTCTTGCAAGCCGCTCCGAACGCTTTGGCGTGGGCTAAAGCCGGGAGAGGGTGAACGTGCTGTGGGCGGCTGCCCCGTTTGCCTGGTGCACGAACGTCGCCTCGCCGACCAGGTGCCCCCCTTCCAGGATCGCCTTCAGCGTGCAGTCGAACGGATTGCGGCCCATCATGAGCTGGCCCGTGAGCTTGAGCCTGCCATCCGGTCCGACCGCGCCGTTCAGCGTGCCGGTGCCGATTAGCCCATGCGAGGCGCGGAAGACTGCCCCGATCCGCCCACCCGCTTTCTCCG
>JAVVHH010000200.1:0-5694 GCA_032249615.1 Acetobacteraceae bacterium
CTGGAGCAGCTGGAGAAGGAACGGCACGAGCGACAGGACGCAAATTGGCGCGGGCTCGTGCGCACGTACGAAGACATGCGGCCGCGGGACGCGGCGACGATCTTCAACGATCTCGACACGGCAGTCCTGATCCAAGTGTTGGATCGGATGAAAGACGCAAAGGCTGCACCGATCCTCGCAGCCATGGCACCGGAACGGGCGCGCTCGGCTACAGCCCAGCTCGCTCAGTTCCGCACGCAAGCGACCGCGGCTCCAAAACTGGACGCCAATGAGGGGCAAAAGCCTTGAGAATTCTGGTCACGTCTTGTCTTATAATCGCCACCAGCTCGGCAGCCTGGGCCGAGGGCGCCGCAGTTCAGATCGGAGACCACCCGAAGTTCGGCCGAATTGTCTTCTCACTCCAGACGGACGCCCCGGCAATCGTTCGGCAGCGCGGCGCCCGGGTCGAGGTGACGGCACTGGGCCAAGCCGAGATCGCGCTGCCCGACTTCGTTCCGCGCAACGTTCTCTCGATCAGCGGCGGACGCGGCTCGGCTCAGCTCGCCATCCTCTCCGGGGCGCAAGTCAAGTCGCAGCAGAGCGGCCGCACGCTCATCATCGACGTGCTCGACCCGGCAGCCCGCAGCCGCGACCTGAGCCTAACCACCGGATCTCGTCCAAATCCCGGCAAGCCGTCCGTCAAGCGGGCCTCCGATCATGAGCCGCCGCGTCCCCTCGTGAAGCAGGAGCAGGCCGCCGGTCACGATCTCCCGCGGTCTGAGCTCCCCGCTGTAGACCCTGCGGTGGTGCCCCCTCCGCCCGAACTGGCTCCAGAACCCGCCGTCGTCAACGCCGTCGAGACAACAGCGGTGTTGGCCGAACCCGCGGCCCCATCCCCATTGGCCATTCGCGGCTTCACGATGCTTGCCGGGCCGAATGTCGGTGCTGCGGCCTTCAGACGCGGCGAGGAGGGAATCGTCATATTCGACGATGCGGTCACGCTTGCTCAGGCCACCGAGAGCGAGCGGACGATCACACCGGCAATCAAACCAATCCAGAACGGTGTGCTGTTGTCGGTGCCCCTCGCCTCGGACGAGACGCTTGCGCTGACGCAATCCCAGGACAGCTGGACGGTAAGGATCGCGGCCTCAACCGGATCACCTGCAGCCGCCACAGCGATCCCGACCGGCATTCAGTTCCAAGTTGCCAAGCCGGGCCGCACGATGGTCGTCAGCGACCCGGTCTCGGGGCAAACCTTGCTCATCGGCACGACCCGTCAAGCTGATGGAGATCATGCGGCGGTCACTTTGGGCCGGTCGGCGCCGGGCTACGTGCTGCTCCCAACCTGGCTCGGCGTCGCACTCGAGACCAGTTCGGATCGGATCGACCTCAAGGTTTCGCTTGCTGGCTACACGCTCGAGACAGCTGATCCAACCGCAGCGAATGCGACAGCCTCGCCGCGACCGGACAACCAGCTCGGCATTCCCGTCGCCTCCGGGCCCGTCTTGCTGCAGCAAATGAACGCGCAGATCGCGAGCGCCGCCGCCGCCGCGCCACGGAGCCGCGGGTCGAGCCGTGTTGCCGCTGCGCGCACGATGCTCGCTCTGGGCATGTCGGCGGAGGCACAAGCCTTGCTCGAGCTGGCGGCCAAAGAAGACCCGGCTGTCGCTCGGGACCCGAGTGCGGCCGCGCTGACGGGCGTGGCCGCCGTGCTGGCAGGCCGGCCTGCGGACGCTGGCGGCCTGGATAACCCCGCCTTGCCGAGCAATGGTGACATCGCCCTATGGCGGGGTCTTCGCGATGCAGACGCGGGTAAATCTGCGCCGGTGCTGGCGCGCGCGTGGCCCCTGCTGGCGGCCTACCCGGAGCAGATCCAGCAGCGAATCAAGCCTCAGGTGTTAGAAGCAGCTGCAGAGCTTGGAGCTGACGTCCCGGCTTCCGAGCTGGGCGGTCCTTCGCTGGCACTCGCGCGGGCGCTGAAGCTCTCCCATGACGGCCAGGTCGAGCCGGCGCTCGCGGAGTTCAGCGCCGTTGTAAACAGCCGCGATGATCGGGATTCGGTCCGTGCGGCGGTTGCCGCCGCTGAACTGCGGTTGCGGACCGGTCTATCGAGCCCGGCAGAGACGGCGGAACAACTCGACCGGCAGACAATCCGGTGGCGTGGCGACCAGCGGGAGCTGGAACTTCGGTTGCGGGTCGCCGCGCTCCGGATAGAGGCCGGGCAATGGCGGTCGGCCTTGGACGGGATGCGGCAGACCGAGGCTTTGTTCCCCGACGCAAAGGTCAAGGTTGCCGCTCGGCGAGCCGATCTGTTCCGCTCCCTGCTGTCCGACCCGGCTCCGAAGATCGCGCCGCTGGAATTCGTCTCGATAGCAGGCGACTTTGCTGCATCGCTGCCGGATGGTGCCGATGGGCAACGATTGGCTGGGCTGCTCGCAGAGAAGCTCGCGAGCCTCGATCTGCCTGCCCGGGCTGTCCCAGTGCTCGAGAAGCTGTTTGCCAACGCGCAATCCCCGCTGGCCAAAGTCGAGGTCGCGCTGCGCCTGGCACAGATGCAGATCGATGCCGGTGATGCGGGCACAGCGGCAACTATGCTCGCGTCTCTCGACACGACCGGAGCCTCCGCGGATCGGCAAGACCAACTCACCGTGCTGAGCGCGCGAGCCAAGGCAGCACAAGGCGACTTCGCGGGAGCGGCGACGACGCTTCTCACGGTGTCGAGCGCCGAGGCGGACGCGATGCGCGCGACGTTCTACGCCAAAGCAGGCGATTGGCAGAGGAGCTTCGAAACGCTGGACGGCATGGTGACCGCGAGCGTGCCTGAGACGGGCGAACTCGCTGACAACCAGCAGGATCTAATCCTAAGGGATGCGACCGCCGCGGCTCAGGCCGGCGACACCGGAGCATTGAGGAGACTCAAGCGCTTCGAGCCGCGCATCAGCGCTCCGCGCGTCGATCTTTTTCGGATCCTGACCGCAAATGCGGTCAAAGGCCCCGAGGATCTGCCCCGCGCCGCTCGCGAGCTAGCCATGTTGCGGACCTTGCCGGATCGTTTGAAGGACCTGAAATCACCTTAGAACGAGGTACGCTCGAAGGAAGCCTGGGCCGATTCGCGCCGGTGGCGAGCAGGCATTCACCTCCGCTACCGCGAATTCACTTGTCTTATGTCCCGCCGGGCCCTATGTCCCCCCTCTCTTGGCCCAAGGGGGCGATCCCGCCCAACAGGCTATCTACTGGTTTGGGGGTACGTGATGAACGCACTTGCTCAACTGGGGATGGTCTCGGAATTTCCGAGCGAAAACCAGACGACGATTGCAATGGTTCCTGACGCTGCGGCCGAGGAGCGGAAGGATTACTTTATTGAGCGCGACGGCATGCGGTTTGCCGGGACGCATCTTCTGATCGATCTGTGGGGAGCCGACAACCTGAGCGACCCCGCTTTGATCGACGTCACCCTGCGCGACGCTGCCGTGCGCGCCGGAGCGACGATTTTGCACAGTCACTTTCACCATTTCACACCGAATGGCGGCGTGTCAGGCGTGGTGGTGTTGGCAGAGAGCCACATCTCGATCCACACCTGGCCGGAGCGTAGCTTTGCCGCGATCGACATCTTCATGTGTGGCGCTTGTGATCCGCATGATGCGCTGCCGGTGCTGCGTGCAGCTTTCCACCCGGAGCGGGTTGCCCTGAACGAGGAGCGGCGCGGTCAATTGCTTTGACCGAATGGGTGACCGAAGAGCTGTATCCCGACTGGGGACAGCGCTTCCGTCAGGTCGCCGAACTCGCCAAGGTTAGGTCAGCCTACCAAGAAATCCTCATCTTCGAGAGCGCGAGCCATGGTCGAGTTCTCGTTCTTGATGGTGCGGTTCAGATCACCGAACGGGATGAGTTCGCCTATCAGGAAATGATCGTCCACGTGCCGTTGCTGGCCCATGGCGACGCGCGCCGTATCCTGATCATCGGCGCCGGCGACGGTGGTGTTCTGCGGCGTGTGCTGCAACATCAAAACGTCGGGCAGGTCGTGATGGTCGAGATCGACGGCGAGGTCATCCGGCTTGCTCGTGAGTTCATGCCGGCGATCTCGGGCGACGCTTGGGCGGATCAACGGGCGACTGTTCTCGTGGCAGACGGTTTGGCTTACCTGGCCGAAGCGCCCGACGACGCGTTCGACGTCATTATCGTCGATAGCACCGACCCGGGTGGGGTTGGCGAGGTGTTGTTTACCGAAGCTTTCTACCGAGATTGCGCCCGGGTCGTCGGAGAGCGGGGGGTCGTCGTCAACCAGGCGGGAGTTCCGTTCATGCAGGGTGACGAACTCGCCCAGAGCTCTCAGCGCAGGTCTCAAGCCTTCCGGCACGTAACTGCATACCTTGCAGCGGTTCCGACGTATGTCGGCGGCTTCATGACCCTCGGCTTCGCCTCCAACACGTTGCATCTTGATGCCGCACCGGTCAGCGAGCTTCGTCGGCGAGCAACCACGGCCGGCATCTTGGGGCTGACCGAGTACTGGACCCCTGAGGTCCACTCGGCTGCCTTTGCTCTGCCGCCATACATAGCCCGGGCGTTGCGGTCGGGTCTCAAGCACCCCTGAAAACAGGTTTCCGTTTGGCCCCGAACGCCTCGAGTCCTTCGGCAAAATCGGCGCTGGAGAGCGCTCTGCTCCGGCTCTCGGCCAGCGCTTGCGCCAAGGCGGAGGGGAGAGGGAGCGCGGTCGCGAGGGCGCGGAGGTGTTGCTTGGCGCTGGACACGGTCAGCGGTGCGTTCTCCGCGATCCGGCGGGCCATCGCCATCGTGAAATCCTCGAGATCCTCTGGTTGCACGAGGTGATTGAGGAGCTGTCGCGAACATTTCCAGCGCTATGGCGGGTCCAGCCCTGAGGCAAACGTTTAGCAGGCCTTCCGCGTCGTAAGGCAGTCCTAAGCGAGCCGGTGTGAAGGCAAATTGCGCAGTCGTGTCGCCGATCAGGATGTCACAGCGGAGCGCCAGATCGGTCCCGCCGCCCCAAGCCGAGCCGTGAACCATACCAATGACGGGGGCCCGGCACTTGGCAACGCGCTCGAAGAGCTGTTGCAGCAGACCATCCCGAGCCAAGGGATCGTAGTCTGGGCGCAGCGCACGAATGTCGAAACCGGCACACCAGACCTGCGCGGCTGGTGCAGCCCGCAAAATCACGACGCGGATCGAGGAAGGCAGCTGGTCGAACGCTTCGATGAATGCGGCTAGCATTGTCTCGCCAAGAGCGTTCCGTCGCTCAGAGTCGTTCATGCAGAACGTCGCAATCCCTGCCTCATGAGACACCGACAAGACCGTCACGTTACTTGCTCTCCGCTATGAGGCGCTCCCGCCAGGATCGCTGACCACCGGTCGAACATCTGAGCCTCGTCGAAATGGAGCTCTGCCCGCTGGCGCGAAGCTCTGCCGAGCTCGGCCCTGAGGCCCGAGTCTCGAGCGAGTTTAAGGAGTGCGGCGCCAAGGGCGCGATCGTCACAGGGCGTGATGAAGGGTCGGTTCTCCACGGGCAGCATGGAGGCGATATCGCCGACATCCGTTGCCGCAGTCGGAAGACCGGCGGCCATGGCTTCCAGGAGCGAGATCGGCATCTGCTCCGTGTCGGAGGACAAGGCGAAGATGTCAAACCCTTGGATAAGCTCGTCCGGGTCGCGCACATGTCCTGCAAAGTGAACGCGCCCAGCCAGCCCGAGCGAGACGGTGAGC
>JAVVHH010000201.1:0-5648 GCA_032249615.1 Acetobacteraceae bacterium
CCCACACCAAGTCAGCCCGCTCGCACCAAAACCGCGGCCGTCAGCGCGCGCTTACTTCCAATAGACGATGGCGGCGGTCACCAGGCTCAGCCCAGACGCCCGGAAGCTTTGGTTCTCGAAGGTGCGGTCGCGGAACTCGCCTTGGCGGTGGAAGAACACGGCCCGGCGCAGGGCGTTGCTGGCCTCACCCTTGTTTAGGCCGGCGTGGCTGCGCTGAAGCAGTGCCGGGTCGGACAGCCATCGCAAGGTGAACAGCGTCCGTTCAATCCGCCCCAAAGCCCGTATTGCCTGCGACAGCGTGTTGTTCGGGCCGGCCGCGGCGAGTTTGCGCAGAAAGGTGGAGGGCGCGACGGCGCCAGCCTCAATCGATGCCCTGACCCGCATCAGCTCCCCCCAGCCGCGGACGAGTGCCGCCGTGTCCGCGGGGTCGCCGATCAGCGGTTTCAGCACCGGATACGTGTCCGACTTTTCGATGGCGTAGAGCTTGCGGTCCTTGAAGTCCTTGATGCGCGGCGCGAAACGGTGGCCGAGAAGGTGGCACAGGCCGAACACGTGGTCGGTGGCGCCGGCCGTGTCGCTATAGTGTTCGGTGATACGCAGGCTGGTTCGGTGCGCCTGCGGGTGCAGCCCGTCCAGCACATACGGCGCCTCGCTGGCCGTGGCCGAGATGACCTGGGTGTGCATCGGACCGTACTGGCCAGACTGGGTGGTGTAGAGCACCACGCCGGGGTCGATCCCGTATTTGGCGTTTACGTCGCCGCCGGGTCCGGCGCGGCCGCCGGCCCGGAAATACTGGCCGTCCGAGGAGGAGTCGGTTCCATCTCCCTAGACGGCGGACATGGGATGTTGGTGGTGGGCCTCGACGATCACGCCGCGGGCAGAGGCGTAGTTATCCTCGTTGATGTGCCACTGCGCCACATTGACCAGGTGATGGTAGCTCAAGCCGCGGGTCGCGTCGGCCATGCGAGACAGGCCGAGGTTGGTGCCGTCGGCCAGGAGGGCGGCAAACAGGGCCGCCAGGTCGGAGGGCGGGTTGCCGGTGCGGAGGTGGGTGAAACAGGCGGCGAACCCGGTCGCCTGCGCGACATCCTCAACGACCTCGGTCACGCGCACCCTGGGCAGCATGCTGTAGAGCTGCCCGGCCATGAGCCGGGCGGCGTCCGGCACGGTCGGCTTGGTGCGCGCGATGTAGAGGGCGCCGTCCTCGATCTCCACGCCGTCCAGCTCGCCGCGTTCGGCACATGCCGCCACGAATCGCAGGCGGTCGTGCAGCAGGCCGGCCCGGGCCGCGACGTAGCGCTCGGGATCGGCCTCTCCGGCAATGCCGATACAGGGAGCCCCGGCCGGTTCGACCGGCAGCAGGTAGTCCTTGAAAGCGCGATGGTCGCGGCTGCCCGCGACCCAGACGCCCGCGCCACGCAGCCGCTCGCGCAAGATGGCGAGCACAGCTGTCTCGTAGAGGCGCCGATCCGGGGCCGATCCGGCGAAAATCATTCGGCGCCATTTCGCCGGAAGGAACGCCGACGGCAGCCGCTTGGGCAGGGCACGGTTGCTGTTCTCGTCCGCTGCTTTGAGTAGGTCGATAGCGGCGAGAAGGGGATCGTGCGGCGTGTTGGACTGGAACCGGAACGCCGCCAGGAAACGCGGGCTGAACCGCCGCAGCACGGCGTATTTCTCGGCGGCTGTGGCCAGAATCTCCACGTCGGCGACGTCTGCCACAGCCTCGATCACCGGCAACGCCTCGGCGAGCTTGGCCAGGCCCACCTCGCGCTCGACCACGGCGACCCCGTCCTACCCGCTCTCCTTGGCTTGCTTCAGGGCTGCAATCGTACGGCGGAACAGGCGCAGGGTGCGGGCCGCGTCGCGCTTGGTGGTCTGGAAACGGCGCTCGTCGCGGCCGCGGGCTTTCGTGAACAGCGACCCCATGTACTTGCAAAACATGGCAAGGACCGCATCCGTGAGCCTGATTTCCAGGTCTGTAAGCCCTGCCACCAGCAGGGCGGTCCGGCGCAAGGGTTCGACGTTGGCAAGGTGTTGGGCGGTCATGATACCGCCCTCTTCCACCAGGCGCGCGAGCCGGGCGGGGTGAACTTGCGCGGTTTGGTCTCGGGCGACCCCGATGCTGCGCACCCAATCCAGCCGGTCGAGTAGCGCCACCATGTTGGTCGGCGCGGGCGCCTCCGGCGCATCGCGCAGCCAGGCGAAGCGGGAGCGGCGGACAGCCGGGTCGGTCACGAGCAGGCCCTGGAGCGCGCTCCGCTCGGCCTCGGTGATGCCGTCCGCAAGAGCGTGGAATGTCCGCTGACGGGCACGAGCCCGGGCAGCCAGCCCGATCCGCTCCAGTACGGCGGGCTCCGGGACGAGCACGCCTTGAGCTCGCAGGTGAGTAAGCATGGCTTGCACGACCGGCTCGCCACGGTCGGTCGCCCATGCCGCGTCGGCGCCGACCCGCAGGCAGTTCCGCCAATCGCTCAGCCGGAAGCTGCGAAGGCCGAGCATGGCGAGCAGTTCGGCGGTGTGCTCGCGCCGGGTCTGGTCGCGCCGGGCATAGTCGGCGAATACCGCGGCCTGGATGCCGAGTTGGCCGGCCACGAAGTCCAGCAGCGCCGCGGGTGGCTGCTGGCCGGGACCCAGGCCCTGGCCCGGATGGCGCAGGAGGCAGAGCTGCACGGCGAACCCGAGGCGGTTCATGCTCCGGCGTTTGGTCCGCACGAGCATCAGGTCCTCGGGGCTGAGCACGTAGTGCGTCGCCATCTCGCCCGGCGTGGTCGGGACATCGAACAGACGTGCGCGTTGCTCGGCAGACAGCAGGGAGCGGCGGGGCATAGGACCTCGGCAAGGTGACGGCCCCGTTCATAACCTACTTGCCTTTCAGCCGTTCTGAAAGAGGGTATTGAAAGCAGAAACACCAGGTCTGATCGTGGCCACCAAACCAATGCGTAAACGGCCGTTTGCGAAAGACCCGGAGCCGGCCGGAAATGCCATGCTGCTCGGCTACGCCCGCGTCTCAAAGGGCGACGAGCAAAACAACTCGCTGCAGGCCACGGCGCTCAAGGCGGCTGGCTGCCGCAAGCTGTTTGAGGAAGCTGCGTCGGGCGGGCGCTGGGACCGGCCGGAGCTACATCGCATGCTCGACCAGCTCCGCAAGGGTGACACCGTGGTGGTCTGGAAGCTTCTCTATTCGGGCAAGTCCTATTCGTTACGACATCGCCGAATTCTTCCTTTTGACGTCGATCCGGCGACGGCCTTGTCCCCCAGGGACCAAACTTCTCTCCGCGGTCGGCACAGTGGCCGCCGCAACATGGGGTCAGAGGGGCGGGCGGTCACATCAAGACCACGACGTGCTGGCGCCGCACGCGGGGCCGCCGTCAACTTCCACAGCGCACTCGCCTCACCCTCCGTCCCCTGAGGGACGCCGCTCCGCCCGGATGGACGGATCTCGTTCCGCGCCCTTGCGCGGATGTGCTTACGCGGCGGCGGGTGCCTCCTTGCCCCAGCGGAACTCGGTGCCGTCCAGCCACATGCGATGCAGGATCACGGCCAGCTTACGGGCCACCGCGACGATTGCGCGTTTGGTCCCACGTCGACGCGCGATTGCCATGCCCCAGGCCTTCAGGCTGCACCATTTCTTCGTGCAGACCAAAAGGGCCTGTGCGCCCTCGAACAGCGCCGTGCGCATCATTGCGTCGCCGCATTTCGACACGCGCCCGCTGTGGTCGGTCTCGCCCGACGCGTAGCGCTTCGGCGTCAGGCCGAAATGGGCGCCGACTAGCCGCGACTTCGGAAACCGGGTGGGTACGTCCACGGTCGCCTGGAACGTCAGCGCGATGACCGGCCCGATGCCGGGCGCCGTCATTAGCCGCCGGCACAGCGGGTCGTCCCGCACCAGGTCCAGTAGGCGCTTGTGCAGGACGTTGTACTGCGTCTGCATCGCCTCGTGTGCCGCCAGCAAGGCGGACATCACCGCCAACAGACTCTCGCGGCCATCGATCAGCTCGCGGACGCGCGCCCGGAACCCGCCCTGGCGGACCACGCCCACGCGTAGGCCAAAGTTCTTCAGCGTGCCGCGCAGGTCGGCCTCGATGTCAAGCATCTTGGCCTGCAGCAGCTTGCGGGCGGTCAGCAGCAGGCGCCGCTCCTGGCTCTCCAGGGTTTTGATGTGCACGGGGCGATAAAGGCCGACGCGCATCATCTGCGCGATCCCGCGCGCATCGTTGCGATCTGTCTTGTTGCGCTGCGCCGCCAGCGCGCTCCGCATATGCTGCGCTTCGACGCAGATCACTGGCAGGCCCGTCGCGGCAAGTTCCGCATATAGCCATTGAGACATCGGCCCGCCCTCCAAGCCGACGCGCTTGCAAGCATATCCGCCCTTGGCGAGCAGCGACGCGATCGCCTCCGGCTCGGTCGGGACTTTTGCCTCCTTCAGCAGCTTGCCCGTCTCATCGACGACGCATACGCTGGTCTCGCGCATCGACACGTCCAATCCGACAAAGTGGTCCATAGCACACCTCCCGGTTTACATCTCCTGGTCGCCCGAATACCCCATCTCGATCGCTTGTCGCGCTCACTGAAGGACGTGCTGAACATCATGGAGCGGATCGCGGAAGCCGGCGCTGGCTTTAGGTCAGTGACCGAGAACATCGACACCACCACGCCTGCGGGCCGGATGATGATGCAGATGGTCGGCAGCTTTGCCGAATTCGAGCGCGCCATGATCCGCGAGCGAACCTCTGCTGGCTTGGCTGTCGCCCGGGCGGAAGGACGTGTGGGAGGGCGGCGCAAAAAGCTCGACGCTGCCAAGCGGCAGGAGATCGCCGAAAGCGTCATCACCGGCCGTAAGTCAGGCGCCGACATGGCCCGACTCTACAATATCAGCCAGCCAACCGTGTCCCGCATCGTCGCAGCGCACCGGACGCCAACGGCGTAGTCGGAACGGCCAACAAGGGAGCTGATCTCGATGGCAATTTCGAAGAAGCCTTCCCGCAAGACCGCCTCGACGAAGCAAGCGGCCGTCCCGGTCACGCCTGATCGGCAGGCGATCGAGGGGTTCCTTGCCGCGATCGCGGGAGGCACCGACGATGATGCCCTCTCGAAAGCCCAGGACGTGATGTACGACGCTTGGGAGCGAACCACCACTCGGTCCCGGATCGCACTCGCGCGGAAAGCGTTGGCGATCTCACCGCTGTGCGCGGACGCCTACAATCTGCTAGCCGACGAAGCCAAGACGCCCGAGGAGGCCCGGGATCTCTACATTCGTGGCGTTGAGGCCGGACAACTGGCGCTTGGTCCGGCAGGGTTCGAGGAGTTCGACGGGCACTTCTGGGGGTTTCTCGAAACCCGGCCCTACATGCGCGCACGGCATGGGTTAGCGATGAGCCTGCTGCAATTGGGCGAAGAGGACGCAGCCCTCGAGCATTTCCGGGCCATGCTGAAGCTGAATCCCAACGACAACCAGGGCATCCGTTACCTGCTTCTGGCCGGGCTGCTCCGTCGCGGTGATCTGCCCGGGGCCAAGGCGCTGCTGGCGGCCTATGGCGACGAATGGAGCGCAAACTGGCTTTACACGAGAGCTTTGATCGCTTTCCGCGAAAATGCGAGGGCCAAGCCGGCAACTCTGAAGCTGCTGGAAGACGCTCGATCCTCAAACG
>JAVVHH010000202.1:0-5602 GCA_032249615.1 Acetobacteraceae bacterium
CCTGCGCCACCGAGGACGAGGCCGCCGACTGCGCCGAGCGTTTCGGCGGCAAGGTCGTCATGAAAATCCTCTCGCCCGACATCCTCCACAAATCGGAGATCGGCGGCGTCCTGCTCGGCATCGTCGGCGGGCCAGCCGCCCGCGAAGGCTTCCGCACCCTCGTCCAGCGCGCCGCCACCGCCGCCCCCACCGCCCGCATCAACGGCGTGCTCGTCGCCAAGCAGCTCGAGGGCGGCGTCGAATGCATCATGGGCATCCAGCGCGACCCGGTCTTCGGCCCCGTCGCCCTCGTCGGCATCGGCGGAATCTTCGTCGAGATCCTCCAGGACGTGGCCCTCCACCGCTGCCCCTTCGGCCCGGAGGTGGCCGAACGCATGATCCGCAGCCTGCGCGCCGCACCCATCCTGCTCGGCGCCCGCGGCAAACCGCCCGCCGACCTCCCGGCCCTCGCCACCATGCTGTCCCGCCTGTCGCAATGGGCTGGTGCCGCCGGCGACCGCCTGCAATCGGTCGACCTCAACCCCGTCCTCGCCCTTCCCGACGGCGCCTACGCGCTCGACGCCGTCATCGAGGTCCAGCCGTGATCGACAAGCGCGTCCGCAGCATCGCCGATGCGCTGGAGGGTGTCGCCGACGGATCGACCGTCCTGATCGGCGGCTTCGGCTCGGTTGGCCAGCCCGACGCCCTGATCGAAGGCCTCGTCGAGCAAGGCGCCCGCGACCTCGTCTGCGTCGCCAACAATGCCGGCACCGGCCATACCGGGCTCGCGCGGCTCATGGAGTTGGGCCGGGTCCGCCGCATCATCTGCACCTTCCCGCGCTCGGTCGGCTCGACCGTGTTCGAGGAGCTCTACCGCTCCGGCCGGATCGAGCTCGAACTCGTGCCCCAGGGCACCCTCGCCGAGCGCATCCGGGCCGCCGGCGCCGGCATTCCCGCCTTTTTTACCGCCACCGCCGCCGGCACCCAGCTCGCGCGCGGCAAGGAGACGCGAGACATCCGCGGCCGAACCTATGTCCTGGAAGAAGCGCTCCACGCCGAACTCGCCCTCATCGAGGCCTGGAAGGCGGACCGCTGGGGCAACCTCACCTACCGCTCGAGCGGACGTAACTTCAATCCCATCATGGCCACGGCCGCCAAGCTGACGGTCGCGCAGGTGCACCACATGGTCGAACTCGGTCAACTCGACCCGGAGACGATCGTTACACCGGGTATCTATGTCGACCGCGTCGTTCAACTTTTCGCGGGCGAGACACAAGATATTCTTAACTGATTAACCGTTGACTAACCTTCTATAGAATACGATGTCGCGACCCAGGCGTTGCAGACTGCGTCCGCCTTCTGGAGTGTCTTTACTGTGGCTTTGACTCGAACGCAGATGGCGGAAGCCGTCGCCCGCGACATTCCGGAAGGATGGTATGTCAATCTCGGGATCGGCATTCCGACGCTCGTGGCCGACTACGTCCCGCCCGACCGCGAGGTGGTTTTCCATAGCGAGAACGGCGTACTCGGCGTCGGCCCGGCCCCGGAGGAAGACGCGGTCGACCGCTGGCTCATCAACGCCGGGAAGCAGTACGTCACCCTGCTCGACGGCGGTTCCTACGTTCATCACGCCGACAGCTTCGCCATGATCCGCGGCGGCCACCTCGACCTTTGCGTGCTCGGCGCCTTCGAGGTCGCCGAGAACGGCGACATCGCCAACTGGGCCACCAGCGAGAACGACACCTCGCCCGCCGTCGGCGGCGCCATGGACCTGGCCGCCGGCGCCAAGCGGCTCTGGGCGGTGATGGAACACACCACGAAGGACGGCCGCCCCCGCCTGGTCCGCGGCTGCGGCTATCCGCTGACCGCGCCCACCGCCGTCAGCCGCGTCTACACCAACCTCGCGGTCCTGGACGTGACGGATGACGGTTTTGCCGTCCGCGAACTGGCGCCCGGCGTCGACTTCGAAACGGTGCAAGCCCAAACCGACGCCAAGCTGATCTACGCGCCCATCGGCTGAACCTCAGGCAGCGATCCGCTGGATCGCTGCCGACAGCCGCGCCGCCTCGCGCTCGAATGCGGCCAGCCGATCGCGGTTCTCCTCGACCACCTCCGCCTTCGCCCGCGCCACGAAATCCGCGTTGCCCAGCTTGCGCTGAACCTTCTCCGCCTCCGCCAGCGCGCGGTCGCGATCCTTCTCCAACCGCTTCCGCTCGGCATCCAGATCGATCAGCCCGGCCAGCGGGATCACCACCGTCGCCTCGTCCACCACCGCCTGCGCGCTGCCCGCCGGCATCGCCCCCTCGAGCGGCCCCACCGTGCTCGCCCGCGCCATCCGCCGGATCGCCTCCGACCACGCGGCCGCCCGCTCCAGCGTCTCCGCCCGCGCGTCCCGCAACAGCACCGGCGCCAGCGCGGAAGGCGATACGTTCATCTCCGCCCGCACTGCCCGCACCTCGCCCACCAGCCGCACCACCCAGTCCAACTCGTCCCGCGCCGCCTCCGCGCCCGTCACGGGCGAGGGAGCCGGCCACGCGGTCCGGATCAGGCTGCCTTGCGCGCCGAAACCCATCTCGCCCCACAAATGCTCGGTCACGAACGGCATCGCCGGGTGCAGCAGCCGTAGCAGCACCCCCAGCGTATGCGCCGCCGTCGCGCGCACCTCGTCCTTCGCCGCCCCGTCCGGCCCGTTCAGCACCGGCTTGGCGAACTCGAGGAACCAGTCGCAGAAATTGTTCCACGTCGCCCGATACGCCGCCTGCGCGTAATCGTTGAACCGGAAAGCCTCCAGCGCCGCCGTCGCGCCGGTGATGGCCGTGTTCGCCGCGTCCAGCATCCACCGGCACAGCGGCAACTCCGCGCTTGCCGGGTCGAAGCCCGGCGCCGGCGTCACCCCGTTCATCTCGCAGAACCGCGCCGCGTTCCAAAGCTTGGTCACGAAGCTCCGGTAGCTCTCGACCGTGCTCCGCCCCAGCTTGATGTCCCGCCCCGGCCCGGTCAGCGCACACACGGTGAACCGCAGCGCATCCGTACCGAACTCGCCGATCAGCTCGAGCGGGTCGATGACGTTGCCTTTCGACTTCGACATCTTCTGCCCGCGCTCGTCGCGCACCAGCCCATGGATATAGACGTCCCGGAACGGCACCGCCCCCATGACGTAGTGCCCCATCATCATCATCCGCGCGACCCAGAAGAAGATGATGTCGAACCCCGTGACCAGCACGTCGCCCGGATAGTAGCGCGCGAGTTCCGGCGTCTGATCGGGCCAGCCCAGCGTCGAAAACGGCCACAGCGCCGAGCTGAACCACGTGTCCAGCACGTCCTCGTCCTGCACCAACGCCTCGTCTCGGCCATACTGCGCCCGCGCCAGCGCCGCCGCCTCGTCGGCATCGTGCGCCACGAACACCGCCCCATCCGGACCGAACCAGGCCGGAATCCGATGCCCCCACCACAGCTGACGGCTGATGCACCAGGGTTGAACGTCCCGCAACCACGCGAAGAAAGTGTTCTCCCATTGCTGCGGCACGAACCGCGTGCGCCCCTCCTCGACCGCCGCGATCGCCGGCTTGGCCAGCTCCGCCGCGTTGCAATACCACTGTGTCGTCAGCCGCGGCTCGATCGGAACGCCCGAGCGGTCGCCGTGCGGCACCTGATGCGTATGCGGCTCGACCCGGTCCAGCAGCCCCAGCCGCTCGAACTCCGCGACGATCGCCTTGCGCGCCAGGAAGCGATCCTGCCCCTCGAGGCTCCGCAGGAAGTCGCTCCCCCCCTCGATCTCCGCCAGCGTGACCCGGCCCTCGCGGTCCAGCACGCTCGGCATCGCCAACCCATGCCGCTGGCCCACCACGAAGTCGTTGAAATCATGCGCCGGCGTGATCTTCACCGCCCCCGTGCCCTTCTCGGGGTCGGAATACGGGTCGGCGATGATCGGAATCCGGCGCCCGACCAGCGGTAGCACCACGTGCCGGCCCATCAGGTCGCGATAGCGCTCGTCCTCCGGATGCACCGCCACCGCCGTGTCGCCGAGCATCGTTTCCGGCCGCGTGGTCGCCACCACGACGAACCCGTCGCTATCCTCGATCGGGTAGCGCAGGTGCCACAGGCTCCCGCGCACCTCCTTGGTCTCCACCTCCAAGTCGGAGATCGCCGACTGGAATTTGGGGTCCCAGTTCACCAGCCGCCGGTCGCGATAGATCAGCCCATCGCGGAACAGCCGCACGAACACCTCGCGCACGGCCCACGACAAGCCCTCGTCCATCGTGAACCGCTCGCGCGGCCAGTCCAGCGAGGCGCCCAGCCGGCGCAGTTGCCCCGTGATCGTCCCGCCGCTCTCCGCCTTCCACTGCCAAACGCGTTCGAGGAACGCCTCGCGCCCCATTTCCTGCCGGGTCCGCCCGCCTTCCGTCGTCAGCAGCCGCTCGACAACCATCTGGGTCGCGATCCCCGCGTGGTCGGTGCCGGGCTGCCACAGCGCATCGCGCCCCTGCATGCGCCGCCACCGCACCAACGCGTCTTGCAGCGTCATCGTCAGCGCGTGGCCCATGTGCAGGCTGCCGGTCACGTTCGGCGGCGGGATCATGATCGTATAGGGCTCGCCAGCGGCGCCCGGATCGGCGTGGAACGACCCGGCCTGCTCCCACTCGCGATAGATCTGCTGCTCCATCGCAGCGTGGTCGAAGCTCTTGCTCAGCATCGGCTGACGTTTAGCCGCACCGGCTCCGCACGCAAGGGCGCGCGGCGCTATCCGGCGTTGCGCCCGACGACCCGCTCGATCTCCGCCTGCACCAGCCGTTCGACGAGCGGCGGCAGGTTCGTGTCCAGCCAGGCCTTCAGCACCGGACGCATCTCCTCGCGCACGATCTCCTCGAGCGTGATGCCGCCGCGGCTCACCGCGGCGCTCCGCTCGGCGGCCAACTTGCGCACCAGGGCGCCCACCGAACTCGCCGCCGCAGCCGCAGCCTCCGGCGCGACGAGGGAGGGCGCCGCGGCCTTCGGCATCATCTCTGGCACCGCTTCGGCCGGGGCGTGATGCGGCAAATCGTCGGCCCCAGGCCCATTATGCACCGGGTCGGGTGACGCTGGCATGGACAGAGCCTCTATCTCCAGTTGCGAATCCTGCTTGTCCGGCTCGCCCGCTTGAGCCGCATCGTCCACCATCATCGAAGGGTCGAGCATCAGCACGCCGTCGGCGGGCGCCTTGGCCGTCTTGTCGTCCTCGTTCAGGATCCGGCGGATCGAGGCCAGGATGTCGTCCATCGACGGGTCGACTTCTGCCTTGCCGCTCGTACCGCCTGAAGGCAACGGAGGAGGATTGGCCATTCTCAACGACCCGGTTGATCGCGCGCGTAGTCGGCAACGCCGAACAGCTTGTCCCGCACGGCATCGTAATAGGCGGTCTCGTCATAGATCGGCACGTTCAGGTTCATGTCCCGGGCCGACAGCCTGCCGAGCGAGGCTGCCAACGTGTAAGAAGCCGTGATCAAGTTGGACAGGTTCTGCACCAGCGTCACCCGCGAGTTGAGCAGCGCCTGCTCCGCGTTCAACACGTCCAGCGTCGTCCGGCTGCCCACCACGGCCTCGCGCTGCACACCCTCTAGCGCGATCTGGTTCGCCCTGATCTGCG
>JAVVHH010000203.1:0-5590 GCA_032249615.1 Acetobacteraceae bacterium
CGCGCGCTGCGGGACAACGTGCTCGCGCTGGCCGGGTCGATCCTGCAGGCCGCCCCCGGCACGCTCGACATCGAAGCGGGGGAGGTCGTGGACCTTGCCGGTCGCGCTGCCCGCATCAGCCTCGCCGACCTCGCCCGCATCGCCTATTTCCGTCCCGACACGCTTCCGCAAGGAGTGCAGGCCGAGCTGATCGCGACCCGGCATTACGTGCCGCGGGATTACCCGTTCGCCTTCACCAACGGCATCCAGGCTTCCTGGCTCGAGGTCGACGTCGAGACCGGGTTCATCCGATTGCTGAAGCATTTCGTGGTGGAGGATTGCGGGACCGTGCTCAACCCGCTGCTGGTGGACGAGCAGATCCGCGGCGGCGTCGTGCAAGGGTTGGGCGCGGCCCTGTTCGAGCGGTGCGAGTACGACGGGCAGGGGCAGATGATCAACGCCAACATGGCGGACTATCTCGTGCCGATGGCGGGCGAAATGCCGGATATCGCCATCGCGCACGTCGTCACTCCCACGGCCGAGAGCGTGATCGGCGCCAAGGGTGCTGGCGAGGCCGGCACGGCCGGGGCGGCCGCCTGTGTCATCAATGCCGTCAACGACGCGCTGGCGCCGTTCGATGCCGTGCTGACGGAAATCCCGCTCACGCCCGAGAGGATCCTGAACGCGCTGGCGGCTGGGCGAACGGACGCCTAGCCTTTACCGGCAAAATCCTGTTCAACTCATTATCACTCGATCAGCGATCAACGCCGACGCAAGGGGAAGCGGTTCATGACAGTAACAATCAATCGTCGTTCCGTTCTCGGTGCGGCCGCGGCGACGCTGGCAATGCCGGGCGTGCTGCGCGCGCAGGAGGAGACGATCAAGATCGGCTTTCCCGTGCCGCTGACCGGCCCTTACGGCGCGGAAGCTCAAGACCAGGTGCGCTGCGCCCAGCTGGCGGTCGCCGAGTTCAATGAAGCGGGCGGCCTCGATGGCCGCAAGGCCGAGCTGCTGGTGCGCGACGACAAGCTCGACCCGGGAGAGGCGGCGACCCGGGCGCTCGAGCTGATCGAGAAAGACGGCGTGCGCATGATCGTCGGAAGCCTGTCCGCCTCCGTGCAGCTCGCGGTGAACAACGTGACCCGCGAGCGCAAGGTGCTCTACAACTCGATCAGCCAGTCCGATCAGATCACCGCTCTGCCGGATTGGAGCCGATACACGTTCCACGAGGGGCTCACGCCGCACCTGACGGCGGGGGCCGTCGGCCGGTATGCGTTCGGGAAGTTCGGCAAGCGCGTGGTGTTCCTCAGCGCCGACTACGCCTATGGGCGCGAGATGGTCGACGGGTTCAAGGCCGTGGGTCAGCCGATGGGGATCGAGATCCTGGCCGAACTGAAGCACCCGCTGGGGGCAACCGACTTTTCCACGCTGCTGCCGCGCATCCAGGCGCTCAAGCCGGACATCCTGTGCCTGATCAATTTCGGCCGCGACCAGCAGATCTCCATCCGTCAAGCCAACGATTTCGGCCTGAAGCGGACGACGCGGATCGTGGCTCCGGTGCTGCTCTACACCGCCCGGGTCGCGGTCGGCCCCGGGCCGTTCAGCGGCGTCGTCGGTGGGACGTCCTACTACTGGGGCGTGGAGAGCAGCATCCCGAGCGCGAAGGCGTTCAACGACCGCTATCGGAAGGCGTACGACAACAAGGTACCGTCCGATTACGGGGCGCTCGGCTATGGCGGGGTGCGCTCGGTGCTGATGGCGGTCAAGCAGGCGGGATCGACGGATACCGAGAAGGTGGTCGATACGTTGGCGCAACTCAAATACGACATCTACAAGGGCCCCGAGCACATCCGTCCCTGCGACCATCAGGCGGTCCAGTCGGTGTTCATCGTCGAGAGCAAGGATAAGGGGTCCAGCCCCTACGACGTGTTCGACATCGTGCATACCGACGAGGCGAGCGAGGCCAATCTGCGCAGCTGCGCCGACGAGGGGCATACCTGAGTCCGGCATGGAGTCGATCACGCCTGACCTGATCGTTCTTCAACTCTTCGCCGGGCTGGCGTTGGGCGCGGTGTATGTATTGGTGGCACTCGGCATGTCGCTGCTGTTCGGGATGCTGACGGTGGTCAACTTCGCCCACGGCGCGTTCTATATGCTGGGCGCGTTCGCCGGGGTGGGGCTGCTCGGGCTGGGGATCGGGTTCTTTCCGTGCCTGCTGCTGGTGCCGCTGCTGGTCGGCGCGCTCGGGCTGCTGGTCGAGCGCTTCCTGATCCGGCCGCTGTACGGGCGCGGCATCGACTATCCGCTGCTGCTCACCTTCGGTCTGTCTTACCTTCTCGTCGAGGGCGTGCGCGTGGTCGCCGGGACGCAGGACCTGCCGTTCGACATACCGGACGCGCTGGTGGGCGCGACCGATATCGGGGTCGGCTATTTCCCGACCTACCGGCTGTTCGTGATCGGGGTGACGGCGGTGGTGCTGGTGCTGCTCTGGCTGTTCCTCGAGCGCACCAATTACGGCCTGATCATCCGGGCCGGGGCGCGTGACCCGCAGATCGTGCGCATCCTTGGGATCGATGTCGGGCGGGTGTGGCTCATGGTGTTCGGGATCGGCACCGGGCTGGCCGCGTTGGCCGGGCTGCTGGCGGCGCCGCTGCAGGGGGCGAGCCCGGAGATGGGCGACAGCGTGCTGGCGATCGCCTTCGTGGTGACCGTGGTCGGCGGCATGGGATCGCTGCTGGGCGCGGTGCTGGCCGGGTTGCTGGTGGGTGTCGTGGTCAGCATGGTGTCGCTGTTCGCGCCGGAGATGGCCCAGGTGTCGATTTTCGCGCTGATGGCCGTCGTGCTGCTGGTGCGGCCGCAGGGCTTCTTCGGCCGTGCCGGCCTGATGAGCTGATGGACACCGTCCAAGACGCGGTGGCGCCGGTCCGACGCGACTGGCTCGGCTTGGCGCAGCAGCATCGGGTGCTGCTGGCCGCGATCTTCCTGCTGATCTTTCCGCTGCTGATGCCGTTCAAGGCGATCGCGGTGAACATCTTGATCTACGGGCTGTTCGCGCTGGGTTTCAACATGCTCTACGGCTATGCCGGCCTGCTGTCGTTCGGCCATTCCGCGCTGCTCGGCGCCGGCGCCTATGCGTGCGGGATCGCCATGACCCGGTTCGGCCTGCCCTGGTGGCTGGGCGTGCCGCTGGCCGTGCTGGCGGGGATGGCGATGGCCGCCGCCATGGGCGTGCTCGCCGTCCGCACCCGCGGGATCTACTTCGCCATGGTCACGCTCGCGCTGTCGCAATGCGTCTACTACGTCGCGCTGCAGGCGACGGGGTGGACGGGCGGCGAGAACGGGCTGCGCGGGGTGCGGCTGACGCGGATCGGGCCGCTCGACTTCGTCGACCCCACGACGCGCTATTACGTCATCGCGGCGATCGTCATTGCCGCGCTGTTCGTGCTGTCGCGCATCCTGGCCTCGCCGTTCGGCGCCGTGCTCGAGGCGGTGCGCGAGAACGAGGCGCGGGCCCGGGCCTGCGGCTTCGACGTGCGGGCGACGCGGTTCCTCGCCTTTACCCTGTCGGGCGCGTTCTGCGGCCTCGCCGGCGCGCTGCAGGCGCTGCATCTGGGGATCGTGCCGCTCGAGACACTCAGCTACCAGACGTCCGGCCAGGCGGTGATGATGGCACTGCTGGGCGGCATGGGGACGTTCTTCGGCCCGTTCATCGGCGCCGGGCTGTTCCTGCTGCTGGAGAACATCGTTTCGCTCTACACCGTGCACTGGCAGCTGCTGGTCGGCGTCACCTACATCGCCTGCGTGCTGTTCTTTCCGCTCGGCGTGTGGGGCACCGTGCTGGCGTGGTTGCGCCGCGCATGAGCGAGATCATCCTCAGCACGCAGGATGTCGGCATGAGCTTCGGCAAATTCGTGGCGCTGCGCGGCATCACCGCCGAGTTCCGCCGCGGCGAGCTGGCAGGGATTATCGGTCCGAACGGGGCCGGCAAGAGCACCTTCTTCAACACGCTGTCGGGCCAGTTTCCGCCGACCACCGGGCGCATCACGTTCGAGGGCCGCGACATCACCGGCCTGCCGCAGCATCGTTACGCGCGGCTGGGGATCGCCAAATCGTTTCAGATCACCACCGTGTTCCCGCAGCTCAGCGCGCTCGAGAACGTGCGCGTCGCGTTGCAGGCGCTGACGTCGCGCTACGACATCTGGCGCCCCCGCGCGCGGCTGACCGAACTGGTCGAGCAGGCGGGCGATTTGCTGAGGAGGGTCGGCCTGTGGCCCGCGCGCGACCGGCTGGCGAGCAAGCTCGCGCACGGCGAGCAGCGGGCGCTCGAGATCGCGATGGCGCTGGCGAGCGACCCGCGCTTGCTGCTGCTCGATGAGCCCACGGCCGGCATGAGCCCGGAGGAAACGCGCAGCATGATGGCCCTGATCACCGAGTTGGCGCGGCAGCGCACCGTGATCCTGGTCGAGCACAAGATGAAGCTGGTGATGGGCATTTGCGACCGTCTGCTCGTGCTGCACCACGGCGAACTGCTGGCCCAGGGCAGCCCGGCCGAGGTGCGCGTCAACAGCGACGTCAAGCGCGTCTAT
Organism: Acetobacteraceae bacterium; assembly: GCA_032249615.1. Taxonomy (GTDB): domain Bacteria; phylum Pseudomonadota; class Alphaproteobacteria; order Acetobacterales; family Acetobacteraceae; genus JAVVHH01. The sequence goes on from JAVVHH010000203.1 coordinate 4,566, forward strand.
CTCGGGCAGCGGGAGCACTGAGCGTATGCTGCGCGTGCAGGGCCTGAACGCCTGGTATGGCGGCAGCCACATCCTGCAGGGGATCGATCTCGCGGTCGAGCGGGGGGAGATCGTCTGCCTGGTGGGCCGGAACGGTGCGGGCAAGACGACGACCCTGCGGACGATCATGGGCCTGGTCGGCCGCAGCACGGGCCGGGTCAGCTTCGACGGCGCCGAGCTGCTGGGCCGGCCCGCGCATATCCGCAACGGTCTCGGTCTCGGCTATGTTCCGGAGGAGCGGCGGATCGTGGCCGGGCTGTCGGTGCGCGACAACATCCGCCTGGGGCTGCTCGCCACCAAGAACAAGCGGTCCGAACGAGAGGTGATCGACGAGGTCGCCACCATCTTCCCGCGCCTGGCCGAGCGGCTCGATCAGGTCGCGGTCACGATGTCCGGCGGCGAGCAGCAGATGCTGGCGATCGCGCGGGCCACCGTCAGCCGGCCCAAGCTGATCATGCTGGACGAGCCGAGCGAGGGGATCATGCCGGTGCTGGTCGACGAGATGATGGCGCTGTTCTCGGCCATGCGCGACGCCGGGACGACGCTGCTGCTCGTCGAGCAGAACGTGGAGCTGGCACTGCGCATCGCCGACCGCGCCTACATCATGGACGGCGGCCACATCGTTTACGAGGACCGCGCGGCGGCGCTGCTGGCGGACGAGGCGCTGAAGGAGCGCTACTGCTCGGTGTAAGGAAGTGGCAAAGGCGGCGATCAACGGCTTCTTGCTTCATTTCGATGGGTAGCGAGGTCGGCGTTTGATCCATTCGACATAGCGGGCGCATGGTGAAGCGTGACCGTAGAGCGGGTAAGGATATGCGCCGTCAGCTGTCCCGCGTTACGGCATCGGGATCGCGCCCGTCTTGGGTTGTTTCGCATGCGGCGAACCAGCGAGCCTTAAGCGACGTATTTGAGTGCACTGCACGCGTGCTTGCGGCAGCCGCGAAAGCTATGGGGGAAAACTACTGTTACGGTGACGCCGGGTCTAG
>JAVVHH010000204.1:0-5554 GCA_032249615.1 Acetobacteraceae bacterium
GCGTTGGCGAGAAGGCGGCCCCATCGGGCCCGAACAGCAGCCCCTTCAGCAGCGCGGGCGTATCGGCACGGGTGCGCCCGGCGCGCTTGCGCGGGCTTTCCTGCAGGATGGCGTGGACCCGGTCCCACGTCTCGCGGTCTATGATGGCGGAGTGTTCGCCCGGGTAGCTGTTGCCCTTGTGGACCGCCTCGCCGAGGTAGGTGCGGTTGCCGAGCATCCGGTAGAGGTATTTCTTGTCGATCGGGTTGCCGCGGGCTGTGCGCAGGCCGCGGGCGGCAACCTCTCGCGCCAACAGCGTACACGACCCGATTTCGAGGAAGCGGGCGAAGATCCAGCGGACATGCTCGGCGGTTTCTTCATCGACCACCAGCTTGCGGTTCTCGACGCGGTAGCCGCAGGGCGGGACGCCGCCCATCCACATGCCCTTGCGCCGAGAGGCCGCGAACTTGTCGCGGATGCGCTCGGCGGTGACCTCGCGCTCGAACTGGGCGAAGGACAGCAGGATGTTGAGCGTCAACCGCCCCATCGATGTGGTGGTGTTGAACGCCTGCGTGACCGAGACGAAGGTCACGCCATTGCGATCGAACACCTCGACCAGCCTGGCGAAATCGGCGAGCGAGCGCGAGAGGCGGTCGATCTTGTAGACCACGACCACATCGACGAGGCCGTCCTCGATGTCCTCCAGCAGCCGCTTGAGGCCGGGTCGTTCCAGCGTACCGCCGGAGATACCGCCGTCGTCATACCGATCGCGGACCAGCACCCAGCCCTCGGAGCGCTGGCTGGCGATGTAGGCCTCGCAGGCCTCGCGCTGGGCATGCAGGCTGTTGAACTCCTGCTCCAGCCCTTCCTCCGAGGATTTCCGGGTATAGACCGCGCAGCGCAACTTGCGGAAGACTGGCTCGGTCATCCGCGTCCCCTGTGATTTTTCAGACCGAAGAAGACCCAGCCGTTCCAGCGCGTCCCGGTGATGGCGCGCGCGATCGCGGACAGCGACCTGTAGGGCCGCCCCTGCCATTCGAAGCCATCGGCGGTAACGGTGACGACATGCTCGACGCCCTGCCATTCGCGCAGAAGACGCGTGCCGGTGATCGGACGGTCGCGGTCGGCTCGGAAGCAGCGCTTCCTCCTGTCGCCCCCGTCGAGTTCCTCGCCGAGCCGTTCCAGGCGGCGGATGGTCTCTGGCTTCAGCCCGCCATAGGCGAGTTCCTGAATGCGATAGGCCAGCCGGCTCTCGAGATAGCGCCTGTTGAAGGGCGGCGGTTCGCTGTCGAACAGGTCGCGCCACTGTTTCTTCAGTTCCGGCGTCGTGGCGGTTTTCAGCGCAGCCAGGCGCGCAGGAATGGGATCGTGGGTCGTCATGCGGGTCTCCGGTGAGTTGGAGTTGCATGACGGCATCGGTCGGCCGGATAGTGTAGGCGAATTTCTCCAGTATCGTCAGAAGGTTCGCCTCGTTCGCGCTGTATCATCCGGACCAGCCCGAGCGCCAGCAGGCCGCACAACTCGGCGCGACGCTCGGCGGACGTCATCGCCGAAGGGGCGAGCGGGTTGGGGCGGCGAATGGGACCGGGATCGAACATCATGATCCATCGGTGCAGTATTGCGCTGCGACCTGCGACCTCGGATTGGGTCACCCCGTGCCCGGCCGGAAAGGGTGAACCCCTTCGGTGTTGCAACACCTTGGTGGGTTGAGGGGTCAGGGCGTTCCCATTATGTTCGAACTGTTCCCAATCGATTCACGAGGCCCCACATGTCGCTGCAGACGCTCGATCGCACGCAATGGAGTTTTGCAGAGGCGCTGGCCCATGTGCAGACGGTGACGGTCGCCCGGCGCGCGGTGGAAGTGGCCAAGCTGCCGCCGAAGCCAGCGCCGGCATACCAGACCTGGAACCCGCCGCAGGATCCCACGGCGGGCTGGAAGGCGGAGGCGGAGACCGAGTTGCTCGTCGCGCTGCGGGACGGCGATCTTCTGGCGCAGGGGCGTTACACCGAGGAGCGGACGCATGGCTGGGGCAACGGCGGCAGCAGCAGCGGCTTCGGTCTGTATTCTGGTTACCACACCAGCATCCGCCCGGAGCAGTGGCGCGAGGGAACGTATTCGTTCGGGCGGCTGACAGCGCGAGATTGGGAATTCATTGATATCCGCGTGGCGCGGTTCCTCGTGAAGGCGATCTGGCCGGACCACGTGACCGCGGTCCGTCCCTCGACCGGCACCGACACGGTGCCCTACACGACGCCCTATCTCGAGCTGATGCAGGCGGCGATTGCGAAGTTCGGAATCACGCCCGAGGACCAGGGCAAGAAGGACTGCCTCGTCGACTGGTTCCTCGAACAGCAGATCGAGGGCGAGCCGGTGTCGAACAAGCTGGCAGATGCCATGGCCACGCTGATCCGGTTGCCCTCGGCGCAGCGCGGCGGTGCCAAGCGGGTGCTGGGGCCCGATCTGCGCCAGACCGGATAGGATCGGCGAGGGCGCCGGCAAACGCGTTGACGAGGACAACGCGATTATGACTGCGGCTGACTTGGGTCCGTCCCGTTAGCCTTGCCCTCAATACGCCTGGTAAAGAGGCGGCCCCCGGACGCTGTGCGTCTCGATGAAGGGGTGAACCGTTCACCCCGTTCGCGCGGATGCGGGGTTACCCCGCTGATCGGGAACGGCTGCCAAGAGCGCTCCGGACCGGTCATTTGACCCCTTGGGGTCCACCCATGATCTGACGTGATGTCAATGCCTTGCCGGAAGGGGTCACCCCTTTCCGGCGCGATGGTCTGCGGCCGGGCGGACCGGTTCCGACGTCGCGAGGGTGGCCGGAAGACCGGCAGAACCGGGGCTGACAACGCCCCTCATCCGGTTCCGCAGCCCCCGTGTCCGCCCGTCTCCGCAACCTCCTGCACCATGCCGCTGCGGCCCTCCGGCCGATCGGTCAGGACGCGCCCGATCGGCGGGGGCGGCGATGAGCGGGCGGGACTGGCGGGCCTTCGATGCCAAGTTGCGGGCGTGCGTGCCGGAGCTGGCGGTGGAGCTTCTGGGCAAGCCGACTTCCCGCGCAGGGCAGGAATGGCGCTGGGGCCGGAAAGGCAGCCTCTCGGTCGTCGTCGGCGGCGCGCGGGCGGGCATGTGGTTCGACCACGAGGAAGGCCGTGGCGGCTGGTTCTCGGACCTCGTCGGCCGCGACCTCGGCATGGCGCGCGATGATGCCACTGACTGGATTGCCGACCGGATCGGCATGGCGGCGCTGCCCCGACCGGCTCGCCAGCGGTCGAAACGAAGCGCAACGCCCGCCAACTATCCGGGCGAGCCGCCAACGGCATCGACCACGGCACCGGCGGAGACGTGCCCCGATGACGCTGCCGCGCCCGCGCCAAACCAGGCGGACGAAGCTGCCGTGCGGGCCACCCGGATCTGGGAAAGCGCGCGTCCCGCCCCGGACGACCATCCCTATCTCGTCGCCAAGCAGGCCGCGCCTCTCGCCCTGCGCATGGACGCGGGCCGCCGGCTCGTCGTGCCGCTGCAGGACATCGACGGCCGGATCCACAGCGTGGAGTTCATCGCGCCGGATGGCGCGAAGCGTTTCCTCGCCGGCGGGGCGAAGAAGGGCCATTTCGCGGTAGTGGGCGCGGAGCCGGGACCGCTCCCGGAGCCTCGCGGCCCGCTCCTGATCTGCGAGGGCTGGGCCACCGGCGCGAGCCTGCACATCGCCACGGGTCATACCGTGATCGCGGCGATGGACGCGGGTAACCTGATGCCAGTGGCCGAGGCGCTGCGGGCCCGGTTCCCCGAGGCCGATCTCGTCCTCGTCGCCGACAACGACAAGAAGCCCGACCGCGACACCAATCCCGGCGTCGAGGCGGCGCGGAAGGTGGCGCTTGCGGTCGAAGGCCGTCTGGCCGTGCCAGACAGCTCCGGCGACGCCAACGACCTGTTCTGCGCCGAGGGCTCAGCCGCCATCGCGGTACTTGTCGCCGGAGCGGCCCGGATCCCGCCACCACCGCCGACCTACCCGGCGCCGGTCCTAACGCCAGACGAGGCCCGCGCCAGCCTTGCCAAGGCGATCGCCGATTTCATGGCTGCGATCCCGGGCTACTGGGCCGCTGTCGAGGCTGCGCAGGAGGAGGCGAAGAACCCCGACACGGACCGCGATCCGCTGGATTTCAACATCGTGGCACGGGCGGCGCTGCCGCCGCTCCTCGGCCTGCCGGTCGACGTCGGCCTCGGCAAGACCTCGAGCGCGCGCGCTGCCATCGCTGAACTGATCGCCGCGGGCGGGATCGGCAAGCGCAAGGTCGTCTACGCTGTCCCGCGCCACGATCTCGGCGCCGAGCAGGTCTCGGCCTTCGGGGCGTTGGGCCTCAACGCCATGCTCTGGAAGGGCCGCACCGCGCCCGATCCCAGCGACGACAACCCCGACCAACTCATGTGCCTCGACCCCGAGGCGACTTTCGACGCGCTCGAGATCGAGCATCCGGTCGAGCAGAGCTGCTGCAAGGTCAAGAACGGGACGGAACTGCTTCTCTGCCCCTGGTTCCACGACTGCGGCTACCAGCGCCAGAAGCCGCTGGCGCAGGCGGCGCAGGTCATCGTCTGCGCCCATGACAGCCTCTTCCACATGAAGCCGCAGGCCATCGGTGAAGTCGGCCTTCTCGTTATCGACGAGGGCTTCTGGCAGTCCGGGCTGCGCGGTCTCGATGGCAAGGCCACGCTGACACAGGACGGGCTTGAGCCCGGCCGCACCTCGCTCACCTGCTACACCGGCAAGGGCAAGATGGATGTCGGCGCCACGGCCGACCTCGTCGCCGCGCGGGAGCGGCTCTGCAAGGCGCTGCGGGTCACCGAACCCGGTCCTCTGCGCCTCGGCCTGCTGGAGGCCGCCGGTCTCACCCCAGACGACTGCCGCCAGGCCGCCACGCTGGAACGCCGCCGGATGCGCGACGCAGGCCTCCGCCCCGGCATGTCGCCGGTCGAGCGGCGCAAGCGCATCGAGGCGGTGCTGCCGCCCGCGGGCGAACCATGGGCGCCGCCCGGGCGTTGCGCCACGCTCTGGCTGATCCTCGCCGAGGCGCTGGAGAATGGCCACGACGCGGCTGGCGCGGAACTCGTGCACGAGATGACCGAGGCCGGTTCCGTCCGCGCCCTGCGCCTGCGCTGGCGCAGCCGCATGCGGACTGGCTGGGCGGCCCAGGCGCCGATCCTGCATCTCGATGCGACGCTGCGCCCGGAACTCGTCCGGACCTACCAGCCAAGGATCGACATCGGCGCGCCCGTCGCCGCGCGCCAGCCCCATGTCCGCGTCCGCCAGGTGACCGGCAGCCCGACCTCGGCCCGTGCCCTGACGCCCTCGGCCGACGCGCCCGATCGGGACCACAAGGCTGCCGCGACCCGGCTGCGCGACCTGCGCGCCTGGATCGACCTCCGCGCCCGGCAGTGCCATCGCCCCGGCGAGGCCATCGATCTGCTCGTGGTGGGCCAGAAGGCCGCCATCGACGCGCTCCGGTCCGCCGGCCTGCCGTCGCGGGTCGAGGCGGTGCATTTCAACGCGCTGAGTGGACTCGACCGCTGGGG
>JAVVHH010000205.1:0-5496 GCA_032249615.1 Acetobacteraceae bacterium
GCGCAGGAACAGCGCGATCCCGCCCGAATAGGACCGCGTCGTCAGCTCCGACCCGGGGTGTGAGTAGCAGCGCTACAGGATCGTGCGCTAAGCGCGAGTGCTGAGCTGGTCAGGCCTCAGGTGCGGTGGGGTTGCGCAGGGGTCGAAGTTGGCCTTCGGTGAGATCGGTGGCGCTGAATTGGTAGCGGCCGAGCAGGTTGATGTGGTCGTAGCCGAGTGGTGAGAGGCGTTGGACGTCGTCGTCGCGGACGTCGAAGCCGGTGCGTCGCAGCTGGTGCAGGGCTGCGTCTTGGTAGCGGGTGTTCCAGAGCACGATTGCGTTGATGACGAGGCCGAGGGCGCCGAGTTGGTCTTCTTGTCCTTCGCGGTAGCGCTGACGGAGTTGACCGCGTTGGCCGTGGAAGACGGCTCGGGCGAGGGAGTGTCGGCTTTCGGTGCGGTTGAGCTGGGTGAGGATGCGTCGGCGGTAGGTCTCGTCGTCGAGGTAGGCGAGCAGGTAGAGGGTCTTGGTGATGCGGCCGAGTTCGGCGACTGCGCGGCCGAGTGGTGTGGGCCGGCCGCCGCCTTGTAGGACGCGTAGGAGTTCGGAGGCGCGGACGGTGCCGGTGGCGAGGCTGCCGGCGACGCGCAGCAGGTCGTCCCAGTGCGTGGCGATGAGGTTGGTGTTGATCTGGTGGCGGCCCAGGCCGTTGAGGGGGCCGTAGTCCGCGGCGCGGGCGATGCGCCAGAACCGGGCGGTGCCGATGTCGGCCAGGCGCGGGCTGAATTGGTAGCCGAGCAGCCGGAACAGGCCAAAGACTTGGTCGGAGTAGCCGGCGGTGTCGGTCATCAGCTCGTGGGGAGCCAGGTTGGTTTGTTGTTCGAGTAGGCCGTCGAGGATGTAGAGGCTGTCGCGCAGGGTGCCGGGTACGACGATGGCGTGGAAGCCGGCGAACTGGTCGGACAGGAAGTTCAGGTAGGTGACGCCGCGCCCGGGTCCGAAGTAGCGGGGGTTCGGGCCGGCGTTCAAGGTGCGCACGGGGACGACGAAGCGCAGCCCGTCGGCGGAGGCGACTTCGCCGCCGCCCCAAGCTTGGGCGAGGGGGATGTCGCCTTGGGCGTTGACGAAGCGGGCGGTGGCGGCGGTGATCGTCTCGCCGCGGATGTAGTTCTGGTCGACCCAGGACAGCCTCGGCCTGCTCAGCGCCGGGTTGCTGGCCTGCACGACCGGTTCGAGGCCGATGTTGCAGGCCTCGGCGACCAGGACAGCGCAGATGCTGACGCCGAGGTCATCGGCGCGTGCGGCGCCTTCGGAGACGTGGGTGAACCCGGACAGGAATCCCGTCCAGCCGGCGACTTCGAGCAGGACATCTGGAAGATCAACGCGCGGCAGAAGGCCATCGACCGCCACTCGTAGGGCGAGCAAGCTCGGCGGCTCGTCGAGCTTGTCCAGGGCGGTGAGCACGGGTCGGTCGTGCCCGTCGATGGTCTCGATGCGCACGGCATCGTTGTGTTCGAGCCGGTCGGCGACGGCGCGGTAGGCGCCGTCGAGGTCCGCGGCGAGTTCGGCGAGCTCGCGGTGCGGGTCGAGGTCGTGACCGAGGCTCGTGGCGACTTCGGTACGGGAACCTTCCCACGCTTTGCCGTCCAGCAGCTGGGCTCGTGGGTCGGCCCAGCGTTGGCTGATCGGGGCGTAGACGTCGCGGCGTCGCAGGGACTCGCGGAGCCGTTCGAGGACGAGGAAGGTATAGGCGGGGCGGTTCAGCGCACCGTCGGGGGTGGCGACACGGGCAGCCCACGGACCGGTGGCCAGTGTCATCGGCACTTCGTCAGCGCGGACGGATCGGCGGCCCTCCAGATCGCGGAGCGCCTTCCACGCCGCGAGCACGTCGGTGCCGCCGGGCGCGGCCTCCAGGTGCAGGGTGGCCAGCAGCGTAGGAAGGAATCGGCGAACTAGGCCGTACCGGCTAAGCAGGTCGTCGAGGTGGGTGTCTGCCGCGGGGCGGGTGGTGGCATCGACGGCCTCGACGGCGGCGGCGAGCTGCTCGCGGGACACGGTGCGCCCGATCGCGGCCCACACCGCGGGCAGACCACCTGCTGGCGGGTCGAGCAGGACCTTCACGGCGTCGCGGAGCTGCGCGGCGGCCAGATCGAGGGCCGGCAGGGTCCGCAACCGTTCCCGGACGCCGGCACGGTCGGCGCGGGCCAAGACGCCGCCCAGGAGCTGATCCAGCAGATCCAGCGCGTCGTCGCCGCCCGCGGTCTCCAGATGCCGCGCCGCCGCGAGCAGCGTCGCGGTTCGACGCTGCTCACTCATCCGGGCCACCGCCTGCGCCTTGGCAGTGGTCGCGTAGCGGGCCAGCGCCTCCAACCGGCCTGGGGGCACGAACGTCAGGTCGAGGCCGCCGACACCGAGTCCGCGGATCTCTTCCAGGCGATGCAGAGCGCCGAGCAGACCGGCGGCGGTGACGCTGGTCGGCCCACGGCGCAAGCGGTCCAGCGTCGAGGACCGCTCACCTGCCGGGACGACGAGCAGACTCTCGAGCCGGGCACGCTGCTCGGCGTCGGGTGCGGCGGCAAGGGTCTGCCACAGCTGGGTGGCGGCCTGGTCGCGGATCGAGGCGACGAGCCGGGCCAGCACGGTCGGGCCGGGCAGCAGCACCTTCGCCTCGAGCAGCCGTGCGGTGGCCAGGTCGAACAGCACGCCGGGTCGTTCGCTGGCCAGCCGGGTCCGGGCTTCCAGCCAGCCGGTCAGGTCTTGCTGCACCTGCGGGTCGGCGAAGTCGCGGTAGCCGTAGGCCTGCTGGATCTCCCCGGCGTGCAGCCGGTTCGTTCCCTCCCGTGCGGCGTACTGCTTGAGCACGGCGGGGTCGGTGATGCCGAGCTGCGCAGCCAGATGCGCCGCGACCGCCCACGGCACATCGGTGGGGTCGGCCAGGAATGTGCCGAGGTAGCGGACGGTGCCGATTTGGACGGCGAATCCGAGGCGGTTGTGCTCTCCGCGCCGGACATCGACGAGTTCGCGGTCGGCGGCGTCGAGGTGGAAGTAGCGGTCCAGCTGTGCCTGATCGGGGTCATCGACGTAGCGGCCGTAACGGCGCTGTTGCTCGGCGGTGAGGAACCCTGCGGCGTCGCGCGCGGCGGGCGCCCAGTCCGGGTCCACCGTGCTCAGCCGGCCCGCTCGGCTCCCGAGCCGGCGCGCAGGTACTGATATACGGTTTCGCGGCTGATCCCGAACTCCCGAGCCAGCGACGCCTTCGCCGCGCCGTCAGCGGCTCGTTGCTGCAACTGCGCGACCTGCTCGGCGCTCAGCGCCCGGGCGCGGCCGCGGTAGGCGCCGCGCTGGCGGGCCAGGGCGATGCCTTCGCGTTGCCGCTCGCGGATCAGGGACCGCTCGAACTCGGCGAACGCGCCCATCACTGACAGCAGCAGGGTCGCCATCGCGGTGTCCTCGCCGGTGAAGGTCAGCTGCTCTTTCAGGAACTGCACCCGCACGCCCCGACCGGTCAGGGTGCGCACCAGGGCGCGCAGATCGTCGAGGTTGCGGGCCAGGCGATCCATCGAGTGCACGACGACGGTGTCGCCGTCACGAACGAAGCCGAGCATCGCCTCCAACTGCGGCCGCGCCGTGCTCCGGCCCGACGCGCTGTCCGTGAACGTCCGGTGCAGCACCACGCCTTCAAGCTGGCGGGCCGGGTTCTGATCCAAACTGCTCACCCGTGTGTAGCCGACCAGCTGTCCGCTCATCGCTCTCCTGACCGAGAAGTGTCAGGCTGAACCCTAAGACCCGCGAGCACACGTGTCCATCAACCAGCATTGCGGCCCTAACTTGACGCCCTGGCGCCACCAGCCTGACGTCAGGTTGGGGTACACCCCAACCGGACGCGCCGGGACCAAGAAACCTTTTCTTTCGGCGGAACCAGATCAAATCCATGCGAACCCTGCTAGTTTTCGATCACTGATTCGGCAAAGGCCCAGGAGGCCGCCATGCGAGCTCGACGTCTTGTCTTGATCACGGCAGTCGCGGCTGGCTCATTGCTAGCGCTGGGGACCTCGCTAACAGCCGGCGCGTCCGCAGCCGCGACCGGACACAGCCGCGCGAGCGCTACAGCTGCCTACGGATGGGTCTCGTCGGACCAGGTGGGCTCGTTGCCGCCAGGCTTGCCGGTACCACCCGGGCCCCAGACCGGCCGAGTACAGGTCGCCACGTCAACAGGAACCTTCGGCTGGGCCTCGAACAGTTACATCAAGGCCCATCCCGGCCAGATTGCCGGCCTCCGGATGCAACCCGACGGCAGCATCACCACGAGCAACTCCAGCGCTCCGGCGAGCGTGACTCCCGATAGCGCAAACGGGTGCAACCGGGATGTGTGCATCGACATCCAAGGTAGCTCGCTCTACGTCTATGAGTGGTCGACGACCGCTTACGGGAACGTCGGCTGCACTCACACCCAGTTCCAGGCAGGCCGACTTACGCGTAACGGGCCCACCATCTGCCCGACAGGCTCTGGCGACGGCGTCTACTACGACACGACGGGACCGATCGGGGTGTTCCCGAACCACCAGCAGGTGTGCAATGTCTGGCGTTCCATCGCCGGTCGTCCTTGCGAAACCATCCACAGCTAGCCGCAACCGGCTGGCCATGGTGCTATCGCCCGGACGCGGCTCAGCCGCGCCGCCAGGGAGAACGAATCCGCTGACCGCTGCCAGACGGCGCATCACTTGGCCGCACCTCTACAACCTCGGCCCCGTCGGGAACCCGGAACACACCGAAGCGTAGAGCGAAACGCTGATCTATTTCGGATAAGACCAGGTGCCACATCTGTCCCGTTCGATCAGCAATGTCTACGGCCGTCACGTCTGGGTCCGCGCGCAGCGCCAGGAACGTCGGCTGACCGTCACGGGAGCCAATCCAGGTGTTGAGCCGTTCGCCGTCATACAGCGGCGGGCCGCCGAATCCACCCTCGCCCCACTGGTCGCCGCGGCTCACTTGCAACATCGTCATCAAGTCATCCGGCGCGTCGAAGCGCGCACGCAAAACCCAGGCGAAGCCGTCGTCGGTTGCGCCCTGCAGCACTGAGACCATTTCCGGCGCATCCACGTTAGCCTCCTGTTCAGCCGTTCGCTGATCTTCGACGCTACTGGACCGCGGACCGAACTCACCGCTTAGCGCACGATCCTGTAGCGCTGCTACTCACACCCCGACCCGTCGCGGCCGAACCGGACATGTCGCAAGAACGCGTCCGCGTCCTCGACAACCGCCAACTCGTCATCGAGCACCGTCCAATACCGCACGCCGGACGGCAAGGTGACCGGGAACGCCCGCATCGTGATCCCCTCTCGTGGCAGGCACCAGTACGACTACCAGCCACGAGCACCACAACCCGGGAGATCTGTTGCAAAACCGGTCCGTGTCCCGGCCTCACGCAACGTCACGCAACAGAGGCCCGTCCCCCTGAGAACGATGAAGGTAGTTGTATTCGTGGAAGAAGCGGGCGCAGAACTGCCGGGCATCGG
>JAVVHH010000206.1:0-5404 GCA_032249615.1 Acetobacteraceae bacterium
ACAAGATCCATCCGGCGACGTTCCGGAACGTGACGCCGGTGCGCGACCACTACCGGCTGCAGGAGGCGTGCGCCGAGCTGGAGATTCGCCACGGACTGACGCGGGAGCCGCACACCGTCGATCCGCGGCAGAGCGCCGACCGGCGGCAGCGCAAGGCACGGGGCCGGGCGGCCGACTTCGAGGCGCAGCATGGGGGGCAATCCTTCGGGACGTGGGTCCGCGCGCAGGCCACGACGGCGCTGCTCGCCGCCCGGGACAGCGGCAAGGGCTGGCCGGAGCTTCACCGCGTCGCGGCGATCTACGACCTGGAGATCAAGTCGCGCGGGGCCGGGCTGGTGATCGGGCATCGCGGCGATGGGCGGCTGCATGTGAAGGCATCTGACGTGGATCGCGGCCTGTCCATGCGGGCGCTGACGGCCGCGCTCGGCCCATTCAAGGCGCCGGGACGGCAAGGGCCAGAGGAGCCGGCACAGACCCACTACGCCAAGCCAATCGGGAGCGGACCGCTCTATGAGGCTTTCCAGCACGAGCGTGCGGCGGCCGTGGCTGCCAGGGAAGCGGCCACGAAGGCCTTGCGCGAGCAGCACGCGGCCTACGGCCGGAAGCTCCGGGACTATCATCGTCGTCGGCTGCGACGAGAGCGCCTGACCGGCTTGCGTGGCACGCTGCGCCGCGACAGCTTTCAGCATATCGCCGAGCAGCGGACCCGCGATCACGCCGAGCGCAAGGCGCGCGAGGCCGAGGAACGGCGCCAGGTCCGCGCCCGGCACACCATCCCAAACTGGCAAGGCTTTCTGGAAGCGGAGGCGGGGAGGGGCAACGAGGCAGCGTTGCGCGCCTTGCGCGCGCGCCAGCAACAGCGGGAACGGGTCGAGACGGAGCTGCTGGAAGCCGCCGACGCCGGCGAAGCCCGCCACATCGTCCACCAGCACCTTCGGCCGGCGATACGCCGCGATGGACGGGTGGTCTATCGCGTCGCCGATGGCGGGCTGGTGTCCGACGAGGCGCGGCAGGTGCGCGTCAACCAGGTGACGACCGGCGCCGCCTTCCTGGCCCTCACGCTGGCAGCGGAGCGGTTCGGCACCCGGCCGCTCAATGTCCAGGGGACCGACGATTTTCGGCGGCAGGTGGCACAGCTCGCCGGCATCGAGGGGCTGGGCGTCACGTTCGCCGATGCAGGCCTGGAGCGGCAGCGTCAGACGGCCGTAATCACACGCGCGAACGGGGTTGACCGGGGAGCGGGCAGGGGTTACGGAGTATTCGATAAATCGAATAATCGCGACGACCAGGGCCGTAGCCGGTGAAAGACAGCCTAGACCACGCGCCGCGAACACGGAAGCGCCTGCTCGGGACCACGGCGCTGCTCGCGGGCGTACTGGGGTTGAGCAGCGCGGCGACGCAGTTCGTCGCTTGGCGCGTCCACTACCATCCGGCGCTCGGAACGCCGTGGTTCCGGCATATCTATGCTCCGTGGTCCTGGGTCCCGTGGATGCAGGCGCCATGGGCGCCGAACGCGAAGGCGACCTTCGGCCTGGTGGATGCGGGCCTCATGGGGGCCGTCAGCGTCGCTATGGTTGCCGGGTTGATGGTCTCCAGCGGCAGACGGCGCAAGCCGGTGAAGCATGAGGGCGTGCATGGCACGGCGCGCTTCATGTCGGAGCTGGAAATCAGGCAGTCCGGTCTTCTATCCGTGCCAGGACAGCGATCCGCCGGCGTCTATGTCGGCGGATGGACGGACCCGAAGGGCCGCGTTCATTACCTACGCCATGACGGGCCGGAGCACTGCATCGTCATCGCGCCGACCCGCAGCGGCAAGGGCGTGGGCAACATCCTGCCCACGCTGCTGTCCTGGCCCGCAAGCACCCTGATTTACGACGAGAAGGGCGAGCTCTGGCAGCTCACCGCCGGTTGGCGGGCGCGGCACGCCGACAATGTCGTCATCCGCTGGGAGCCCGGCGCTGTCGAAGGCAGCGCCGGCTTCAACTTCCTGGAGGAGGTGCGGCTCGGCACGCCGTACGAGGTCGCCGACGCGCAGAACATCGCGCAGATGATCTGCGATCCGAACGGCGACGGCATCGAAGGCAAGGATCACTGGGGCAAGACCAGTTTTGACCTGCTCGCCGCCGTGATCCTGCACGTCATGTACAAGGCCAGGAAGAAGGGTAAGGTCGGCAGCCTCGCCGACGTGGCCTACGCGCTGTCCGATCCGGAGGAGAAGTCGGACGTGCTGTGGGAGGAGATGCGGACCAACCGCCACCTGCCGACCGGCACGCATCCCGTAGTCGCCGCGGCCGGCCGGGACCAGCTCGACCGCCCGGAGAAGGAGCGGGGCAGCGTGCTGTCCAGTGCCAAGACCTACCTGACGCTGGTGAAAGACCCGATCATCGCGGCGAACACGAAGCGCAGCGATTTCCGCATCATGGATTTGATGAACCATGATCGGCCGGTGTCGCTGTACGTGGTCACGCGCGGCGGCGATAAGGAACGGCTGCGCCCGCTGATCCGGCTGCTGCTGACGATGGCGATGCGCCAGCTCATGGGCGTGGAGCTGAAATACCACGAGGGCCAGCCGCTCCAGCCGCACAAGCACCGGCTGCTGATGATGCTCGACGAGTTCCCATCACTCGGGAAGCTCCAGATCATCCAGGACGCGCTGCCGAAATGCGCCGGCTACGGGATCAAGGCGTTCCTCGCGGCACAGAACCGCGAGCAGATGTTCGGCGCCTACGGGCAGCACCAGAGCATCACCGCCAACTGCCACATCCGGATCGTCTATGCGCCGAACGAATGGGAATCGGCCGAGTGGATCAGCCGCATGGTCGGCAACACGACGATCGTGAAGGAGGACGTGACCGAGAGCGGCACCCGGCTCGGCTCGCTAAAGCACGTGTCGCGAACCTACCACGAGGTCAGCCGGCCGCTGCTGACGCCGGACGAGGTCATGGATTTGAAGAAGCCGCGCCGGGACGAAGACGGCCGGATTGTGGAATCGGGCGAGATGGTCGTCTTCATGGCGGGGGAGCGGCCGATCTTCGGGACGCCGATCCTCTACTTCCTCGATCCGACCTTCGAGCGACGGGCCAGGATCGAGCCGCCGGCGAGCGGCGCCACGCGCGCCAGGCCGAAGGTTTTCCAGGCAGCATGATCGCACGGAATGCTCCCACGCGTCGCGTGCCTCGGCGCGCCGCGCTGGCCGGCTGCGCGGCCAGTGCGCTGCTGGCAGGGGCTCTCGGTGCGGCTTGGCTTGCCGGGCTCCGAGTCAACGACACCGCCTCGATGCCGCGGGGACTCTGGATGATCAGCACGGTGGATGCACCGCTCCGGCGCGGCGAGTTTGTCACGCTCTGCTTGCCGGACACGGTGCCGATCCGCGAAGCGGCGGCGCGGGGATACATTCCGACCGGGAATTGTCCCGACGGCCACGAGCCACTGGTGAAGCCCATTGCGGCCGTGGCGGGCGACCTGGTGACGGTGACGCCACAAGGCATCGCCGTGGACGGCCAGCCGGTCGAGAACACCGCCCAGCTCGCACAGGACAGCGCAGGCCGGCCGCTTCGGCCGATCCCGGCGGGCGCGTACCCGGTGATGCCGGGACAGGTGTGGCTCCTCTCCGGCCATGATCCGCGCAGTTTCGATAGCCGCTATTTCGGACCGATCCCGGCGGTGAACGTTCGGGGTGTGGCACGCCCACTATGGGTGTTCGGATGATCCCGGCCGCGCTGCTGGCGTGTGCGCCGAACATCGCGCCCATCACCCTGGAGGCGGTGATTCGCGTCGAGAGCGGCGGCAATCCGCTGGCGATCCACGTCAACAGACTTCGGGCGCAACCGACGCCGGCGACGAACGCCGCCGCAGCAGCGCAGATCGCCGAAGGTTACATCCTGCACGGCTACAGCGTCGATCTCGGGCTGATGCAGGTGAACAGCCGCAACCTCGTCGCGCTCGGTACGACGGTCGAGCATGTGCTGGACCCTTGCACGAACGTCCGGAACGGCGCCGCGATCCTGACCGCCGACTACGCCGAGGCCGCGCGCACGCGCGGCGAGGGTCAGGTAGCGCTGCAAGCGGCGCTGTCGGCCTACAACACCGGCAGCTTCTATCGGGGTTTCGCGAACGGCTACTTGGCCCGCTACTACGGTCCGGGCGGCGTGCCGGCGCTCGCCGGCGGCGTGCGCGAGGCCGCGGCGACGGCCGGGGCGATGAAGCACACCGCGCCACCGCCAACCAACCCCTACACCGCCGACACGTCGGTCTTCGTCCGGGAGGCGAGCAATGTCCGCGTCGAGTGACGATCCGCGCAATCCGGCTGCCGGTCCTCTCCGGGAGCATCGCCGACCTGACCACGCCTGGCGTGGTGGTGGAGGTGGACGCCGGTGAAGCGGAGAGCCTCGGCGCCTTCGAGGAGACGGCGCTGACCGAGGCCGAGGCGTGGGACGCGAACGGCGACCTGGAGCCCGACGGCGAGGAGGGTGCTGATGGCGACTGATTACGTCGATCAGGTCGCCGGCTCGATCATCGAGCAGCTCAAGGCAGGCACCGCGCCTTGGGTGAAGCCGTGGCAGCCGGGCGAACGGTTCATGCCGTACAACCCGACGACCGGGAACGAATACCACGGCATGAACGCGATGTGGCTGATGAGCCGCGCCGAGAGCCGCGGCTACGGCGACGCGCGATGGATGACCTACCGGCAAGCGCTGGAGGCAGGCGGACAGGTGCGCAAGGGCGAGAAGGGCACGCCGATCCAGTACTGGAAATGGCAGGGTCTGGAGCCGGTACGCGACGCCGAAGGCAAACCAATGCTCGATCAGGATGGCAATCAGGTGCGCAGCATGGTGCGCTACGAGCGATGTCGGAATGGGAACGCCACCAGAAGGCTGAGGCGATCCTCGCCAATTCCGGTGTGCCGATCCGGCATGTTCCAGGCGATCGCGCCTTCTATCGGCTGACCGAGGACACGATCACGCTGCCAGAGCGCGGACAGTTCCCGTCCGGCGATGGGTATTACGCCACCGCCCTGCATGAGCTCGGGCACGCGACTGGTCATCCGTCGCGCCTCGCGCGCGACATGGCCCATCCCTTTGGGTCCGAGGGCTATGCCCGCGAGGAGCTGCGCGCGGAGATCGCGTCGCTGATGCTCGGCGAGCAGCTCGGCATCGGCCACGATCCAGGCCAGCACGTCGCCTATGTCGGGAGCTGGATCAAGGCGCTCCAGCAGGACCCACGCGAGATCTTCCGTGCCGCGGCCGACGCCGAGAAGATCACGAAGCTGGTGCGCAGCTTCGAACTGGAACGCGCGCAACAGACCGACCAGGAGCAAGGCGACGCGCGCGAACTGGAGCCTGCCGGGCCGGAAGATAGGGCAGGGCAGGGGGCCGGCGCCGATGCTCAGGTGCGCCCTCCGGTG
>JAVVHH010000207.1:0-5325 GCA_032249615.1 Acetobacteraceae bacterium
TTCGAGCATTCGGTGCTGCGCCACATCGCGAGCGCGCTCGGCACCTCGGCCGAGCAGCTCAGCCAGGATTGGAGCAAGACCAACTATTCCTCCGCCCGCGCCGCGCTGCTGGAGAGCTGGAAGACGCTGATCCGCCGGCGGATGGATTTCGCCACCGGCGTCGCGACGCCCGTCTAGGCGGCCTGGCTGGAGGAGGCGGTGGAGACGCGGCTGCGCGACGTGATGCCCGCGAACGCGCCCCCCTTCGCCGAATGGCGCGCCGCCTTCGCCCGCTGCCGCTGGATCGGCCCCGGGCGCGGCTGGGTCGATCCGGTGAAGGAGCGCGCGGGCGCGGTCCTCGGCCTCGATGCCGGCTTCTCGACATTGCAGCACGAATGCGCGGAGCAGGGCATGGACTGGGAGGAGAACCTCGACCAGCGCGCCCGCGAGGTGGACGCGATGAAGGCGCGCGGCCTGAAGCTGCCCGTCTGGGCGACGTCGGAGGAGCCGGCGAACAAGACCGAGCGGCCAGCATGACGGCGGACAGGGAGGCGTCGGCCACCCGCATGAGGGACGCGGCCGAGGCGATCCTGGCCGCGCTCGAAGACGCGGGCGTGGACGATGACGCCTTGATTGCATTATGCGCCCTGGGCACGGCGGTCGGATGCGTGGCCATGACGAGCTTGTCGCCGCAAGCGGCGCTGCACGCCGTGACCAGCACCGCGCGAGCCATCATCGATGGCGGGGCGCTGGGCCGCCCCTCGGGTTCGCCCAGCGGGCGACCCAAGGGCAGGCCATGACCGTCGCCGTCCACGAGGACCGCTCGCTCAGCGTGCGGCCCGGGCAGGTGGTGCGCACCGCCTGGATCGACATCGACCTCTGCCGCCTCGGCTGCCGCGTCCCGATGGCGCCGGAAGCGGTGGAGAAGAAGTTCCGGCGGCTGCTGTGCCTGGGCGAGAACGCGGCGTGGCCGCCGATCGTGGGGCACTGGGACCGGGAGCGATTTGTCGTGTGTGATGGCAGACATGAGCTGCTTGCCAATTTGATGATCGGGCGAGAGAGGATCTTTGTGTGCTGGCTCATGCCTACAGAAGTCGGCCCAGATTTCTCATAAACTCGATCTGATCCTTGGCACCCTTCATGCGGTTGCATCGTGGACACAATAGTTGGATGTTCGTTGGCGCGTTGGACCCACCTCTCGAAACGGCAATAACGTGGTCCGGGCCTATTGACTTTCGTGGTCGGTATGGCATGCTTTGGCCATGTCGCTGCTGGCCTTCCTCAAGCGGTTCCCCGATGATGACGCCTGCTGGGCGCATCTCGAAGCGGTGCGCTGGCCAGCCGGCCCGACCTGCCCGAAGTGCGGCAGCATCGACAACGCCCACCATGTCGGCCGCGCCCACTACCGGCGGTGCAACGCCTGCCAAACCAAATTCAAGGTGACGCACGGCACGCCCTTTGAGGGAACGCACCTGCCGCTACGGACGTGGTTCACCGCCCTCTACCTCGTAGCCGGGTCCAGTAAGGGCATCTCGTCGGTCAAGCTGGGCGAACACCTCGGTGTCGGCCAGAAAACCGCGTGGTTCCTCGGCCAGCGCATCCGCCGCATGATGGAGGACAAGGACGGCCTCCTGCGCGGCATCGTCGAGGTGGACGAGACATACCTCGGCGGGAAGACGCGCAAGCGGGGCCAGACCTCCAAGCGCGACCCGGACGACGATCAGCCTACCGGGCGATCCGGCACGCGCAAGAGCATGGTGACGGTCGCCACGGAACGCGGCGGCCGGGCGCGGGCCGCCAAGGGCAAAACTCACTCCGAGCGCACCATCGCCGCCTTCGTGCTGCGCCACCTCGACATCGGGCAGACCGTACTGGTCACCGACGAGCTTCCGGCCTATCGCTGGATCGGTCGCAAGTTCCCGGCCCACCTGCACGTCAACCACTCCAAGGGCGAGTACGTCCGGCGTGACCCGAACGCGGCAGCAGTGGCCCATACCAATACGGCAGAGGCGTTCAATTCAACATTGAAGCGTGCCGTCATCGGCGTGTGGCATTGGTTCTCTGTCAAGCACACCGATCGCTACCTGCACGAAGTCTCGTTCCGTTGGAACCGCAGGGCGCTCGACACGGATGCACGCCTTGCCGGATTGTTCGCCGGCACCGCCGGCCGCCTTCGCTGGAAGGAATTGGTGACATGAAGCCCAAAATTCCCGAGGGCTGGATTGTCACAGGCTGGTCCGGACGGCTCTACCCGTGCAACACAGCAAGAACTCGCTTCAACCAGTGGAGCGGAGCGCAGCGGTTTCTCTGGAATCGCCTGCGCGACCGTGAGAAGGCCGAATACGCCGCGACGGGCAAGTTTCTCTGGCGCAAGCACTTGCAGCCCATTGCGGTCAGCATGAAGCGCCAGTCCGAGACGGCGTGGTTGGCCGATTTGCCAGCCCACGCCGTGCTTGACACGGTGGCCCGGCTCGATGGTGCCCTGCGTCGCATGGTGGCCGAGCGCAAGGCGGGGCGGAAATGTGGCTTCCCGAAAGCCAAGAAGAAATTTGTCAACGAGGCAGGCATCTACTGCGTCGGGCAGGCGACCTCGTTCGAGACGCGCGAGCGTATGCGCGGCACCGAGACGGAGCTTGAGGCGCGCGCCGTCGTGCTGCCCAAGATCGGCCGGGTGCGCCTGCGCGGCGGCGCCATGCCGCACAAGCACAAGGTGCTGTCGGGTCGTATTTGGCGCGATGGTGACCGCTGGATGTTCTCGGCACAACTGGCCGTGCCTCGGCCGGCGCCGTTGGCCGCCAGCGACGCCGTGATCGGCATCGACCTCGGCGTGACGACCCTGGTCACCTCCTATGATGGGTCCGATTTCCACGAGGTCGCGGCACCGAAGCGGCTGCGCAAGGCGCTGAGGCGGCTGCGCCGGGCACAGCGGGCGCAGTCTCGTCGGAAGAAGGGCTCTGCCCGCAGGCGGGCGGCTGGCCGCCGTGTGACGGCGATCCATCGCCGCGTGCGCGAGCAGCGCAAGGACATCCTGCACAAGGAATCGCACCGTCTGACAACCAAGGCCGGTGTGCTCAAGGTCGAGACGCTGAATGTGCGCGGCATGGCGCGCAACCGGCATCTCGCCCTGTCGGTGGCCGACGCCGGCATGGCCCGGCTGGTCACGTTCTGCCGCTATAAGGCGGATTGGCGGGGACGCCGTGTGGTCGAGATCGACCGCTGGTTCCCCGGTAGTCAGACCTGCTGCAAGTGCGACGCGCTCCACCCGGAAATGAAGATGAAAAAGGGTTTCCGGGAAATGATGATCTGCGAGTGCGGCAACCGGATAGGGCGTGACCGCAACGCGGCGGTCAACCACTACAGGTACCCGGAGGAAACGGGGAACCGGGGCTCTTGCGCCCCGACGCGCGTGGAGATCGGAGAGCAGGGGCTTGCCCCGGTGCCGGTCGGTGAAACGCGAACGCTGGCGGGCGTGGAGCTAAATAGTGACCACGAAAGTCAGTAATTCCGAAGCGGTGACAGCTCGATCGCGTGGACGGGGCGGCCCGTCATCGCGCCGGCGATGAGTGTGGTGCCGGAGCCGCAGAACGGGTCGTAGATGGCGTCACCAGGGACGGAGCTGTTCTCGATCGGGCGCTTCATGCACTCGACCGGCTTTTGCGTGCCATGGCCGGTTTCGGACTTCTGCGGCCGGGGAATCGACCAGAGGGTGGATTGCTTCCGATCGCCGGCCCAACGGGCGGACTTCCCCCGGCGAACGGCGTACCAACAGGCCTCGTGCTGCCAATGATAATGGCCACGTGAGATCACAAGGGCGGATTTCGCCCAGATGATCTGCGAGCGGATGTCGAACCGGGACGCGTCGAGGCTTTCCGCGACCGCGCCGGCATGGAGCCCACCGTGCCAGATATAGGCCACCTCGCCGGGAAACAGGCCCCAGGCGTCGCGCCAATCGGCCCGATCGTCGTTCGCGACCTTGCCCAGGGCGCGGCCGCCGGGCGCGCCCTGGCCGATTCCGGCCTGGGCGATGTCATTGCGCCATCCCGGATCATACTCGACCCCATACGGCGGATCGGTGACCATGAGGCGCGGCGCGACGCCGGCGAGGGCCTTGGCGACCACGGCGACATCGGTTGAGTCGCCGCAGACGAGCCGATGGCGGCCAAGCAACCAGACATCGCCCGAAACCGTCACCGCCTCCGGGGCCAGATCCGGCGCGTCATCGGGGTCGGTTAGCCCGGGCGTGCGCTCGGCGGTGAACGCCGCGATCTCGGCGGCATCAAACCCGGCGAGGGAGGCCACCTCGCCCAGATCGACGAGCTCGGCCCGCAGGAGATCCTCGTCCCAGCCGGCATTGAGGGCGAGCTTGTTGTCGGCGAGCACATACGCTCGCTTTTGGGCGTCGGACCACCCTGCGGCGACCATCACGGGGATGTCGGCCAAGCCGAGCTGGCGGGCGGCGAGGACGCGCCCATGGCCGGCGATCAGGATTCCGGCTTCGTCGACCAGGACGGGAACCGTCCAGCCCCACTCGCGAATGGAGTCGGCCAGCTGTCTCACTTGCGCGTCGGAGTGCGTGCGCGCGTTGCGGGCATAAGGGATGAGGTTATCCACCGCACGCCGCTCGACCCGATCGGCGGGCCAGGATGACAACGCGGATGACAACATAAACCCCTGTTCGAATTGCTCAAAAGAGGGAGGCGACCGCGGTGCGAAATGCCCGTGGTTGGGGGGTGGCCGGGGAAGGACCCGTGGGCTTCAGCGGGCGGTGGCGATCGCCTCGGCCAGGCGCTGGCGGATCGCGGCGGGCCAGGCGGCGCGGGCGGCGCGCTCCACGCGGGCGTGGTAGCCGAAGCGGGGCGTGTAGTGTTCCTCGGCCGCGAAGGCGGTGAGGCGGGTGAGGGCGTGGCCGGCGAGGCGGCGGAAGAAGCCGCCGATGCCGGCCTGGTTCCCCGGCGCGCCTGCCGGCAGGTAGACCACGGTGTTCGTCTCGTCGATCCGGGTCGCGGCCGCGCGCTTGCGGCGGGCGCGGCGGTTGGCGGCGGCGTCGCGCTTGAGCTGGCGGAGCGCGCCGGAGGGGATGTTGCCGAACGCATCGAGGGGCAGGGTCTTGCCGGGAAGCACCAGGGCCGCGCCGGGCTTGCGGGTGTTCTCGGCCGGCGTCCGCGTGCCGCCGATCTCCTCGTGCAGCAGGTATTTCGCCTGGATGGGCCGCAGCGTGACGATGGCTTCGAGGCGGTCCTTCGTGGCGGCCAGCTCGCGCGGGGCGACGACGGCATTCCGGGTGAAGGCGGTCGGGCGGTCGAATATCTCGGGCATCGCCCGGTTGACCTCATCGCGCGCGGCGCG
>JAVVHH010000208.1:0-5318 GCA_032249615.1 Acetobacteraceae bacterium
CTGCTGCCATTCATGATCTTCGGCGTGGTGTTCCTGCACATCGTGGCCCTGCACATCACCGGGTCGAACAACCCGCTCGGCATCGACGTGAAGACGCCGCAGGACACGCTACCCTTTCACCCCTACTACACCACCAAGGATAGCGTCGGGCTCTGCGTCTACCTCCTAGTGTTCGCGCTGCTGGTGTTCTTCCTTCCGAACCTGCTGGGCGACCCCGACAACTACATCCAGGCCAACCCGCTGGTGACGCCGGCCCACATCGCGCCGGAGTGGTACTTCCGCCCGTATTACGCGATGCTTCGGGCGGTCGAGTGGAAGCTCGGCGGCGTCATGGTGATGTTCGCGTCGATCCTGGTGCTGTTCTTCCTGCCCTGGCTCGACACCTCCCCGGTGCGCAGCACCCGGTTCCGGCCGATGTACAAGCCGTTCATGGCGTTGCTGGTGATCTCGTTCTTCGCCCTGCTCTATGTCGGCGGCAAGCCGCCGGAGGGTCTGTATGTGGTGATCGGCCGGGTCGCCACGGCGTATTGGTTCCTACACTTCCTGGTCGTGCTGCCCGTCCTGGGCAAGATCGAGCGCCCGCTGCCGCTGCCGGAGAGCATCAGCAACCCGGTGCTTCGTTCACGTCCGCCCTCTTCGGGCGGCGGTGGCCCGCTCCCGCAAGGGGCAGCCGCCAAGCCTATGGATCGCGCATAATGCGGAACATCGTTCTCGCCCTGCTGGCCTCGGCCGCCTTCGCCAGCCCGGCGCTTGCCCAGGAGCACCCGGCGACGCCCCATGTGAAATGGAGCTTCGACGGGCCGTTCGGATCGTATGACTACGCATCGGCGCAGCGTGGCTTCCAGGTTTACAAGGAAGTCTGCTCCAACTGCCATTCGATGAAGCTGCTTTCCTACCGCGACCTCCGTGGGATCGGTCTCAACGACGCCGAGATCAAGGCGATCGCGGCCGACATCACGGTGCCGGGCGGGACCAACGACCAGGGCGAGCCGATCGAGCGCCCCGCGCTACCGTCCGATCATTTCAAGATGCCGTTCGCCAACGACAAGGCGGCGCGGGCAGCCAATGGCGGCGCCCTGCCGCCTGACCAGTCGCTGATCGTCAAGGCGCGCGAAAATGGGCCCGACTACATCCACGCGCTACTGAACGGCTACGTCGACCCGCCGCCCGGCACCAAGGTGCCGGCGGGGCAGTACTACAACGAGTATTTCCCGGGCCACTACCAGGCGATGCCGCAACCGCTGCATGACGGGCAGGTCGAATATTCCGACGGGACCAAGGCCACCGTCGAGCAGATGTCTAAGGATGTCGTGCAGTTCCTGACCTGGGCTTCCGAGCCCACCATGGAGCAGCGCAAGCAGCTGGGCGTGAAGGCCGTGCTGTTCCTCGCGCTGCTCACCGGGCTCACCTACAGCGTTAAGCGGAAGATCTGGAAGGACGTCCACTAACCGCGTGCCGGAGCAGATCAACCCCGTCATCGGTATCATTGGCGGGTCCGGCCTCTACGACATCCCCGGTCTCGAGCGGCGGCAGAAGCGCCGTATCGAGACCCCTTGGGGCAACCCGTCCGACGATCTGCTGTTCGGCGAACTCGGCGGCGTCCAGTGCGTGTTCCTGCCTCGCCATGGAAGCGGCCACATCACCTCTCCCACGCATCTCAACTACCGTGCCAATATCGACGCCCTGAAGCGGGCGGGCTGCACGGACATCCTGTCGCTCTCTGCGGTCGGGAGCCTCAAGGAAGAGCTGCCGCCAGGCCACTTCGTCATCGTCGACCAGTTCATCGATCGCAGCTTCGCGCGGGAGAAGAGTTTCTTCGGCGAAGGCTGCGTGGCCCACGTTTCGGTAGCCGACCCGGTGTGCGCCCGCCTGGGCGATGCATTGGAAGCCTCGGCCCGGCGCCTAGGACTGCCGGTGTCGCGGGGTGGGACCTACCTCGTGATGGAGGGGCCGCAATTCTCCACCCGGGCCGAGAGCCACCTCTATCGGAGTTGGGGCTGCAGCGTGATCGGCATGACCAACATGCCGGAAGCGAAACTGGCCCGCGAAGCGGAGCTCTGTTACGCTACCGTGGCGATGGTGACGGATTACGATTGCTGGCATGACGAGCATGAGGCCGTCACGGTCGACCAGGTGGTCCGCGTGCTGCTGGGCAATGCCGACAAAGCGAGATCGTTGGTCGCCGACGTGGTGCCGGCGCTCGGGGCGGCTCGGGGGCCATGCCCGCATGGCTGCGACCGGGCGCTCGAGCACGCGCTGATTACCAGGCCCGAGCATCGCGACCCCTCGCTCATGGCCAAGCTCGATGCGGTGGCCGGGCGCGTCCTATGCTGAAGCAGGAGCGCGACGGCGCGACCGCCGTTCTGACGCTGGACTACCCGGAGCGGCGCAACGCGCTGGCGATGCCGATGCGCGCGGCGCTGATCGAGGCCTTCGAGGCGTTCGAGGGCGATCTAGGCGTCCGGGCGGTCGTCATGACCGGCGGCGGCGGGACGTTCTGCGCCGGGGGCGACATCAGCGGGATGAACTCGGCCGACCTGCTGGCCGGGCGTGAGCGGTTCCGGACGACGCATAAGCTGGTGCGGCTGCTCATCAAGTCCCGGCTGCCGATCGTGGCTGCGATCGAGGGCTTCGCGGTCGGCGCCGGGCTGTCGTTGGCGCTATGCTGCGATACGGTCGTGGCGGCGGCGGATGCGAAGCTGGCGGCAGGTTTCGGCAGGGTCGGCCTTGTGGCCGATCTCGGCCTGCTGCACACGCTGCCGGCGCGGGTCGGGCAGGGCAGGGCACGGCAGGTGCTGCTCTACGGCGAGCAGATGACCGGAGAAGCAGCCGAGCGGATCGGCCTGGTCGATCATGTCGTGCCGAAGGGCGAGGCGTTGGCGACTGCGATGGAGCGGGCGCGCCTGTTCGCGGCGGCGGCACCGCTGCCGGTGGCGCTGACCAAGCAATATCTGGCGGCCGGGCTGGATGCGGCGCTGGATTGGGAGCGGGAGGTCCAGTCCTCCCTGTTCATGACGGCCGACCACGTCGAAGGACGTACGGCATTCATGGAGAAGCGGGCGCCGGTCTTTACCGGCCGTTAAGCCTGCCGTGATACTCCTGCGGGATGGTAGCAGCGGACGGATTTGAACCGCCGACCAAGGGATTATGATTCCCCTGCTCTACCGCTGAGCTACGCTGCCATACCCTGTCGCGGGGCGCACCTTTTGCCTCGCCGCTCGCTTCGCGTCAATGCGCTGCGATGAAGCCGCCGCCGATCAAATGCGAGCCGTCGTACATGACGCAGGCTTGGCCAGGGGCGGCGAGTGCGGGCTCGTCCAACTCGACGTGGGCGTTCTCGCCGACGCGGACGATGGTCGCCGGGTGCGGCGCCTCGCGGGCGCGGAGCTTGACGTCGCAGCGGAAGCGGGCGGGCGCGTCGGTGAGCCAGTTGAGTTGCCGGAGCGCGATCGCCTGGCGGCCGGCGGTGCGGGGGCCGACGGTGATGCGGTTCTGAGCCGGGTCGAGGGCGAGGACGGCTTGCCGGGCGCCGCCGATGGCGCTGGCGGGGCCGAGGCCCTTGCTCTGACCCACCGTGTAGTGCGCAAGTCCCTTGTGCCGGCCCTGGACGGTGCCGCCCGCATCGACGATGTCGCCCGGCTCGAGCGCGGCAGGACGCAGTTTGGCGAGCAGGTCGGTGTAGCGGCCGCTGGGCACGAAGCAGATGTCCTGGCTGTCGGGCTTGTCGGCGACGGCGAGGCCGAGACGGGCGGCTTCGGCGCGGACGGCCGCCTTGTCCGGCATGTCGCCGAGCGGGAAGCGGCTGAAGGCAAGCTGATCGCGCGTGGTGGCGAACAGGAACCAGCTCTGGTCGCGCGCGTCGTCGCGGGCGCGATGCAGTTCCGGCCCGGTTGGCCCCTCGATCCGGCGCACGTAATGGCCCGTCGCCATCGCCTCTGCGCCCAGATCGCGGGCGAGGCCCAGCAGGTCGGTGAACTTGACGCTCTGATTGCAGCGCACGCAGGGGATGGGCGTCTCGCCGCGCGCGTAGCTATCGGCGAAATCGTCGATCACGGCGGTGCGGAACCGCGCCTCCGCATCGATCACGTAGTGCGCGATGCCCAGCCGGTCGGCCACGTCGCGGGCGTCGCCGATGTCGCGGCCGGCGCAGCAGGCGCCCTTTCGCCCGGCGGCCGCGCCGTGATCGTACAGCTGTAGGGTAACGCCGATGACCTCGTGGCCCTGCTCGGCCAGCAGCCCGGCGACGACCGAGCTGTCGACGCCGCCCGACATCGCGGCGACGATGCGCATCTAGCCGCCAGCGTTGCGCGTGCTGGCGGGCAGGGTCACGACCAGACCGTCCAGGGCCGGCGTCATGACGATCTGGCAGCCGAGCCGGCTCGTCTCCTGGAGCCCGAAGGCGAGGTCGAGCATGTCCTCCTCGTCCTCGGTGGGCTTGGCGAGCTTGCCGAACCAGGCCGGGTCGACGATGACGTGGCAGGTCGAGCAGGCCAGCGAGCCCTCGCAGGCGCCTTCCACGTCCACGTCATGCTTGTGTGCGATCTCGAGCACCGACAGGCCGAGCGGGGCGTCGACCTCGCGAGGAACGCCGTTCTTTTCGATAAAGGTCATCTTCGGCATCAAACGTCGGCTCCGGCGGTCGTGAGTTGGCGCGCGGCTTCGCTCAACGCTTGTGCCGCGAAGTCTACATCGGCGGGGCTGGTAAATCGTCCCAACCCAATGCGCAAGGTGCGGCGTGCGACCGAGTCGGCAAGGCCGAGCGCCCGCAGAACATAGCTCGGCTCGATCGCGGCCGAGCTGCAGGCCGACCCGGTGGAGACGCAGAGATCGGGCATGAGCCGCAGCATCTCGAGCGCAGGCGCCTCGAAGGCGAGGTTGAGATTGCCGGCGATTCGGTGCTGCCACGACCCGTTGAGGGTGACGGGCACCGAGAGCCCATCGAGAAGGCGCTGCCGCAGACGCCCGATCCGCTCCTCGTCCCCGGCCATCTCCCCCTGCGCGAGGCGGCACGCCACCCCGAAGCCCACGATCAGCGGCGTCGGCAACGTGCCCGCGCGCAGGCCGCGCTCCTGGCCGCCGCCGGAGAAGAGTGGCGTGAGGCGGACGCGCGGACGGCGCCGCACATACAGAGCGCCGATCCCCTTCGGCCCATAGACTTTGTGGCTGCTGAGGCTGAGCAGGTCGATCCCGGCCACCTCGATCGGGATTTTACCGGCGGCCTGCGCAGCATCGGTATGAAACAGAGCGCCATGATGGCGCGCGCAGGCGGCGAGGGTGGGGATATCCTGGACGACGCCGGTTTCGTTGTTCACGGCCAT
>JAVVHH010000209.1:0-5310 GCA_032249615.1 Acetobacteraceae bacterium
TAATCGACGTCGTGGCCGCCGAGATTGGTCATCAGCTCGGCCAGTTCGTCGTCGGTAAGCGGGTCGAGGATGGACCGCACGGCGCCGTCGCGGCCGAGGTCGCTGAGCAGGGCGTTGCGCCAGGCGGCGCCGCCTTGGAAGGTCAGCGCCGAATACAGGCTGTTGGGGCAGTCGTCGATCCAGCGCCGCAGCGCCTCGCCGCCGTCGCGCTCGAACGCGGCCTGCAGCTTGCGGCCGTATTTCAGCGTGACGACGTTCCAGCCCATGTCGCGGAACAGGCCCTCGATGCGGCCGAACAAGCGGTCCGGCACGACGCTGTCGAGGCTCTGCCGGTTGTAGTCGATCACCCACCAGACGTTGCGGACGTCGTGCTTCCAGCCTTCGAGCAAGGCCTCGTAGATGTTGCCCTCGTCCAGTTCCGCATCGCCCGCCAGAGCGATCTGGCGACCCGGCGGCAACCCGGCATCGAGCCCGTGCAGCCTGACGTAATCCTGCATCAGCGCGGTGAAGCTCGTCAGCGCGACGCCGAGGCCGACCGACCCGGTCGAGAAATCGACCTCCGGGCCGTCCTTGGTCCGGCTCGGGTAGCTCTGCACGCCCCCCATCTGCCGCAGCCCGGCCATCTTCTCCGGGGTTTGCCGCCCGAACAGCAGGTTGATGGCGTGGAACACGGGCCCGGCATGCGGCTTGACCGCGACCCGGTCCTCCGGCTTGAGGATGGAGAAATACAGCGCCGTCATGACGCTGATAATGCTGGCGCAGCTCGCCTGATGGCCGCCGACCTTCAGCCCGTCACGATTCGGCCGCACGTGGTTGGCGTTGTGGACCATCCACGCCGACAGCCACAGCAACTTCCGCTCCACCTGCTTCAGGCCGGACAGCTCGTCCGGCGGCAGCAGGGCGGGGCGGCCGGACGCGTTCACGACCAGCCCCGGGCCAGTCGCCGCACGGCGGTGCTGGCGTTGCGGCGCCCGCTCCCGGCGTAATCCTCGTGGTAATCCTCGATCTTCTGTGGATCGTAGAGATAGTTGACCATCAGCGTAGCACTCGCCTTGGCGCCCTTCTCCGAGGTGTCGGCCAGCGCCATCAGCCGCTCGACGCGGGCGCCGTTGGAGAGGTGGAAATGCGCCACCGGGTCGAGTGCGCGCTTGCCGCGGCTCTCGTTCAGCAGATAGCGCGCGCCCAGCCGGATCAGCACCGGTTCGGCCGCGCGGAACATGGCGGGGTCGCGGAACCAGCCGCGCTTGGCCAGGATGCGCTTCAGCGCCGCCGCCCCGGTCTCCGGCGCCGGGCCGTCGGTGGGCGCGGCGGTCCGCAACGAGGCCGACTCCTCCTCGCTGAGCAGGTCCGGCTCGTCGGCGGCGAGCCGGGCGTCGAGCCAGCGGCGGAAGCCGGGGATCGGCGAGAGCGTCGCGAACTGCTTGATATTGCGGAATTCGCTGCTCAGCAGCTCGACCACGCGCTTGATGAGGAAGTTGCCGAAGCTGATACCGTTCAGCCCGCGCTGGCAGTTGCTGATGGAGTAGAAGATCGCGGTGTCGGCCTGTTTCGGGTCGAGCAGCGGCGCTTTCTTGTCCAGCAGCATCTGCACGCTGCCGGCCAGCCCGTGCACCAGCGCCACCTCGACGAAGATCAGCGGCTCGTTCGGCATGCGAGGGTGGAACAGGGCGTAGCAGCGGCGGTCGCTGTCGAGCCGGTTCTTGAGGTCGCTCCAGGAGCGGATCTCGTGCACCGCTTCGTAGCCCACGAGCCGCTCGAGCAGCACGGCCGGGCTGTTCCAATCGATCCGCTCGAGCTCGAGGAAGCCCACGTCGAACCAGCTGTTGAGCAGCGAGCGCAGATCGCTCTCGAGCCCGGCGAGATGCGGGTCGTCGCCCGTCAGGTCCTGCAGCGTGGCGCGCAGGTCGACGAGGAATTTCATGCCGTCCGGAATGGTCGTGAACTGCATCAGCAGCTTGGCCCGCGGCGGCTCCAGCGCGCGGCGGAGTGCCACCGTCGCCTTGGAGCGCTCGCCGTCGTCCTGGGCGGACTGCAGGGTCTCGTAGGCTCGCGCGATCTCGGCCGGGTCGTTGTCGAAGCTGGCGAGGTCCTGCAGGAAGGCGCGGCGGCCCTTGTCGTCGAGCCCGAGATAGGTCTGCGCCAGCTTGGCGGCACGGTTGCGGGCGCTGACTTCGCCTCCCCTCGCGTGCAGGCAGGCCTTCATCTGCGCCAGGATGCTCTGGTCGTCATCGGGAACGGTGGACGCCATGTCGCGCCAGACATTGGCGATGCGACGGATGGCGCGGTCGAAAAGGCCGATCGGGGCGGCGGCGGTTTCGCTCATGAAAGGCTCCGAAGTCGTGCGGGATTATACGCTAGCTTGCCGCTTCGTGCAGGGCGTCCGCAGCGCTTTGTGGCAAATAACGCGGCAAGTCCTCGGCGATCAGACCGGGTCCGGCCAGGATAGCGGCCCGCCCGTGCAGCCAAACCCCCGCACAGGCGGCTTCCCAGGCCGGCAGACCTTGGGCCAGCAGCGCGCCGATCAAGCCCGCCAGCACGTCGCCCGAGCCGGCGGTCGCCAGCCACGGCGGCGCGTTGTCGTTGATCGCCGCCCTGCCGTCCGGCGCCGCGACAACCGTGTCGGAGCCCTTGAGCAGCACGACCGCGCCGATCCGCGCGGCCGCGGCGCGCACCGCAGCGAGCTTGTCGTGCCCCACCGGCCCGAACAGCCCGGCGAACTCGCCCGCATGCGGCGTGAGCACCGTGCAGCCGCGCAACCCGTCCGGCTCGCCGGCAAAGGCGCCCAGCGCGTCCGCGTCGGCGACGACCTGCCGTCCGGCGCCGACCAGCAACGGGACGGCGCGGCGCGCCTGCTCGCGGCCGAGGCCGGGGCCGCAGACCCAAACCAGCCGCCGCTCGTCTGCCAGCAGGGTCGCGACCTCCGCGTCGCTGACGATCACGCCCGGCGCGCCCGTCCGGTAGATGTCGCCGCCGGAGGCCGCCGCGATGGTGACCAGACCGGCGCCGCCCCCCCGCGCCGCCGCCGCCGCGAGCCGCGCGGCGCCGACCATCTGCGCGCCGCCCAGAACCGTGACGGTGCCCCGCGTGTATTTGTGGTCGCCCGAGCCCGGCGCACTCAGCGGGAACAGGCGGGGCGTGTTGCGCCAGGTGCGGCAACCGACGACTTCGAGCGCCGCCTGCGGCAGACCGATATCGGCGAGCACAGTTTCTCCGCAGAGCGCGCGCCCGGGCTGCAGCAGGTGGCCCGGCTTGAGGCGGGCGAACGTCACCGTGAGATCGGCGGCGCGGACGCGGCCTTGCGGCTGGCCGGTGCCGCCGTCGAGCCCGCTCGGCACGTCGACCGCCAGCACGCGCCGCGCGGCCGCGAGCGCGTCGGCCACCGCCTCCGGCACGGGCCCCCGCAGGCCCGCGCCGAACACGGCGTCGATGACGAGGTCGGCGCGGGCCGCTTCCGCCGCCGTCAGGGGAACGGTGATGGCGCCGGGCACGGGCTCGCCTTCCCGCAGGGAGGCCACCGCGACCGGCCAGCCCTGCTGCGCGAGCAGCCGCGCCGCGACCCGGCCGTCGCCGCCATTGTTACCGGGCCCGCACAGCACCAGCGTGCGGCAGGGTCCGAACCGCCGCGCGGCCCGGGCGACGGCGCGGCCGGCGGCTTGCATCAGAACCGCCACCGGCACGCTCGAGGCGGCGTCGGCGCGGGCCATCTCGGCCGGGTCGAGGAGCCAATCTATGCCGTGCTGCGGCGAGCCAGTATGACACCCGGGCATCAGTGACGGAGTCGGGCCATGGCCGTGGTCATCACGGTAGCGCAGCAGAAGGGCGGTTCGGGTAAGACCATGCTGGCCGCCAATCTGGCCGCGTGGCTCGCCGCCGGCAAGACGACCGCCCTGCTCGACATCGACCCGCAGCATAGCCTCGTGCAATGGCACCGCCTGCGCCAAGCGCACGATCCCGCCCCCGCCTCGGTCACGCTGTCGGACGTCTCGGGTTGGCGGCTCGCCGGCGAGCTCGACCGGCTGCGGCGCGAACATGAGTTCGTGCTGATCGACACGCCGCCCGTGATCGACAGCGACGCAAGGCGGGCAATCCGCGGGGCCGACCTGGTCGTTGTCCCGATGCAGCCGAGCGCGCCCGACCTCTGGGCGGCGGAGGGCACGCTGAAGCTCGCCGCCGACGAGAAGCGCCCCGTGTGCATCGTGCTGAACCGGATCGCCGCGGCCGGGCGCCAGCTCGCCACGATGCAGGCGATGCTGCAGGAGCGGGGTCTGGCCGTGCTGCCCAGCGGGCTCGGCAACCGGGCCGCGTTCAGCCAGGCCTTCGCCCGCGGTCTCGGCGTGACGGAAGCGGCGCCACGGACTCCGGCAGCGGCGGAGTTGCAGGCGCTGGCCGCCGCCATCCTCGGTCTGGTCGCCGCCTAGAGTTTACGGGCGCGCCGGCACTGCGGTGGGCAACCGCTGCGTGCTCTCCCGCCACCAGGTGACGAGCCCGGCCGCGACCAGGAACAGGATGCCCGTCGTCTCCCACGGGCCCGGCACCTCGCCCCAAACCAGCCAGCCCAGCAACACCGTGTAGATGATCGCGCCATATTCGAACGGCGCCAGCATCGTCGCCTCCCCGCTGCGGTAACCCTCCGTCATCAGCCACTGCGCCGCGCCGGAGATCACGCCGATCCCGACCAGCGCCAGCCAGACCGCGGGCGACGGCGTGACCCAGACGGGGAGGCTCGCCACCGCCGAGATTGCGGTGGTGGCGACCGCGAACCACAGCACGATGGTGATGTTGCGTTCGCCCGCCTGCCCCATCCGCCGGATGCTGACCATCGCGGCGGCCCAGGCGACGACGCCGGCCACGACGACGAGCGCCGGCCCAATCTCGATCGCGCCCTCCGCCCGCCACGGCCGCAACACGGTCAGCACGCCCACCAGCCCGGCGCCCACCGACACCAGGCGCCCCGCTTTGACCGGTTCACCCAGGAGCGGGATCGAGAGGATACTGAGGAACACCGGCATGGCGAAGCCGAGCGCGGTGACCATCGCCAGCGGCAGATGCGCGTAGCCGTAGAACGAGCCGAACATGCCGGCGAACCCGGCCAGCGTACGCAAGACGTGGCCGACCGGATGGCGGGTGCGGAGCGCGGCCCAGCCGCCGGCGCGGTGGGCCAACGGCAGCATGGCGACCAACGCGAACAGGCTGCGAAACAGCATGATCTCGATCACCGGCACGGTGGGTGAGACGGCCTTGACAAGGCCCGCGGCGATGGCGAACGAGGCCGAGGAGGCCAGCACGCATAGGATCGCCCTTCGGTTGGGG
>JAVVHH010000210.1:0-5288 GCA_032249615.1 Acetobacteraceae bacterium
CCGCTGGCAGCGTGTAGCTGGCCCGCGCATTGACCTGCCAGAAGGACGGCACGAAGATATCATTGGAGTAGGTGAACGGTTGATCGGCGTAATAAGTGCTGTTCAACCCGGCTTCCACGCGCTGATAGCGGGCTGTCACGTCGGTGATCAAGGACAGGCCGGCGTAGCCGGGCTGGAAACGCCCTTTCAACGGCTGCGTCTCGCCATCAACCACAAGGTCGTCGAGATATTTGAACTTGCTGATCGACACCGACTGCGAAGCTGTCAGCCAGTTCCACGGCCGCACCATCACCCTCGCGTCGGCGCCAAGCAGTTGTGAGCGCGGGACCACCCCCACTGAGCGAACCGGGGCAAACTGCGGCCCGCTGGTGCCGTTAAGCAGCCGGTTCGCAACCTTGGCGTAGTAGGCCCCCAGCGAGATGCTGGCTTTGCCAAAGTCGTATGACGCACCGGTGGTCAACTGCCATGCCGTTTCCGGCTTCAGGACGGGAAGCGCGTTATCAAATTGCTTTTGACTGTCCACCGCCCAGGCCGATGAGACCGGGCCGATATTGCCCCGCGCTGCAACCCGGAAGCCTGCAGCGGTCCGGGTCAACTCAAGGAAGAAAGCGGAGCGGTTCGTCGGGCGCCAGGCAACCTCGAGCTGAGGCAGAAACGCCTCGCGCGTGCGCAAAACGCCATTGGGTGCCTCGTCCGGCCCGATGCCGCCGCCGCTGGTCTTGAAGTCGACCGCCTTGACACCCGCGCGGACGGACAACTTCTCAGAGGGACGATAGACATATTCGCCAAACGCCTGGATCGACTCGACCCGCCAGCGCGACAGGTTGGTGATGCGAATCGGCGGGCCGTACAGATCGAACGGTCCCGGAGCGGTCAGCGGCGGCGACTTGCCGTTGGGCGGTGCCTGATTGTAATTGGCATTGCGCGAGTTGCCGGCCGTCCGCTCGATCCAGATACCCGCTGATAGTGTGTGATCGCCCTTCTGGTAGGACAGGTTGGCGATGCCACCAAACCGTTAAGGTCGCGTTTCGAAGACCAGGGATGTGAAGGGCGTGCCATTCATCGAAGGTGTGGAAATATCCGAGATTGAAATGTCAGACGTGCTGATCGCACCATAGCCCATGATGCTGCCTGTTACGTTTTCCGACAGACGGAAGCGGTGGGCAATATTGCCGATATAGTCCCGCGTGGTTTGGCCGGTATCGTAAGGCAGGATCTTGGCAAGCTCGCCGCAGCTATAGCCTCCCTCGCAGGGCAGATTGGCGTTCGCCGGGTCGGTGACGAACAGCACTCGCTTGAAATCCGGGAACAGGATATCGGTTCCGGCCAGCGGCCCCAGCCGTTTGAGCATTTCAAATGAAGTGTTGTTGTAACCCCATACCTTCGTCTGGACAAACGAGAAGAAGGCCTTGAAATCACCCCATGACACATCCTGCACCAGTTTGATGTTGGCGCGGATGGCTTCCTGGGTGCCTTTGCTGGTAAATTTGTCCTTAGCGATCCGTTCAGCGCCGATCAGGATGCGCGGTCCATCCTCGCCGATCTGCCCGGTGTGCAGCGTGGCACTCGTGACGACTGTGTTGTTGGTGCCATAGCCCACGACGCCATCGAAGCCGAGCCGGCGTTTGGGTTCGGCGATAAAGTAGAGGATTTCACCTCCGCCGGCCGTATTCGACATGGTGGAGACGCGGGCCGACCCCGAAGACACTTCGACGCGTGCAATATTGCTCGATACTCCGACATTGAGCGGCGCGGTGCCGGTGACGCTGCCATAGCTGCCGTCGTTGAGCGGAATGCCCTCGAACATGATCGCCAGTTCCTGCTGGCGATAGCCGCGCACCTGCAGGAACCCATCGGATAGATCGAGGCCGTAAGCATCGGCCGAGGTGAAGGTGATGCCGGGCAGGTTTTTGACGAGCGCGAGCGCGCTGGTCCCGATCATCACATCGGCTCGGTCCTCGGTCCCCAGCGCGATCACGGGGCCGGCGGCGCCTTCCGCAGTGCGGCGCCGGGCGGTGACGATGATTTCCTGGGTTTCAGACGGGTCGGCTTCATGTTCAACAGTCGTGTTGCCCACAGGAGGAGCATTGCTGTCGATTGAGGGAGCGGGTGCGGCCCAGCCGGGCGCGGTGGGAAGGCAGGCGCAGGCCAGCGGCCACGCACGCAGCGTGATGCGGCGCATGATGGTATCTCCGTGATGATGTTTGGTCAGACTTTGCCGGCCGCGCGGGCGGCCGCGCCGCCTAATCGGGGGGAGGCTCGCGACGGGCCCGAAGCCACTGCCGTGCGACCGCGACAGCGGCGAGCAGATGCGCAACGGGGAATGGCAGCAGCAGCGACGCCATGGTCAGAGCCACGCCCCGAAGCGGCGAATGTAAAGCGTCTTGATAAGCTGTGTCAGCCCACAATAGCAGAGGAGCGTCCCGCCGAGCCACGGGAAGTAGGACCAAGGCAAAGGCTGGAGGCCGACCGCTGTGCCCAGCGGCGAAAAGGGCACATAGATGCCGAACGCCATGACAGCGCCGGTCAGCAACATCACTGGCATCGCGGCCGTGCTCTGGATGAAGGGTATCTTCCGAGTGCGGATCATGTGGACGATCAGCGTCTGCGACAGCAGGCCTTCGATGAACCAACCCGACTGGAACAATGACTGCTTGTCCACGGTGTTCGCACTGAACACGAACCACATCAGGCAGTAAGTGGTGATGTCGAAGATCGAACTGATCGGCCCGATCGTCACCATGAAGCGCGCGATGTCCCCGGCGTACCACTTGCGGGGCTTCTGCAGATACTCCTCGTCCATCCGATCCCAGGGAAGCGAAAGCTGCGAGATGTCGTAGCAGAGGTTCTGGATTAGCAGATGGATCGGCAGCATCGGCAGAAACGGCAGGAAGGCGGAGGCGACCAATACGCTGAACACGTTCCCGAAGTTCGAGCTCGCCGTCATCTTGATATATTTGATGATGTTGCCGAACGTCTCGCGCCCGCGCAGCACGCCATCTTCGAGCACCATCAAGCTCTTTTCGAGCAGGATGATGTCGGCCGATTCCTTGGCGATGTCCGCCGCGCTGTCGACCGAGATGCCGACGTCTGCGTCGCGCAGGGCAGGGGCGTCATTGATGCCATCGCCCAGGAACCCGACGGTGTGGCCGAGCGCCTTCAGTGCCTTGATGACACGTGCCTTGTCGAGCGGGGACATCTTGGCAAAGACCACGGTTTTGCCGACGACCGCCTTAAGCGCCTCATCGTCGAGCATGGCGATGTCACGACCGAGCAATGGTTCGCCGA
This sequence comes from Acetobacteraceae bacterium, assembly GCA_032249615.1. GTDB lineage: Bacteria > Pseudomonadota > Alphaproteobacteria > Acetobacterales > Acetobacteraceae > JAVVHH01. Next base: position 3,289 of record JAVVHH010000210.1, read on the forward strand.
TCTCAAGCCCGACCTCGCGGCAGATTTTGGCAGTAACGACCGCATTGTCGCCAGTCAGCACTTTCACCGCTACACCGTGATGGCGCAGTGCCGCGATCGCGACGGCGGCGCTGTCTTTGGGGGGGTCGAGGAAGGCGAGAAAGCCGTGCAGGGTCAGGCCCGCCTCGTCGGCGATGCTGTAGGCTTCCTTCGTGTCGGCGGCGTCGATGTCGCGTGTCGCCACCAGCACAACCCGGAAGCCGTCCTCGTTGAGGCCACGAGCCCGCGTGACGACACCCTCGCGATGGCTGTTGTCGAGCGGCACGACCCCGTTGGCGGTCATGACATGGGTCGAAATCGCGAGGGTTTCCTCGACTGCGCCCTTGCAGACGAGCAGATGTTCGCCATCGTCGCCTGCAACGATGATAGACAGCCGGCGCCGGACAAAATCGAACGGAATCTCATCCACCTTGCGGTAGTTCAGCAGCCGTTTGATCCCTTTGCGGCCCTTGTGGGCCTCGGCATAATCCAGCACGGCTACATCGAGCAGGTTCTTGACCCCTGTCTGATGAAAGCTGTTGAGCCAGGCGAGCTGAAGCACTCGGTCATCGCTGTGACCTTCGATGCCGAGATGGTTCTCCAGTATCACCTTGTTCTGCGTCAGGGTCCCCGTCTTGTCGGTACAGAGAATGTCCATTGCGCCGAAGTTCTGGATGGAGTTGAGTCGCTTCACGATCACTTTGCGCTTCGACATCGCCACTGCGCCCTTGGCGAGATTGGCGGTGACGACCAGCGGCAGCATCTCGGGCGTCAGACCAACCGCGACTGACAGCGAGAACAGCAGCGCTTCGAGCCAGTCGCCCTTCACAACACCGTTGATGACCAGCACGATCGGCACCATGACGAGCATGAAGCGGATCAGAAGAAAGCTGACGCTCTTGACCCCCTTGTCGAAGGCGGTCTCCGCGCGCTGGCCGACGATCGCCTTCGACAGCGAGCCGAAATAGGTATGACGACCGGTCGCGACCACGATTGCTCGGCCCTGACCGCTGACCACATTCGTGCCCATGAAGCAGATGTTCGCGACGTCCAGCGGGCTGCTGTCGGGACCAGTGGTTGCCGCCGCGGTTGCCGACTTTGGCGCCACGGCGCCCAGCGTGTCATATTTTTCCACTGGCAGGGATTCGCCGGTCAGCACAGCCTGGCTGATGAACAAGTCCTTCGATTCCAGAAGGCGCACGTCGGCAGGGACCATATCTCCCGCGCCCAGCTGTACGATATCGCCCGCAACCAGCTCGCGCACTGGAACCTCGCGCGGTGTCGGATCGCCGTCACTTGACGCGCGACGCAGCACCGTCGCCGTTGTGGTCACCATCGCCTGCAGCGCCTCGGCAGCGTGGCTCGAGCGGTATTCCTGCCAGAAGCGCAGGATGACGCTGAGCGTGATCATCGTCCCGATGATGATTGGTGCCTTGAGATCGCTCGGATCGAGGATCAACGAGATGATCGCGAGAACCGCCAGCACGATGATGAATGGATTGCGGAAAGCGCCCAGGAGCTGGCGAGACCAATGCGGTGCCCGCTCGTGCGCGGTCTCGTTCGGCCCATTTTCTTCAAGCCGAAGCCGCGCCTCGACTTCGGTCAATCCGCTCGGCGACGATTTCAGGATCGCAAAAGTTGTGCGCAGATCGTTGCGCGCTTCCAAAACGGCGCGTATCGAGAGTTCATCGGCGGTGCGGATTTCTTCCCGCGCCTTGATGTGGGTGAAGCGGGCAACCCTGCCGCGCAACGAGAGCATTTTGTTCATGAAACCACCTGCCTGACGCGCACCCACGCGCGTCAGGCCGGTCGACGCTACGCCTCTGGCGTCTGGTCGAACCGTACCTTCCGCACATGCGTGCAGGTAATGGAAATGAAGGAGGGAGCAGGCGCCGCCCCCGCGGGGGGATCCCCCCCGGGGGGGCCCCCCCGAGGCCCCGCCGGCCAGGGGGGGGCCTTATCCCCGGTTGTGGGGGGGGCGC
>JAVVHH010000211.1:0-5256 GCA_032249615.1 Acetobacteraceae bacterium
GGCGGGGGGGGGGGCGGGGGGGCTTGGGGCGGCGCGGGGGGGGGGGGGGCCGGCGGCGGCGGGGGGGGGGGGGGGGGCGGGGGTGGTGGGGGGGCCGGCGCTTCGGTCGGCGTCGGATTGGGCGGCTCCATCGAGGGCAGGTCGGGCGTCGGCACCTCTGCCGGTGCGGGGGCCGGCGTCGGCCCGGGATTGGGCGCACGCTGCACCTCGCCCGGAGCGATGGCGAACTCCATCGTCACCGCATTGTCGTCCATGGGCGGCGGGGCGGGCGGCTTCAGCGTCAAGAGCAGCCCGACCAGGATCACGGCGTGCAGCGCGGCCGAAATGGCGCCGGTGCGGCGGAGATCCGGATTCATGGGGCCGGTCGGGTAGGCACGCCGGGTCTCAGCGGGTCCGCACCCGGGTCGCGGGCGCTTGCGGCGCAGGATTGGGGCTCGTGATCGGGGCGGCTGCGCTGGCCGGCGCGGGAGGGCCGCCGGCCTGCTCGGCTAGGAGCGCCACCTTGGTGAAGCCGCCCTGCGTGATGGTCGCCATCACCTCCATGATGCGGCCATAGCTGAGCGCCTTGTCGCCACGCACGAAGATGCGGCGATCCATCTTGTTGTCGGCGATCGCGGCGAGCTTGGTCGCCAGATCCGATAACGGCAGCTCGGTGTCTTGCAGATAGATCTTGCCCTCGGCGTTGACGCTGACGGTAAGCGGCTCGCTATCCTGGCTGACCGGGTTGGCGCTGGCTTTCGGCAGGTCGATGTTGACGCCGGAGGTCATCAACGGTGCGGCGACCATGAAGACGATGAGCAGCACCAGCATGACGTCGACCAGCGGCGTCACGTTGATCTCGGCGAGAGGCCGGTAGCGGCTCCTCCCGCGCCCGGAACGCTGCAGCGGAGACGGCATCGCTCAGGCTTTCTCTTCGGACTGGCGGGACAGGATGGCACCGAACTCGGTGCCGAACCCTTCCAAGCGGCCGGCGAAGCGTGCGAGGTCGGAGCTCAGCTTGTTGTAGGCCAGCACCGCGGGGATCGCGGCCACGAGGCCGATCGCGGTGGCGAACAGCGCTTCGGCGATACCGGGGGCCACGACCGACAGGTTGGTGTTGCGGCTGGTCGCGATCGCCGAGAACGAGCGCATGATGCCCCAGACCGTGCCGAACAGGCCGATGAACGGCGCGACCGAGCCCACGGAGGCCAGGAACACCATCCAGCGCTCCATCCTGTCCATCTCGCGCGTCACCGTCACGACGACCGCGCGGTCGATTCGCTCGCGGACGCTGCCGCGGCTCAGATCGGCGCCGGCCACCTGCGCGCTGCGCTTCCACTCGCCCATCGCTGCGCCGAACACCGCCGCGATCGGGTGGCCGGGCCGCGCACCCTCGACTTCGTAGAGCTCCTCGAGGCTGCCGCCGGACCAGAACCGGTCCTCGAACAGCGTGGCATCCCGGTTGGCTCGACGGAGCGAGGTGACCTTCTCGAAAACGATCGCCCACACCCAGATGCTGGCGGCCAGCAACAGCAGAATGACGAACTTGACGACCAGGTCGGCCTGCAGAAACAGGCCGAGGATCGAGATGTCACCGCTCCCTGCGCCGAGTGACGTGGCTTGAACAGGATCCAACTCGCACCCCCAAAACTCAATGTCCCGCCCCGCCGAGCGCGTCCCGCCAACGGTGCGGAATACGGGCGGGCCGGCCATCCGCGGCACGGATGCAGGCCAGACCGGCCGATAGCCGCCCGGTTTCCTGTTCCGCCACCACGAAACGCTGCTGGACGTCTACGGTCGCGCCTCCGAGCGCCCACGGCCCCGTCTCGACGACCATTTCGGCATCCAACCGCACGGGGCGCAAATAATCCATTTTGATGCGCCGCACCACAAAGATTAGGCCGTAATCCGTGACGAGTTCGTCATGTGGGACACCCGCCTGACGCAAGGCTTCAGTCCGGGCGCGCTCCGCAAAAGCCAAGTAACGGGCGTGGTAGACAATGCCGCCAGCGTCCGTGTCTTCGTAGTAAACCCGCAACTTCAGTCGGTACGTCATCGTCGCTCCCGCCTGCGCTCACGACAACTCGGAATCCGGCAGCAGGTCGAGCTGCGGTTGTGTGCGGGGCGGCACGAGGCCGAGATGCCGCCAGCCTTCTTCACCCAGCATGCGCCCGCGGCTGGTACGAAGGATCAGCCCCTCTTGGATCAGAAAGGGCTCGATCACGTCCTCCAGCGTATCCCGCGCTTCGGCCAGCGCCGCTGCCAGCGTCTCCACGCCCACCGGCCCGCCGTTGTGATGCTCCGCGATGCGTCGGAGATAACGCCGGTCCATGGCATCCAGCCCGCGGCGGTCGACTTCCAGCCGGGTCAGCGCCGCATCGGCGACGGCGCGGTCGACCGGGCTCTGGCGCAGCACGGCGGCGAAATCCCGGACCCGACGCAGCAGGCGGCCTGCGATTCGGGGCGTTCCGCGCGACCGCTTGGCGATCTCGGCCGCTCCGTCGGGCGCCAGGTCGAAACCGAGCTTTCCCGCTCCCCGCGTCACGATCAGCTCGAGCTCGGCGGGGGTGTAGAAGATCAACCGCAGCGGTATGCCGAACCGGTCCCGCAGCGGGGTGGCCAGCAGCCCGGCCCGCGTCGTCGCCCCCACGAGGGTGAAGGGCGCCAGATCGATCCGCACGCTGCGCGCCGCCGGGCCCTCCCCGATGATGAGGTCGAGCTGGAAGTCCTCCATCGCCGGGTAGAGCACCTCCTCGATCGCGGGCTGGAGCCGATGGATCTCGTCGATGAACAGCACGTCGCGGGGCTGCAGATTGGTGAGAATGGCCGCGAGATCGCCGGCACGTTGGATCACCGGGCCGGAGGTGGCGCGGAAACCGACGCCGAGTTCGCGCGCGACGATCTGCGCGAGCGTCGTTTTGCCGAGGCCGGGCGGCCCATGAAACAGAACGTGGTCAAGCGCTTCTGCCCGATCTCTCGCTGCTTGGATGAAGATCGACAGATTCTCGCGGCTGGCTTTCTGGCCGACGAAGTCCGACAGCGTTTGCGGCCGGAGGCTCGCCTCGGCGGCGTCCTCTTCCGTGCGGGCCGGGTCGAGCGGGCGGTCGCTCATTTCAGCGCGAGCTCACGCAGGCTCTCGCGGATGATGACGTCGAGCCCTGCCGTGTCACCGACCGCCGCGATGATCGCGGCCACGACAGGCTGCGCTTCGGCCCGCCGGTAGCCGAGGTTGGCCAGAGCGGACAGTGCGTCGGCTTCCGGACCGCGCGCGGGCGGCAACCCAATTGGCAACGCGGTCCCGGTCGGCATGGCGCCGGCTTTCTCCCTGAGCTCGCTGAGCAGCCGGATCGCGAGTTTCGCGCCGACGCCCGGCGCGCGGGTGAGGCTGGCTTTGTCCCCGGCCGCGATGGCGCCGATCAGCTCGTGGGGCGACAGCGCGGAGAGGATGTTCAGCGCCACCTTCGCGCCTACTCCTTGCACCGTCAGCAGCAACCGGAACCAATCGCGCTCGGCCGGTTCGGCAAAGCCATAGAGCAAGATCGCGTCCTCGCGAACCTGGGTCTCCACCAGCACGCGCGCGGTGGCCGGCGGGGTCGGCAGGGCTGCCAGCGTGCGCGTGCTGGCTTGGACCAGGTAGCCCACGCCACCGACATCGACGATGCAGCGGTCGGCCTCGATCCCCTCGACTTTGCCCGTCAGTAGCGCGATCACGCCATCACCGTGGCGCCGGCGATGCGCTGGCGAGTGGCGCGATGGTGCGCATGGCAGATGGCGACGGCCAGCGCGTCCGCCGCATCGGCCCGGCGCAGCGTGGCGGCGGGCAGCAGGCGGCGCACCATCATCTCGACCTGATCCTTCGAGGCGGCCCCGGTGCCGACCACGGCCCGCTTGACCTCCATCGCGCCATATTCGGCGACCGTAATTCCCGCCATCGCCGGCGCCAGCAGCGCCACCCCGCGGGCGTAGCCGAGTTTCAGCGTGGCCGCGCCGTTGCGGTTGACATAGGTCTCCTCGACCGCGGCCTCGTGCGGAGAATACTGCATGAACAACGCGGTAAGGCCATCGTGCAGGAATTTGAGCCGCGCCGAAACGGCGTCCGCGTTGTCGGTCGCCAGCACCCCGTCGGCGACATGGCGCAACCGGTTGCCCTCGACCTCGATGACGCCCCAGCCCGTGAACCGCAAGCCCGGATCGATCCCCACCAGGCGAATCATCAGGCCGCCGGCACCCGCTCAGGCCGAGAGGCGCTGGGCGACATCGTCGAGGATGTCGAAATTGGCATACACGTTCTGTACGTCGTCGTTGTCCTCGAGCACGTCGATCAGCTTCAGCAGCCCGGTCGCCTTCTCCTCGTCGAGCGTCACGGACGTGGTGGGCCGCCATTCGAGCCGGGCGCTCGCGGGCGGTCCGAAGCGGGTCTCCAGCGCGTCGCGGACGGCAAAGAAATCGTCGACGGCGCAGGTGATCTCGTGGCCGTCCGCGTCGCTCGCCACGTCGTCCGCGCCCGCCTCGATTGCCGCTTCCAGAACCTCATCTGCCGACCCAGCCTTCGCCGGATAGAGGATCACGCCGAGTCGGTTGAACATGAACGAGACCGAGTTGGTCTCACCCATGGCGCCTCCGTACTTGTTGAAGGCGGAGCGCACATCGGACGCGGTTCTGTTGCGATTGTCCGTGAGGGCCTCGACGATGACGGCGACGCCGGCCGGGCCGTAACCCTCGTAACGGACCTCGACGTAATCGTCGCCGCCGCCGGCCCCGGTTGCCTTCTTCACGGCCCGTTCGATCGTATCGCGAGGCATGTTGGCTTCGCGGGAGGCCGCCATGGCGGCGCGCAAGCGGGGATTGAACGCCGGGTCGGGCAGGCCTTGCCGGGCGGACACGGTGATCTCGCGGATCAGCTTGGCGAATTGGCGCGCGCGCTTGGCGTCCTGCGCACCTTTGCGGTGCATGATGTTCTTGAACTGGCTGTGGCCGGCCACGGGGCGGTCTCGATGCTGTTGGAGTCGCCTCTCTCTTATAGAATCGGCGTCGCCTGTGACAGCCGCCCGCCCCGACGCACCGGCTCGACAGCTTTGGCAAGCCCGGTCTGATCGTCGGTCACGACGAACAACCCGCACAGGGTCGCCTCGCCATCGGCCGGCTGCATCCGCTCGCCGGGCATCTTGGTCCAGAAACGCGCGGCGGCGCCCTGCTTGGCCATGCCGATGACGCTGTCATAGTCGCCGCACATGCCGGCATCGCTCTGGAAAGCCGTGCCCCCGGGTAGGATCTGGT
>JAVVHH010000212.1:0-5204 GCA_032249615.1 Acetobacteraceae bacterium
GTATTTGTATGCATTTCCGATCCAGCAGGCGCTGGTGGCGGGGTTCGGGGCGGGGATCGGGGCTTGGGGGCTCGTTGCGCTGGCGTTACCGCCGACGCTTGCGATGGGTGTGCTGTCGCGGGTTCTGGTCGAGCGGCCGGCGCAGAAGTGGATGCGGGGGCGCCTGGGGGGGCGGGAGAAATTGGGTGCGCTCACCCTGCCCTCTCCGGGGGGAAGTGGGTTCTCGGGGCTCGGGGGTTAGCGGGTTGTTAAGGTTCGGCGGTTAAAAGGCTGGTGCCGAAGATGAACTCGTCGCCGGTGGGGGTGGGTTCGCGTTCGATCCAGCGTTCGGCGACTTCCCAGCCGGCCCGCATGGCGAGGACGTCGAGGCGTTCGGGGTGGTATTTGTAGGAGTTTTCCGTGTGGATGGTTTCGCCGGCGGCGAAACCGATGCGGCGGCCGGCGAGGGTCGCGACCTGGTCGGTGCGGCTGACGAGATGCATCTCGACGCGGCCCTCGATGGCGTTCCAGACGGCGCGGTGGTCGAAGGCGGCGAGGTCGAAGGTACCGCCGCATTCGCGGTTGAGGCGGGCGAGGATGTTCTTGTTGAAGCGTGCGGTGACGCCCTGGGCGTCATCGTAGGCGGGAACCAGCAGGGAGGCGGCGCGGGTGTGGTCGGCGCCGAGGATGAGGCTGGCGCCGGGTCCGAGCAGGAGCCGGGCCATGAGGAGGAAGTTTTCGGCGTCGGCGGGGGCGAAGTTGCCGATGGTGGAACCGGGGAAGAAGCCGACGACGCGGCGTCCGGCGGGGCCGTTGGGGAGCTCGAGCCCGTCGGTGAAGTCTCCGGCGAGGGGCGCGACGGGGAGGCCGGGGTAGCGGTCAGCGAGGGCGGCGACGGCCCAATCGAGGGCATCTCGGCTGATGTCGATGGGGATGTAGCAGCCGAGGCGGGGCAGCGCGTCGAGCAGGAGCCGGGTCTTGGCGCTGGCGCCGCTGCCGAACTCGACGAGGGCGGCGCCGTCCGGCACGTGGGCGGCCAGCTCGGGGGCGATGGCGGCGAGTTGCGCGGTTTCGACGCGGGTCACGTGGTATTCCGGGAGGTCGCAGATGGCCTCGAACAGGCGGGAACCTTCGGCGTCGTAGAAGTATTTACTGGGGAGAGTCTTACGGGGCGTGGACAGCCCGGCCAGCGCATCGTGCAGCAGAGCTTTCTGGTCCGGGAGTTCGGTCGGCGCGAGGGTCGCGTTGGCAGTGTCCGGCATTGTCGCTGCGTTTCCTTTCGCGCGTGAAGCGTCTAGTTGGGATCGCCCGCTTCCCTTTAAACCCGAAAGGACCCGTGCCGATGCTCGACGACACCACCGACCGTACTCAATTGCGCGAGCGGTTCATGCAGGTGCGGGGGGAGACGGAGGCGCTGGCGGCGCCGCTTTCGGCGGAGGACCAGACGATCCAGTCGATGCCGGATGCGAGCCCGGCGAAGTGGCACCGGGCGCATACGACGTGGTTCTTCGAGACGTTCCTGCTGCGGCCGATGCTGCCGGGTTACGCGGTGTTCCACCCGGATTTCGCTTTCATTTTTAATTCTTATTACGTAGCGGCGGGACCGCGGCATCCGCGGCCGAACCGGGGGCTGTTGAGCCGGCCGGGGGTGGCAGAGGTGGGTGCGTATCGCGCGCATGTGGATGCGGCGATGGAGCGGCTGCTCGCGCTGGGCAAGCCGGAAGTGGCGCCGCTGGTGCGGATCGGGTTGCACCACGAGCAGCAGCACCAGGAGCTGCTGATCACCGACATCAAGCATGCGTTTTTCCAGTCGCCGCTGTTTCCGGTCTATGCGCCGGGGCCGGCGGGCGACGGGGGTGGCGCGCCGGCGATGGGGTGGCTGCCGGTGCCGGAGGGGTTGCATCGGGTGGGGGTGGGCGCCGGGTCGGAGATGCCGGATTTCCATTTCGACAATGAGGGGCCGACGCACACGGTCTATCTGCCGGGATGCCAGGTTGCGGACCGGCCGGTGAGCAACGGCGAGTGGCGGGCGTTCATGGCGGATGGGGGCTATGCGCGGCCGGAGCTTTGGCTTTCGGACGGGTGGGCGGCGTGCCAGGCGGGGAATTGGGATGCGCCGGGCTATTGGCTGCAGCACGAGGGGGAGTGGCAGAGCTACACGCTGCACGGGTTGCGGCCGGTGCGGGACGAGGAGCCGGCGACGCATCTGAGCTATTACGAGGCGGCGGCATATGCGGAGTGGGCGGGGTGCCGGCTGCCGACGGAGTTCGAGTGGGAAGTAGCGGCGCGGCTTCATCCGGCGGGAGCGGCGGAGGAGGGCAGCCGGCTGCATCCCGGGGCGCTGCGGGCGGGGATGCGGCAGGAGGTTTGGGAGTGGACGGGGAGCGCCTACCTCCCCTACCCCGGATTCCGCGCGGAGGCGGGAGCGCTGGGCGAGTACAACGGAAAATTCATGATCAACCAGATGGTTTTGCGGGGGCGGTCGTGCGCGACGGCGGCGGGACACGAGCGGGTGAGCTACCGGAATTTCTTTCCGACCGGGTCCCGGTGGCAGTTCTCGGGGGTTCGGCTGGCGCGGGACGCTTAGGGGTTCGTTAAGGCTCGTCGGTTAGAACAGACCGATACCCTGGAAGCCGCCGAAGACGCCAAGGAGGGTGGTGCCGGCGCAAAGAATGATGACGATCCACATGTAGGTGCCACGGAGGCGGTGAGCGGGGGGGAGCGCGCGGCAGGCGAGCGCGATGAGCATGCCGAGGACGAGTGGGAGCAAGAGGGCGTTCATGACCTGGACGCCGACGTTGAGGGCGACGAGGTCGGGCCAGATGGCGACGAGGGCGGCACCGCCGGCGACGGAGCCGGCGTAGAGTCCGTAGAACCATTTGGCGCGGGCGGGGCGCAGCTCGAGGGAACGCTGGTAGCCGGCGACCTCGCCGAGTCCCCAGGCGAAGGCGAGCGAGACGACGATGGCGGCGACCATGCCGGCGCCGAGGACGCCGAGGCTGAAAACGAGGCGGCCCATGGCTTCGCCGAGAAAGGGGGTCAGGGCCTCGCTGATGGAGCCGACGGTGTCGAGGGCGGCGTCGGGGTGGGCTTTGCCTATGGTGGCGGCGCAGGCGACGAGGACGGCGGCCATGACGAGCTGGGTAAGGACGGCGCCGATGCCGGTGTCCCAGCGGGCGGCGGTGAGGTGTTCGGGGGCGAGGCGTTTATCGGCGATGGCGGATTGTTGGTAGAAGATCATCCACGGCATGATGACGGCGCCGATGTTGGCGGCGGCGAGGTAGACGTAGTCCTTGTTGCCGATGGGGATCGAGAGCGAGCCTGAGACGATCTCGGCGCCGCTGGGGTGGGCGGCCCAGGCGACGACGAAAAAGGCGAATTCGAACAGGCCGAGGGCGATGGCGGCGCGCTCGACCCGGCGGTAGGAGCCGGTGAGGACGACGGCGATGAGGGTGATGGCGGCGAGCGGGAGCGTGTAGAGGCGGGGAATGCCGTAGAGCTCGCCGACGCCGGCGACGCCGGAGAACTCGGTGATGAGGGCGCCCAGGGTGGCGATGCCGAGGCCGGCGACGGAGATCCAGGCCCAGACGGCGCCGAAGGTGTCGCGGATGAGTTCACCGTGGCCGCGGCCGGTAAAGATGCCGAGGCGGACGGTGAGTTCCTGGACGACGTAGAGGATGGGCATGAGGAGGAACTGCATCATCAGCAGCTGGTAGCCCCAGCGGGCGCCGGATTGGCCGGCGGTGACGATGGATCCGACGTCGGTGTCGGCGAGCATGACGACGAGGCCGGGCCCGAAGACGGCGACGAAGCGGGCGAGGCGGTTGCGGGGGAGCAGGCCGGCGGGGCGGATTGGGGCTGGGTCGGTATGGCTCATTGCGGCCTGCTATTGAGAATAATTTGCAAATGGTGGGGGTTACATCACGCGGAAGGTGCGGGCGTCAATATAGGCAGGGCTAGGGCTGGGGGGCGGCGGCGCGCCGGGCTGCGAGGAGGGCGTCGAGCTCGGGGAGGAGAACGATGCCGTGCTGGTCGCTGCCGGAGGCATGGACGACGATCCAGGTGCAGGGGCGGCCGCTTTCGTTGGCGGGGGCGTGGGGGACGTTGGCGGGCATGTAGTTCTGTTCGCCGGCCTGGATGAGCATGCGATGCTCGAGCTGGTCGCCGTAGTAGACGGCACATTCGCCTTCGAGGAGGTAGGCGATGGTTTCGATGTCGTGGTGGTAGTGGGCTTTTGCGGTGGCGCCGGGCGGCATGGGGAGGACGTTCATGCAGATCTGTTCGGCGCCGACGGTTTCGGCTGAGGCGCCGGCGCGGTAGGTGAAGCCTTGTTGGCCGACATAGGTCTGGCCGGGGCGGATGATGGCGACGCGGTCGGTTTGGGAGGGCATGGGGGCCTCGCTCGGACGTGGTTGGTGGGGCGAGGATATTAGACCGGGGCGGCTGGGCCGTCATCGCGGCGGTGGCGAGATGATGCGGGCGGGGCGGTGCGGGTTTTTGATGCAATGGCGGACCTCGTTGCATAAAGTGGTGGCACGTGGTGCCAAAAACCCGACAGGAGGCTTCAATGTCCGATGTGGTGCGCAACGTTGCCGACTATGCCGAGCCCCGGATCCGCACGCTGACGGTGGCGGATTTGCGAGAGGCGCTCTGGCAGGGGTTCGACGATTTCAGGGCGATCCCGACGCAGCTGGTGTTCATCGGGCTGCTGTATCCGGTGGTCGCGTTGGTCGCGGCGCGGGCGGCGGCGGGGGATCTGCTGCCGCTGCTGTTCCCGCTGCTGACCGGGGTGTCGCTGATGGGGCCGGTGGTGGCGGTGGGGCTGTATGAGATCAGCCGCCAGCGGGAGCGGGGCGGGCCGGTGAGCTCGGCGGCAGCGTTCGACGTGCTGCGGTCGCCGGCGATCGGGAGCCTCGCGTTCATGACGGTGCTGCTGCTGCTGATCTTCGCGATCTGGGTGGGGGTGGCGCAGGCGATCTACGTGTCGACGATGGGCAAGGTGGTGCCGGACGGGATCGGAGCGTTCGCGCAATCGGTGCTGGAGACGGGTGGGGGGCATCGGCTGATCGTTTGGGGGAATTTGGTGGGAGCCGGGTTCGCGGCGGTGGTGCTGGCGATCTCGGTGGTGTCGCTGCCGATGTTGCTGGACCGCAATTGCGGGGTGGTGACGGCGGTGCGGACGTCGGTGCGGGCGGTGTGGCGGAACCCGGGGGTGATGGGGGTTT
>JAVVHH010000213.1:0-5196 GCA_032249615.1 Acetobacteraceae bacterium
GCGAGCATAATCCACTAACATTCAACCCGGTCCACTCGACGGGGGCAGGTCAATGACGTGGATGGGGGAAGCGCAGAACGGGAAGCCGTGGACCCGGAAGTCCGGCAATCCGGTTCGGCGGGTATCAGGCCGTCGCCCGGTCGAGCAGCTTCTTGGCCCGGGCTTCGAGATCGAGCCGCGCGTCCTGATGCGGCTTGTCGCGCGCGACCGCCGTGATGCCCTGGACGAAGTCGAACACGGATTCGGGCTTTCGCCCTTCCTCGGCGAGCACCGTCTCGATGATCTTCGCTGTCTCGGCCTTGCCGAACCCACGCTTGCGCAGAAATTCGGTCCGGTCTTCGTCGGTGCGGGCGACGATCCGCTGACGGGCCTGGGCGATGCCGCTGATGAAGGGCTGAGGCGAGGAGTTGGCGAAACGGGTCAGCGCCGGCGCAGCTTCATGCGCGAACCGGGAGGCGGCGTATTTTGAGTGCCGGATGGTGATCTCCTCGAAATCCTCGACGCCCCACAGATTGCGGTTCTGGCAGACGGCACGGAGGTAGAAGCTCGCCATGCCGAGCGTCTTGGCGCCCACCTCCGAGTTCCAGCAGTAAAAGCCGCGGAAGTAGAGGTCGGGCGAGCCGTCAGACAGCCGCCCGGCCTCGATCGGGTTGAGATCGTCGACCAGGAACAGGAAAACGTCGCGGTCCGACGCGTAGAGCGTCGTGGTGTCCTGGGTGATGTCGACCAGCGGGTTGTAGACGCCCGTCGACCAGTCGAGCACGCCCGGCACCTTCCAGCGCGTGTCGCCGGTGCCGTTGCCCGCGATGCGCTGGACTGCCGCTACCAACTCATGATCGTAGATGCGGCCATAGTCCGGGCCGGTGACGGCGCGCAGTTCGATCCGGCCGTCGTCGGTCTCGAGCGTCTTCACCTGCTCGGCCCGGTGCGAAGAGAGGCCGTATTGGAGATTGATACCCGCGAGCGGCGCCGGAAGCTGGCGGAGATAGGCCGCCGGGGCGCCGACGAGCGAGGCGAGCTGGCCGAAGCTCCAATGGGTAGGCGCGACCGGCTGATCGGAGCCCGGCAGCACGAGCGCCAACCGCTCGGCGTTGTCGCGATCGGCCTCGACCCGGACCGCCGCGCTCTCGACGGTGCGCGTCCGGCTGCGCTCGGCCCGGCCCTTCACCGACGCCATCAGCTCGGACAGCGATAGGTAGCGCTCGTCGGCTGGGCGGCTGAACCATTCTGACGATACGCGCCCGATCCGCTGGCCGCGGCCGACATCGACACGGTAGCCGCCCCAGGCATCGGGGCGAGCCTCCAGAACTTCCACATTGGTCATCGCAAGTCTCCGGTGACGGGCTGGCCGGGAGCCTCTCTCTCGACCCTCAACCCGTCACGGCGACAGCCGCAGCCCTCTCCCTCTCGGGGCGTTGCGGGGTATTCCCGCAGAAGGGGTCGGCCGAGACGACAGACTCGGCCGCAGGGGAAGGCTTTCCCCTCCAGGCTCTCCAGATCGCGGCCCTGCAACTTCTAATTGGCGGAACGTTGACTTCTAAATAGCCGAAAGCCATAGTTCCAATCATCCGGGTTTGGAGACGCCATGTTCGAGCGGTTTGTGGAGCGACGGGCAGAGGAAGCCCTTGCTGATACGCCAGTGGTCCTGATCGTAGGCCCGCGCCGCGCCGGCAAGACCACGCTCGTCCGAAAGATGGGAGAAGCCGGGCGGACCTATATCACGCTCGACGATCAAACGGCCCTTGAGGCCGCTCAATCCGATCCTGCCGGCTTCATCCGCGGCCTCGACCGGGCCATCATCGACGAGCTTCAGCGCGCCCCCGACCTGCTGCTGGCCATCAAGAAGACGGTCGACGAGGACTATCGGCCGGGTCGTTTCCTGCTCACCGGCTCGGCGAACGTCCTGACTCTGCCACGGGTCGCCGACAGCCTGGCCGGTCGGGTGGAGACCATCCATATGCTGCCGCTCGCAAGGGCTGAGATCGAAGGACGGACGCCGACTTTCCTGGAGCATCTCTTCGCAGGAAAGCTCAGGAGCCAGCGGGACGCAATCCTCGGCGACGATCTGGTCAAACTTGTCCTGCTCGGGGGGTTCCCCGAAGCGATCAGCCGCGACAGCGAGCGTCGGCGGCAGGATTGGTCGAGGTCCTATCTCACTTCGGTCCTGACGCGCGATCTGCGGGATATTGCCGACGTCGAGAAGCTGACCGAACTTCCGAAATTCGTGAGGCTGCTGGCCGAGCACTCCGGCCAGTTGGTCAACTATTCGCAGTTCGGCGCCAGCATCAACGTCAGCCACAAGACGGGGCAGCGTTATGTCGGGCTGCTCGAGCAAGTGTTCCTGATCGCGACGGTGCAGCCGTGGTTCACTAATGCGCTCAAGCGGATCGTGAAGACACCGAAGCTGCACTTTTTAGATTCCGGTCTACTGGCAACCGTGCGCGGGCTGTCCTTCGACAGAATCAAGGCGGATCGTGGCACGTTCGGCGCGCTGCTCGAAAGCTTCGTGTTCGCGGAGGTCCTGAAGCTGATGACGGCTTCAGACCTGCGGCTTACGCTACACCATTTTCGGGATCGGGACATGCGGGAGGTCGACATCGTGCTGGAGCGTGATGACGGGATGATCGCGGGCATCGAGGTCAAGGCGAGCGCCACGGTCAAGGCCGGCGATTTCGGAGGCCTGCGGGCCCTCGCCGAGGCGTGCGGGGATCGCTTTGCCTTCGGTGTCGTCCTCTACGACAGCGCGGACGTCGTGCCGTTCGGCGACAAGCTAGCGGCGGCGCCGTTGTCGAGTCTTTGGAATGGAGCGCCGCAGACGAACAGGGCCGACAAATCGAGATAGCGGCCGGGAAAGGGGGAAACGATGCTGAGCAGAGGGTCAGAATGGCGGCGATGGGAACCGCATATTCACGCGCCCGGGACCGTCACGAACAACCAGTTCAGCGGCCCCAACGCTTGGGGCGATTATCTGACCGCGCTTGAACAGGCTATGCCGGTCATCGAGGCCATTGCAGTCACGGACTACTATGTGACGGACACTTACGAAGAGGTGTTACGGCACAAGGCGGCCGGGCGCTTGACCGGTGCCAAGCTGGTCTTTCCGAACGTGGAGCTTCGTCTCGATGTCGCGACCGCAAAAGGCGGCTTCGTCAATCTCCACCTATTCGTCAGCCCGGAGGACCCGCAGCATCTTGACGAGCTGCAGCGCCTGCTGTCCCGCTTGCAGTTCAACGTCATGCATGATCGCTTTGACTGCACGCGGGCCGATCTCATTCGGCTGGGCAAGAAGGCCGATCCCAACATTACTGACGAGCGGGCCGCGCTGACCTATGGGGCTAACCAGTTCAAGGTGAATTTCCAGAAGCTCCGCGAGGTATTCTCCGAAAGCGGGTGGGCGAAGACGAACATCCTGATCGCGGTGGCCGGCGGCGCGACAGACGGCACGTCGGGCGTGCGGGAAGCCGCGGATCAGACGATCCGACGCGAGATCGAGGGGTTTGCCCACGTGATTTTCGCGGGCAACCCGGCGCAGCGTGAGTTCTGGTTGGGTCAGAGGGATCTCGGCCCCGATGAAATCCGCACCCGCTACGGCGGCCTGAAGCCGTGCCTGCATGGAAGCGACGCGCATAAGCTCGACGACATGGCGACGCCATTCGGAAACCGCTTCTCGTGGATCAAGGGTGGACTCGAATTCGACGCGCTCTGCCAGGCGTGCATCGATCCCGACGGCCGCGCCTATGTTGGTGAGCAGCCGCCTGGCTCGGCGATGCCGTCGCAGGTCATCTCGCACGTCCAGATCGCCAACGCGGATTGGGCGGCCACGCCGGAGATCCCCCTCAACCATGGTCTGGTCGCCATCATCGGTGCGCGTGGATCGGGGAAGACCGCCTTGGCCGATGTGATCGCAGCGGGAAGCGACGCGATTTCGCCGTCCGGCTGGAACGCCGATGAGAACAGCAGCCCGTCGTTCCTGGCCCGGGCGCGTAAGCTAATCGGCAACGCATCGACAACGCTGACCTGGGGCTCGGGCGCGACGGTGACTCGCGCCTTGGATGGGAGGGACGCCAACGGCCATATGACCTTTCCGCGCGCCCGATATCTCTCCCAGCAATTCGTCGAGGAGCTCTGCTCGGCGAGGGGCGTCTCCGACGGTCTAGTGGACGAGATCGAGCGCGTGATCTTCGAGTCGCATTCCCAGAATGATCGTGAATGGGTGCTCGATTTCGCCGAGCTGCGCGACCAGCAGACTTCGCGGTTCCAACAGGCGCGCGAGCGTGAGGTGGAGGCGATCGCCGACATCTCGGACCGCATCGCCACGGAGTTTGAGAAGGAAAGCCTTGTCGCGACGCTGACCACCCAAGTCGGGCAGAAAAAGAAACTGATCGCGGATTACACGGCCGATCGTGCCAAGCTCGTCGTCAAGGGCACCGAGGCGGAGGTCACCCGCCACACGCGTCTCAGCGAGGCAGCCCAGACCCTTCGCAATAAAATCCAGTCCTTCGGCAATCAGCGCCGCACCTTCGTCGCCCTGCAAGACGAGGTTCGCAGCGTCCGCGCCACTGGCGCGCCGGAAATGTTGCGCCAAGCTCGGGCGCGACACGGCGCCAGCGGCATGAACGACCAGCAATCGGAAGATTTCCTGCTGATCTATAAGGGCGACGTCGACAAGAGCCTGACGGCTTACATCGCATGGGCCGATGGCGAGGTCCGCAAGCTCAACGGAGTTCCGCCGCCGCCCGGTGACCCTAACGTCGCCCTGATCCCAGACACTGCCGATCTCTCGGCGCTTCCGCTCGCGCCGATCGCCGCCGAAATGACCCGCCTAGAGGCGCTATTCAGCGCCGATAAGGTCGTCCGCGACCAATATACGGCGCTGACCGGCCGCATCGCGCAGGAGAACTCCGCGCTCCAGACCCTCGAAACCCGGCTCACCGATGCGCAAGGCGCCGCAGCGCGCCGGAAAGATCTTCAGACCGAGCGCGACGACACTTACGGCCGGGTGTTCGAGGCGATCATCAACGAACAGAGCGCACTCGCAGGTCTCTATGCCCCCCTGATGGCGCGGCTGGCGGCTTCGTCGGGTACGCTCAAGAAACTCAGCTTCTCGGTTCGCAGGATCGCCGACGTTCAAGCCTGGGGTTCTGACCTGCCCCCGTCGAGTGGACCGGGTTGATTGTTAGTGGATTATGCTCGCCG
>JAVVHH010000214.1:0-5181 GCA_032249615.1 Acetobacteraceae bacterium
CACGCCCGCTCCTGCGGCCACCCATCCCGCGGCGCGACCAGCCGCAGATGGAACAGCCCGCCATTGGCCATGCACCGCGCCACCGACCCGATATTATCCGCCAGCTGCGGCCGCACCAGAATGACGACCGGGCTCCCCGCGATCGGCCGCAGATCGGCCCCGCCGTCCCGTCCCGTCACACCCGCCGCCATTCCGTAGTGCCGCCCGGCCGGTCCTCGAACGCGACGCCCTTGGCCAGCCACTCCGCCCGGATCGCATCCGCCCGCGCGAAATCCCGCGCCTTCCGCGCCGCGAGCCGCTCCGCGATCGCCGCCTCGACCGCCTCCGCCGCAACCCCAACCTGGAACCAGTCCTGCCCGGTCTGCCCCAGCAGCCCCAGCAACCCGCCCGCCGCCTTCAGCCCGGCCGCCGCCTGCGCGTCGCCCGCCAGCGCCCGCCCCGCTAGCGCATGCATCGCCGCGAACGCCGCCGGCGTGTTGAGGTCGTCGCACAGCGCCTCGATCACCGCCTCCGGCACCACCCCCGCCTCGGTATCGCCCACCGCCCGGTAGAACCGGTCGAGATCGCGCTGCGCCTCCCCCAGCGCCTCGAAATTGAACTCCAGCGTCGAGCGGTACTGCGCCCGCAGCAGCAGCAGCCGCGCCGCCTCCGCCGGCGCCCGCTCCAGCACCTCGCGGATCGTATAGAAATTGCCGAGCGACTTGCTCATCTTCTCGCGCCCGGACAGCAGCATCCCCGCATGCAGCCACACCCGCGCGAACCCGCTCCCCGGCAGCGCGCACAGGCTCTGCGCCCGCTCGTTCTCATGGTGCGGAAAGATCAGGTCGCCGCCCCCGCCATGGATGTCGAACGTCTCGCCGAGATACTTCCAGCTCATCGCGCTGCACTCGATGTGCCAGCCCGGCCGCCCCCGCCCCCACCGCGACGCCCAGCCCGGCTGATCCGCCGCCGACGGCTTCCACAGCACGAAATCCCCGGGGTCCCGCTTGTACGGCGCCACCTCGACCCGCGCCCCCGCCAGCATTTCGTCCAGGCTCCGCCCCGACAGCTTGCCGTAGCTCTCGAACGCATCCACCGCGAACAGCACGTGCCCCTCCGCCGCGTAGGCGTGCCCGCGCTCGATCAGCCGTTCGATCAGCACGATCATTTCCGCGATGTGCTCCGTCGCCCGCGGCTCCCGGTCCGGCGGTAGATTGCCCAGCGCCGCCATGTCGGCATGGAACTGCGCCGTCGTGCGCGCCGTCACCGCCTCGATCGTCTCGCCGGTATCCCGGGCCCGCTCGTTGATCTTGTCGTCCACGTCCGTGATGTTGCGAACGTAGGTCACGCGCGGAAACAACTGCCGCAGCAGCCGCGCCAACACGTCGAACACCGTCAGCGTGCGCGCATTGCCGATATGGGCGAGGTCGTAGACCGTCGGCCCGCAGACATACAGCCGCACATGGTCGGGCTCGATCGGCGCGAACACCTCGCGCTGCCGGGTCATGCTGTTGTGGAGGGTAAGGGTCGGCATCCCGCTTTTCTGGTGCAGGCAACCCGGCGTTGCAACATCGCCCGCCGCCTCGCATGGTGAGATGTAAACTTCGGGAGAACGACGTGGACGTGTTCTGGGATGACGTGCAGCTCCAGCACACGCCAGGCTTCTTCCTCCAGCGCGGCCTCGTCCGCCAGAACTTCGAAGTCCCCGCCCGCGCCCTCTCGCTGCTTGAAGGCATCGCCGCCCTCGGCCTCACCCCGCGCCCGCCGCCCGCTCTACCGCCCGACGCGCTGCGGACCGTCCACGCCGACGCCTACCTGGCCTTCCTGCAAACCGCCCACGCGGAATGGTCCCGTCTCCCAGGCGCCGGCCCCGAAGTCGTCGCCAACGTCCACCCCTCGCCGGAGATGCTGAGCCACGGCGCCCAGCCCGGCATCGCTGTCGTCGGCCAGGCCGGCTGGTTTTCCGCTGACGCCGCTTGCCCCATCGGCCCCCATACCTGGGACGCCGCCTGCGCCGCCGCCGCCTGCTCCCTCGCGGCCGCCGAAGCAGCCGCCGCCGGCCGCTCCGCCTACGCCCTCGTGCGCCCCCCGGGTCACCACGCCTATCCCGCCCGCGCCGGCGGCCACTGCTACCTCAACAACGCCGCCCTCGCCGCCGAACGCCTCCGCGCCGCCGGCGCCGCCCGGGTCGCCATCCTCGATATCGACAGCCACCACGGCAACGGCACCCAAGGCACCTTCTGGACCCGGCAGGACGTCCTGTTCTGCTCGCTCCACGGCGACCCCGGCGGCTACTATCCCTGGTACGTCGGCCACGCCGCCGAGCGCGGGGCAGGGGAGGGGGAAGGTTTCAACCTGAACCTCCCGCTCCCCCGCGGCAGCAGCGACGCCCCCTGGCTCGCCGCACTCGACAACGCCTTATCCGCCATCACCCACTTCGCCCCGGACGCGCTCGTCGTGAGCCTCGGTTTCGACGCCTCCGAGCACGAGCCGCTCAAATATCTCTCCGTCACCGCCGACGGCTTCGCCCGCGCCGGCGAGCGCATCGGCGCGCTGCGCCTCCCCACGGCCCTCATCCAGGAGGGCGGCTACGACCAGGAGCGCCTCGGACAGCTCCTCGCGCGCTTCCTCGCCGCCTTCGGGTCCGCCAGCGCCGCATGATCGCCCGCATCCTCTCCTTTGCCTTCAGCGGCATCGAAGCCGTCCCGGTCGAGGTGCAGGTGCAGATCTCGGCCGGGCTCCCCGCCTTCCTCGTCGTCGGCCTCCCCGACAAGGCGGTCGGCGAAGCGCGCGAGCGGGTCCGCGCCGCGCTCACTGCCATGGGCCTCGCGCTGCCGCCCAAGCGCGTCCTCATCAATCTCGCCCCCGCCGATCTCCTGAAGGAGGGCAGCCATTTCGACCTCCCCATCGCGCTCGCCGTCCTCGCCGCCATGGACGTGCTGCCGCGCGAGGAGACCAGCGACTACGCCGCTCTCGGCGAACTCTCCCTCGACGGCAGCCTCACCGCCGTCTCCGGCGTGCTGCCCGCCGCCATGGCCGCGAGCGACCGCAACCTCGGCCTCATCTGCCCCGCCTCCCAGGGCGGCGAAGCGGCCTGGGCCAGCGGCATTGCGGTCCTGCCGGCCCCCGACCTGCTCTCGCTCGTCAACCATTTCCGCGGCACCCAAGCCCTGGCCGCACCCACACCGGCCGGCGCGCAGGATCAGGAGCAATTCCCCGACCTCTCCGACGTGCGCGGCATGGAGACTGCCAAGCGCGCCCTCGAGATCGCCGCCGCCGGTGGCCACAATCTCATGCTCGTCGGCCCGCCCGGCGCCGGCAAGAGCATGCTGGCCGCGCGCCTGCCGCCTTTGCTGCCCGACCTCGCCCCCTCGGAGGCGCTCGAGGTCAGCATGATCCATTCCGTCGCCGGGCTGCTCGAGGGCGGCCGGCTCGTGATGCGCCCGCCCTTCCGCGAACCCCACCACGGCGCCTCGCAAGCCGCGCTGGCTGGCGGCGGCGCGCGTGCCAAGCCCGGCGAGGTCAGCCTCGCCCATCGCGGCGTCCTTTTCCTCGACGAGCTGCCCGAGTTCCCGCGCCAAGCCATCGAGGCGCTCCGCCAACCTCTGGAAAGCGGCCGTACCACCGTCTCGCGCGCCGCCGCCCACGTGACCTACCCCGCCCGCTTCCAGCTGGTCACCGCGATGAACCCCTGCCGCTGCGGCCATCTCGGCGACGCCGCGCGCGAGTGCAATAAAGCCCCCCGCTGCGGCGAAGACTACCTCGGCCGCATCAGCGGTCCGCTGCTCGACCGCATGGACCTCGTCGTCCACGTCCAGCCCGTGCCGCCCACCGAGCTGTCGCGCGCGCCTCCCGGCGAGCCCAGCGAAGACGTCTCCCGCCGCGTCCGCACCGCGCGCGACCGCCAGCGCGCCCGCTACGGCGAGCACGGCGCCCGCACCAACGCCGAAGCCGCCATCGGCGCCATCGAGCTGCAACCCGAAGCCCGGGCCCTCGCCGAACAAGCCTCCGACCGCCTGCGCCTCTCCGCCCGCGGCTTCACCCGCGTCCTCCGCGTCGCCCGCTCCATCGCCGACCTCGCGGAATCGACCCTCGTCCGCCGCGCCGACGTCGCCGAAGCGCTCTCCTACCGCCACCGCATCCCGGGCCGCCCGGTCTGACTATTCCGCCGCTTCCTGCTCCGGCCGCCGCGCCCTCTCCCGCATCTCGATCGGCGGGAACCCGACGATGTCGTAGGTCGCCGACGCGATCCCGATCCCCGCTTTGTCGAACTCCTTCAGGATGTGCCGGTACATCGCGTCCTTGGCCCCGCGGATCCGATGCGTGCCCACCACGAAGCGCAGCGACAGCTCGAGCCAGTTGTCCGTGATCCGGTAGAACACGCGCGACTCCAGGTCGAGCGGGTCGACGCCGTACCGCGCCTGCAACTCGGCCTTCCGCGTCGCCGCCATCTCGCTGCCCTCCTTCGCGTGCAGCCCGGCCGCTTCCAGCAGGATCGCCTCCGCCCGGTCCCGGTCCGCGTCGTAGGAGATCGGGATCGCCATCTCCTCCCAGATCAGCGGAAAATCGCGGCTGTAATTATAGACCGCGTCCGAGAAGATCTGGCTGTTGCTCACGGTCACGATCCGCCCGGTGAACTGCCGCGAGCGCACCCACATGGCCGGGTCGGCGCCCTGGACGGAGGGTGGCTGCCCCATCTCCATGATCGTCGTTTGGATGAACCCCAGCTTCATCACGTCGCCCCGCACGCCCCCCATCGAAATGCGGTCGCCCACCGTGAACGTGTTGCCCCGCAGGATCACGAAATAGCCGGCGATCGACGTCACCACCTGCTGCAAGGCGAACGCCAGCCCCGCCGACACCAGCCCGAACGCGGTCGCGAGCCGGGTCGGATCGTTGAACCAGATCGACAGGATCCCGAGGATCAGCACGATCGCCGTCAGCAGGCTGATCCCCTGCCGCGCCCAGAACCGCGTCTGCAGGCTCGAATTCGCCGTCCGGCCCGGTAGCCGGCCCGCCAGCGCCCGCAGCAGCCGGCTGACCAGGAGCACGATCGCGACGAAAATGACCGAGAGCAGCAGCTTCTGCCCGTTCTCGGCATTGATCCCGACCCAATCGATCCCGAGCGCGTGCATCCCGTTCTCCCGTCAGCCCGGCCTAGCGGCTATACCCGCCGCGTCCGTCCGGGTCCGCGTAGCCGCC
>JAVVHH010000215.1:0-5165 GCA_032249615.1 Acetobacteraceae bacterium
GCTTCTCCGGCGACTTCCTGTGGGACCGCGCCGCCGCCACCGCGGGACAGCGCCGGCCGCTGAACCTCAGCCGGGAAAGGAGGGCAGCGTGAGGAGCACTTCCAAGTTCATAAAATGTTCGCCCTTAGCGTTGTTCAGCTGACAACCGACGCTATGCCCTCTTGAACACCTGCGCGCCGCGAGCCGGATCTCCATCGGCTCGAGCAGCGATGGGAAGCCCGAGCAAGGCAACGGCGAGGAAAGCGCGAACCAGCCGCATCGGCACGTCCTTTCAGGATTATGGCGTCGTCAGCGCGAGGGCTGCGCCAGGCCGAATGAAGAATTCTCGAGTTCCAGGAACACGCGATAGGCATTGCCGCGGTTGCTGGCCTGGAAGGCCGGCAAATCCTTGTAGGGAGACCAGTCCGCCTGCGCGTAGGCGTCGTCGAAGCTGGTCCAATTGCTCACCGCTTCGCCCATGGCGCGCCGCACATAGAGAATGTAGTCGCGGGTGAAGGCGATCGCCTCGCTTGCATTGGCAGAGGGCTGGCCGTGGCCAGGGATGATGAAGCGGGGCTTCATCTCCGCCACTTCCTGCAGGCCGCGCAGCCAGTTATCGGTGTTCACGGCGGCGCTCGCCATGAAGGGGATCCGGCCATTCTGCACGATGTCGCCGGCGAACAGCACCTGGTCCGGCAGGACGAGCATCATCGTGTCGCTCATCGAATGCGCCGGCCCGGCATAGGTGAGCTGGAGCATATGGCCGCCGAGCCGGATTTCCGCAGCGATGCGGAAGACGAAGCCGGGCTCCACGATCCGCGTCGTTGCATTCACCCAAGGCGCCAGGGCGGCGCGGCGTTGCTCGAGGCGTGGGATGGCCTGCTCGTCGTCGATATTGCCAGCGGCCGTGTAGTCGAGTGCCTTTGCCTGGGCGACGATCACCGCCTTCGAATGATCGCGAAAGGCCTGCAGGCCATAGATGTGGTCCGCGTGGTAGTGGCTGAGCACGACGAAGCGGATCGGCTTGTCGGTGACGGCGCGGATCTTCTGGAGCAGCGCCCAGCCGAGGCTCGGGGTTCCGAGGGTGTCGAACACCACCACGCCCTCGTCCGTCACGACGAACCCGGCATTGGAGGTGTTGCCCTCGTTGGCGGTGTCGGGCACGCCGGGATGGCCGATTGTGTACCAGATCGGCGCGTCCTCAACCTGGCGGAACTCCAGGGGCTGGGGCAGCGGCGCATAGTCTGCGCCGGAGATTTGCGCCATCGCAGCTGCGGGGTACGCGGCGCACAGCAGGCCGGTCCGGCGGCCCAGCGAGGAGCGCCACCACGGGGCCCGGGCCGGACCGGAGCCGGATGGTGGCCCGCAGCAATCGTCGCGCCCAGGCAGCAGGCCGGCGATGCCGTTCATCACTGGCCCGCCCCCGCATAGCGCTGGAAGCCATAGCGCGCGAGAATCGCGAAGGCCGCGTCCGAACGGATGAATTTCAGCCAGTCCCGCGCCGCCTCGGGATGCGGTGCGCCGGGCAGTTCGGCCGCGCTGTAGATCGCCCGCGTGTTCTGGGCGGCGGGGATCGCCACGTGGCTTATCGGGTGACCGGCCTGTTCCTGGAAGATCGCCTCCGACGTCCAGGTGACCCCCGCCTGGACCAGGCCCTGCATCATGAGCAGCGGCGTCTGGCGGTGATGGATCCGCGTGAGCACGGTCATGCCCGTGCGCACCTTGGCGGAATAGACCGCATCCGCCAGTTGCTCGCCGCCCGCCTTGGCCAGTGAGGCGCGGATCTGCTGGGCCACCCCCTCGAATTGGGGGTTCGGCATGGAGACGGCGAGATCCGGGCGGGCGAGATCGGCAAGCGAGGCGACATGGCCGGGATTGCCCGCCGGCACCATGATGGTCAGGTCGTTGGTCGCGAAAGCGACGATGTCGCCGGTCAGCTTCCCGTCACGCTCGAGGCGCTGGCTGGCACCGAGCTCCGCGAGCAGCACGTCGGGCTTCACGGTCCAGCTCATGTTGCCAACGGTCACCATGCCGCCAGCCGCGATCTGCTTCAGCAGCAACCCCGGAGGCAGCGTCTCGAAATAGACCTTGTTGCGGTAGCGCGGATAGGCGTTCCCGAACGCGGCCACGAGCGGCCCCATGGCGAAATAGTAGTTACCCGAGGCATAGAGCACGAGCGCAGGATCGTTGGTGCTGCCATGGAAGTCGGCGAGCGCGTCTACGGGCGGCACGGTGAACACGAAGCCCTGCTCCGCCGCACCGTTGTTCCGGCCGCCCTGCCACGGCAGGGACTGCGCCTCCATTGCCGCCAATCGTCCCGCCGGCGAATCGGCTGGCGGGGCAGCCTCCGCCCTTGTCTGTCCCTGCACCGGCCCTGCGGCGCCCGCGAGGAGGAAGCAGGCCGCCGCGAGCCATGCCGTCCGTTGCATGACCAGGCTCTTCACCGGCTGTACGCGAAGCCGGCCCGGTGCAGCTCGACCGTCGTGCCGACGGCACCCGGGGTCAGTACGACACCAGGAACGAGGTGATTGGTGAGCTCAGCCGCCACGGCGTCGGTCCGGGCATGGTCCGGATTGGCGCCCGCGGCGAGGCGCTCAGCGAGTTCCCAGATCGCGTTGTGGCAGGCGAGGAAGACCGCACCGCGGCGCTGCAGCGCCGTGATGCTGTTGTCCTTCGGCGAGAAGGCACCGTCGGCGGCCTCGAAATCCTTCGGGTCGTGCGCCGCGGCGGCTGGCATGTCGATGAAGCGGTTCGCGGTCACGCCGTTCCCGGCCATCTTGGCGAGCTGGTACTTGTCCCACATCGCCTGATCGTAGAGCGCCAGATGTGCGAGGCCGTGCGTCGCCGAGACGCACAGGAAATTGGCATGCCGGAATGACCAGATCTGCGCGTTCATCGCGTTGCGCATCAGGTTGAGCCAGGGTCCGTGCAGATCGGTGTTGTCCCAGGCCTGTTTCGCAGTGCCGCGATAGGCGAGCACCGCGTCAAGCGCTTCCGCATCCCACTGGTCCGGATGATCGAGGATCATCGGGACCGTCTTGAACGCGCGCCGGCGCGGCGCCCGGGCGAGCGCAGCGGTGAGCGCATGCAATGTGGCGGCGCCCTGCGGTTGGAGAGAGGGCGTGGCATCCGCGGGATTAGCCTGCGCCGCCGGCGCGGCGGCTGCGGCTCCGGCCCATCCGGCCGCCGCGAGACCGACGCCGAGGCTCCGCAGCGCGTCCCGCCGATTCGTGCTCGCCGTCATCCGAGTTCCCCTTTTCCGGGCGCGGCCCTTCACGGCCGCACCAGCGTGTATCCGTGTTCCGCAAGCAGCATGAGCTCCGGCACGCCAGCCGGAACCGTATGGGCCCGCAGACTGAGCGGGAACGGCTTGCCGCTCTCGCGCTCTATGGTCTCGATCGTGATGGCGCACGCGGCGAAGCGCACCCCCTGCGCCGCCAGGCTGTCCACTCGCACGGCATTCGCGTTACCTGCCCGCAGCAGGTCGATCCCCGGGCCGAACGCCACGACCTCGACTGCCACCTTGTCCGGTCCGAACTGCTTCAAGACGTTGTTCGCCACGCTCAGCACGAGCGCTTCCTTCTCGGGAGTTCCGTCGGAGAGCTGGAGCGCCAGCCGGTGCTCGACGAATGCGCCTTCCTGCGCGCGCGCCGCCGTGGCGAGCAGCATGAAGCCCAGCGCGGCGGCAAGGAGGCGTGCGCCGGTCACGCCGCTTCCAGGTAGCCGGGATTGCCGTCCACCCCGCGCACCCGGACGCCATCGCTGCCAGCGGGCGCGGCGCCCTTTGCCGCCCGCAGATGCGCCGCCACCACCTCCCAGACCGGCTTGCCCGTCTGCTCGAGATTGACGGAGGCCCAGCCGGCGACGCGATAGGTCTTGCCGGCTTCCAGCTTCGAACCATCCGACAGCACCATGTCGGAGATTCGATTCCCGATCTTCTCCGCCGGGCTGCACGTGTAGGCCATGCCGCCGACGCGTACCATGTCGCCGCCCTGCTGCACGTACGGGTCGG
This sequence comes from Acetobacteraceae bacterium, assembly GCA_032249615.1. Classification (GTDB taxonomy): domain Bacteria; phylum Pseudomonadota; class Alphaproteobacteria; order Acetobacterales; family Acetobacteraceae; genus JAVVHH01. The sequence goes on from JAVVHH010000215.1 coordinate 3,992, forward strand.
GGTTGAAGAGGTTGTCGCAGACATCCTCGAGCACGCCCTTGAGCTGCTCGCCGGTCATCTCCTGCACATAGACGTCGGGATACGTGAGGGCGGTGTGGGCGAGCACGAAGCCCATGGTCACGTCCTCGCCCGCCAGCTGCGTCGGCCCCCAGCGGAAGCCCGGCGAGAGCGCGATCTGCGCGCCGAGCTGCTGCAGTAGCGCGTCGCAGATCACACGATCCATGGTGCCGCTGAAATTGCCCCGCCGGAAAAGCAGGTCGGTCGCCGGCGCGAGCTTCTCGCCGAGCATTGCACGGTCCGGCTCGGCCGCAGCGGCGACGGCGGCGGCAACGCCGGGATCGGGCTTCAGAAGGTTCGAGAAGATCGGCACCAGCGTGTAGCGCAGGCCGTTCACCCGGCCTTGCCCGACGTCGAGGTCGAGCACCGCGATGAACTTGCCGTTCGAGCCGCCGCTGGTGACCAATGTGCGGCCGCCGGGATTCGTCACGACGGTCGGGGCCGGCGTGCAATCATGCGTATGCCCGCCAAGGATGACGTCGATGCCGCGCACGCGGCTCGCGAGCTTGAGGTCGACATCCATTCCGCTATGGGAGAGCAGCAGCACCGCGTCGGCGCGGCCGGCGTCGCGCGCCTCATCCACGACCTTCTGCAGTTCCGCCTCGCGGATGCCGAATGTCCAGTCCGGCACCAGCCGGCGTGGGTGAGCGATCGGCTGATAGGGAAAGCATTGGCCGATGACGGCGAGCCGCCGGCCGCCGATCTCGCGGATCATCGAGGGTGTGAAGACGCGGCCGTTCTGCGCATCGAAGGCGGCTGCGCCGTTGAACGCGGCGTCATCGGTGAGAAACACGTTCTGGGCCAGGAACGCGCCCTTGAAGCCGGCGAGGGTTTTGCGGAAATCGGACTCGCCGTAGGTGAACTCCCAGTGCGCGGTCATCGCGTCGATACCGAGCTGGTTCGCGAGGTCCACCATCACCGCGCCCTTGCTGCGATGTGCGGGCCAGGAACCCTGCCAGAGATCGCCGCCGTCAAGCAGCAGTGTGTTCGCCGGGCCGGCATCGTCGCGCAGCCGGTCCACCAGCGTCTTGATGTGGGCGAACCCGCCCAGCCGCCCGTATCGATGCGCCGCCTCGTCGAAATCAAGGCAGGTCAGCGCATACGCCCGCGCACTGCC
>JAVVHH010000216.1:0-5134 GCA_032249615.1 Acetobacteraceae bacterium
CATCATCGTCGATCATTTTGGCTATTCGCCGCCTTCCTGACCTCCGGCGGTGCGGCGTGTGGCGCGTTGGCGGCTCTATTCCTCGCCATGCCCGAGACGGCGCCGACGAAACCACCTCTTGTCGGCAAATTAAAACCGGCGACGTAATATAGCGTCTTGTTCAGATCCTTAAGCCCCGCCCGGTGGACCGGGCGGGGCGTTGGGGAGGTCCGGCTTATACCAAAACTCATGGTCGGTGACCTGGCACCCAGCTTCGTAATCCGAGGCTCATGACGCGCCAGGGTTGGTCGGCGAGGCGGTTCCAGGCGTCGCAGCAATGGTCGACGATGGCGTCGTATGAGCGGAAGATCCGGTTCGACAGCCAGTTGCCGCGCAGGAACTGCCAGACGTTCTCGACCGGGTTCAGCTCCGGGCACTTGGCCGGCAGCGGAACGATCGTGATGTTGGCCGGAACCGCGAGCCGGTCCGAGACGTGCCAGCCGGCTTGATCGACCAGGAGCGCGCAGTGCTTGCCCGGCGTGACCCGAGCGGCGATCTCGGCCAGGTGCAGACCCATCGCCTCCGTGTTGCACCAGGGCAGGACCAGACCGGCTGTCGCGCCCGTCGCCGGACAGATGGCGCCGAAGATATAGGTCGACGCCGTGCGCTGGTCCTGCGGCGCGGACGGCCTTGTGCCGCGCTTGGCCCAGCGCCGGGTGATCTTGTTCTTCTGCCCGACCCGGGCTTCGTCGGCGAACCAAACTTCTACGCCGCCGAGGCCTGTGCCCGCCGCGCGCCCGATCGCGTCCAGACGCGTGGTGAGAGTTTTTTAAAAGCCTCGATCGCGCCGGCAGCCTGAGCGTGGTGACGCGGACGTGCCGACAGCCTGCGATAGCCCATTTGCCGCAGTTCCCGGCTGAGCGTCTGTTTGGAGACGCTGACATCGAACTCGTCCAGCAGCCACTGCACCAAATCGATCACACGCCATCGCACCACGCCGTGGATGGCGGGTGTCGGGCCGTCCTCGACCGCTTGGGCAAGCGCGGTGCGGTGCGCGCCGGTCAGGATCGGCTGCGGACCGGGCCCTCTGTAGTCGACCAGCGCCTCGGGGCCGCCCGCGTTCAGCTTGAGGACCCAATCGCGGACGATCTGCAACGTCACCCCGCCCATGGCCGCCGCCTCTGTCCGGCTGACGCCATCGTAGATCGCCGCCAGGGCCAGCAACCGCCGGGTCTGCCCGGCATCCTTGCTCTCGCGAGCCTTGGCCCGGAGGCGGGCAGCGTCGTAATCCGTGCGCAGTGCGATCGCCATGACGGCTCTCCCGGTTCGAACCTCACCGAATCAGATCGTCACCGCGTCGGGCAAGCCCAGGAGTCAGCCGCCAGGAGCTTTGGTATTACACGACAAGACGTCGGAGGATGGTTGAAACGCCACTCGAATAGCTCGAACGATTTTAGCGCGTATCGGACTCCAATCAGCCTATTATCCGGCCCGCGCGATAGCTTGCATTACCAACGCGGCTGCCGCGTCAGCATCGAGCCATTCTCCCGTCTTGACCCACTTTCCAGCTTCCAAATCCTTATAGTGTTGGAAGAAATGGGCAACCTGCGCGCAGAACCCGGTCCCCAGATCACGGTAGGACAGGATTTTTGAAGAACCAGCCTGAACGCCTTCGATCGGTACCGCTATGATCTTCTCATCGTGCCCCTTTTCGTCCTCCATTAGGAGCGCGCCAACGGGACGGCACCTCACAACCGAGCCCGAAATGACCGGAATATTGCCGGCGATCAGAACATCGCAGGGGTCGCCGTCCTCCGAGAGAGTATGGGGTATAAAACCGTAGTTTCCCGGGTAGAACATGGCGGTCTGTAGGAAGCGATCGACAAACAGCAGGCCCGAAGCCTTATCGACCTCGTATTTCACTGGAGGGCCGCCAAAGGGTATTTCCACGAGTACGTTGATATCATGCGGCGGCGCATGGCCGGCCGAGACTTTCGATAGGTCCACCTTAGTTATCCTCAGCTTTTTTGAACGGACTTTCGAATCTGGCGGTCCGCCCGAGCTCGTGCGAGATTTCAAGGAGCCGATTATATTTCGCGATACGTTCGCCGCGGCAGAGCGATCCTGTCTTGATCTGCCCGCCGCCCATCGCGACAGCGAAGTCCGCGATGAATGTATCCTCAGTCTCGCCTGAGCGATGCGACACGATGAAATTCCAGCCAGCGGCACGTGTCACGTCGATCGCGGATATGGTTTCCGTAACAGTCCCCACCTGGTTCAGCTTGATTAGGACGGCGTTTGTAGCTCGTTCTTCGATCCCGCGTTCGATGAACCGCGTGTTGGTGACATACAGATCGTCGCCGACGATCTGTATGCGATCACCGACACTGGCGGTCTGGTCGCGGAATCCGGCCCAGTCCTCCTCGTCGAAGCCATCTTCGATCGAGACGATCGGATACTGGTCGATCCATGATCCGTATAACGCGTTTAATTCACCGCTGCTTTTTGTGCCCTGGCCAGATTTCGATAAATCGTATTGGCCGTTCCTGGAAAACGAGGAGGCCGCTGGATCGAGAGCAATGGCGATGTCGATTCCAGGCTTGAAGCCTGCTTTGGCAATCGCCTCCATGATAAGTGCGCAGGCTTCCTCGTTGCTTTTGAGGTTGGGTGCGAACCCACCCTCATCGCCGACGCCGGTGGCGTAGCCGTGTGACCTCAGCAGTGACGTCAGCGCATGAAACGTCTCCGAGCCGTAGCGCATGGCCTCCTCGAAATTCGGGGCGCCATGGGGGACGATCATGAATTCCTGAAAATCGAGCGAATTCTCCGCGTGCGCCCCTCCATTGATAACGTTCATCATCGGCACCGGTAGGCGGCACGCGGATGGTCCGCCGAGATAGGCGTAGAGCGGCAGCCCGCTTGACTGCGCCGCTACCCTGGCCACTGCCATCGAGGCACCAAGAATGGCGTTCGCTCCGAGCCGCGACTTGTTCGGGGTGCCATCGGTCTCGATCAACTTGTTGTCGATATCCGACTGCTGCGTCGCGTCCATATGCAGCAGCGCGCCGGAGATTTCGCCGCCCACCGCAGCCGCGGCGCGTAGGACACCCCGGCCGCCATAGCGCTGGGCACCCTCGGAGCCGTTCGTACCATCTCGGGACTCGACTGCCTCGTGCCGGCCTGTGGAGGCGCCCGCCGGCACCGAAGCGCTCGCGCGGGTTCCGTCTTCCAATTCGACGTAAACGCGAACGGTTGGATAGCCCCGGGAATCGAGAATTTCCAACCCCGAAACCGCAGATATGCGGCGGCTCATGCTGCCGCTTTCAGACCGCTAAAGGCGCTGGGCGCGCAGCGTTGCAAATCGGCAGACGCTCGTGGTCCAAGGGACAAAAAGAACATAGGCGAACTCCTACCAAGGCGGTCAGCACTCCGGACGACTCCGGGTCGCTTCAATGTCTGGTAGGAGTCATCAGCCCTAGGGCGGTTAAAAGGGGGACTCCATCCCCCAGGGCGGTGAAGCGCGTCACACCGCTCCATGAACCCGTAGTCCACCATATCCGCTGCCTATCAGCGCGTCTACATCGCAGGCGACGTCCCGCTGGCGCGCATCCAACACCATCCTGCGATGGAGGTGGCGCTTTTCCACGACAGAGCCCATAGTAGAGACTTGCGGGGATGGAGTCCCCCCAAACCGCCCCCAGGGCTGATGACTCCTGCTGCTTGCGTTGGTGCAAGGCGGTGGGAGAGTGTCGGCCGGTTCCCATCACCTGGAGGTGGTTTCCACCTTCTCAATTCGGCCGGCATTTGCGGGCGTTCCGCCTGCGGCCTTTCGCGCTCAACGCAAGCGCGAGGCTGCGATGCGCGGACCGCCCTGATGGAGGGCTGAAGGCGATGGCATTCTTTGACATATCGGCCATTCTGGCGGCTCTGCGCGACCGCCCCGCCACCTTCTCGATGGCTAACGAGGCGCTCAGGCACGATCCAACTGGACTGTCCTGCCGGTTTGTCGCTGAGGCGTGCCTGTGTATCGACGCTGATGGCGTTCCCCAATTTGTGGACCCGGTTCAGGCGGAAGCCCTGATCGAGCTCTACATGGTTTGGAAGGCTGAGTACTGGGATCTGTTGCCCGCCAGCCGCGGGGTAAGTCCCTTCTCCCGCTGGTTCCACCGTGTCCTGAGCCATCTGGCGGGCGCCTGGCGCTGGTCCGGCGCAAACCGGGACACAGCGCTCTCCCTTTACGGCCAGGTCTGGTCGGGCGCGAGCGAAGCAGGAGGGGGCGATGATGATTGGCAGCCCCCTGCACAGCCTGCAGAGCCGCCCAGCGGCCCCGGGGGCGCCGGCGCCTGGCCGATGCGCAACCGAGAAGCTGTAGAGACCCGACGATATCATACTGCCGGGTTTGCGCGCGCCGTTCGTTCGCCAAGCCACCCGTAAGTCCGCGCGTGCGCCAATCCGCAGGAGTGTCCGCGTTGGATATGCAGCAATACGAAAGACTGAAATTCGATCTGGCCGACATCCTACGGATCGGAACGCCGCGCGCGATGTCGTACAGCAGCAAGCTGGCGGCCGACATTCGCGACATGTTCAGCCGGCTTGCCGAGGACCGCTTCAACCTCGTGGTGATCGGCCGGTTCAGTCGCGGCAAGAGTTCCCTGATGAACGCCATACTTGGCATGGACCGTCTTCCAACGGGCGTCGTTCCGCTCACGTCGGTGATCACCACAGTCACCTACGGCAGCGAGGAGCGCGTGGTGCTGCATTTCATCGGCAGCACGCTGTTCTCCGATATCCCTTTGCGCGATCTTGTGCAGAATATCACTGAGCGGGGAAATCCCGGCAACATCAAAGGCATTCGCACAGCCGAGGTGCAACTGCCCGCCGATATATTGCGCCAGGGATTCCACTTCATCGACACACCCGGTCTCGGTTCCTCGATCCTCGAAAACACGCGAACCACTGAGGAATTTCTGCCAGAGGCCGACGCCTTCATAATGGTCACGAGCTATGACAGCCCGTTATCCGAGGAGGAACTGCGTACACTGCGAATTATCCACGCTTCTGGCCGCCGCTGCTTCGTGGTTCTGAACAAGCAGGACAGCGTCACACCGGATGAAGCGATCGAAGTGCGCGCGCACGTGACCGCGCAACTGGCCAT
>JAVVHH010000217.1:0-5099 GCA_032249615.1 Acetobacteraceae bacterium
CCCGCCTGACCGCCGGGCCGGAGACTCTGCTGACCCCGCTGCTATTCGACCCCGGCACGCAGTGGGAATATGGCGCCAACATCGAATGGGCCGGGCTGATCCTCGAGGCGATCACCGGCCAGCGCCTGGGCGACTACCTCCGCGAACACGTCCTCGCCCCGCTCGGGATGCATGACACCGCCTTCGCCGTGACCCCTGTCATGGGCGAACGGCTCGCGACCCTGCACCAGCGCGGGGAGGCCGGTCTCGAGCCCCAACACCGCACGGAGCTGCCGCCCCCTCCGGAATGGGACCGCGGCGGCGGCGGCCTGTATTCCACCCCGCAGGATTACGCGAAGTTCATGCGGCTCTGGCTTGGCGACGGCGACGGCGTGCTCAAGCCGGAGACCGTGCGCATGGCGGTGCAGAACGGGCTCGGCGACATCAAGGTCAAGATGCTGCCCGGGATCATGCCGCACCTGTCGCATGACGCGGAGTTCTTCCCCGGCATGCCGAAATCATGGGCGCTCAGCTTCATGATCAACGACGAGAAGGCGCCGACGGGGCGCCAGCCGGGCTCGCTGGCCTGGGCCGGGCTGGGCAACCTGTATTTCTGGATCGACCGGACGACCGGCGTCGCCGGCTTCTGGGCGACGCAGATCCTGCCCTTCGTCGATCCCGCGTCGCTCGGCGGCTTCTACGCGTTCGAAACCGCCGTCTACGAGACTCTGGCGGGCCGAATGGCGGCCTAATTCCCGTCCAGCGCGTAGGCTTCCGGGAAGAAGAAAGCGTGCCAATCGGCGGGCCGGGTCTTGAGCACCTTGGTGTCCGCCATGTGGTTCGCGATCCGCATCATGCCCGCGGGCGCGATCGAGAAGTTGCGGGCGGGGTCGCCGATCTGCGCGAGCAGGACGTCGACCGGCGTCTTCTCGCCCGTGGCGGACAGGTACAGTTCGCAGGCCTCCCTCGGATGGTCAATGATGTACTGCGAGGCGGCCTGCGCGGCTTGGAGGAATGCCTTCATGACTAACGGGTTGGCATCGTGGAACTTGGTGCCGGCGAAGTAGATCGCGTTGCTGAACCGGGAGCCGAGGATGTCCTCCGACGTGGTCACGACGTGCAGGCCGGGAGCCTTAGCTTCGGCCGCCTGATAGGGCGCGCCGGAGAAGTGGCCGGTCAACCCGCCCCCCTTGCCGCTCGTCAGCTGCGCCTGCGCATCCGGGTGGCTCAGCGTCATGGTCATCGTGTCGAAATGGTCAAAATTGGCGTCCCCGTACAGTTGGCGCGCCGCAATCTGCAGGATGATGGCCTGGCTGCTGATCTTCACGGTCGGGACGGCGATCTTGTCGGTCGGCTTCAGATCCCGCAGCGTCTTGACGTCGGGGTTGTCGCTGATCAGCCACATCGGCGTCGACGATGACCCGGCGAGCCCCTTGACCTGACCCTTCGTCCGGTCCCAGGCGAGCAGCATGTTGCTGGCGCCTGTCGTGACGATGTCGACATTGCCGGAGAGCAGCGCGTCGATCGCCGCCCCGCCGCCGCCGAAGGTGATCCATTTGGTCTTCAGATCGGGGATGCCGAGCGAGGCCGCCGCCTTCTCGATCAGATGCTGCTGCTCCATCACGATGGGCGCCAGATAGATGATGCCCGGCTGCTTGGTGATCCGTAGCTCCGACACCTCGGCGCGGGCCAAAGTCGGCAGCAGCAGAAGCGCGGCGGCAATTAGTCGCAGCATGGTCGTCCCTCCGGTTTTGCCGGCAAACCTAGCAAAACGTTGCCGCTGTGGACAGGGACGCCGTTCGCGGGGATCATCGGCCAAAGTATCGGGATGGCAATGTCGGAAAGCTTCGAGCCGTTGCTGGACGTGCGGGGCGTCACGCTCCAGTACAGGACGGCGCAGCGCATCGTGACGGCGACCCACCGGGTCAGCTTCAGCGTGTTTCCGGCCGACCGCTTCGTGCTGCTGGGGCCCTCCGGCTGCGGCAAGTCGTCGCTGCTGAAGGCGGTGGCGGGTTATCTCGACCCGGTCGAGGGCGAGTTCCACCTCCGCGGCCGGCAGATCAAGAATCCCGGCCCCGACCGCATGATGGTGTTCCAGGAGTTCGACCAGCTGCTCCCGTGGAAGACGGTGCAGGAGAACATCACTTTCCCTCTGCTGTCGACCAAGCGGTTGCCCAAGGCCGAAGCGCGCGAACGGGCGGCCTACTACATCGACAAGGTTGGCCTCTCCGCCTTTGCCGGAGCGTACCCGCACACGCTCTCAGGCGGCATGAAGCAGCGCGTCGCCATCGCCCGCGGCATGGCGATGGAACCGGAGATCCTCCTGATGGACGAACCCTTCGCCGCCCTCGACGCCCTGACCCGGCGCACCATGCAGGATGAGCTGCTGCGCCTCTGGGACGACACCAAATTCACCGTATTGTTCGTGACGCACTCCATCAATGAGGCGATCAAAGTGGGCAATCGCATCCTGCTGCTCTCGCCGCATCCGGGACAGGTCCGCGCGGAGTTGGACAGCCTGCCCCGCGAAGACCCCGACCCGGCCGCGCTGCTCGGCCTCGAGCGCCACATCCACGACATGCTGTTCGCATGAATCAGATGACGCCTCCCCCGAAGCGGCCCGATCGGGAATACGCGGTCACCGCGTTCGCCGGCCTCGACGCGGTGGAAAGGCCCATCCCGGCGTGGGAGCGCATCTGGAACCAGGGATGGGTGCGCAAGGTGGTGCTGATCGTGCTGCTGGCGATCGTGTGGGAGGGCTACGGCCGCTTCCTCGACAACGAGCTGCTGTTCCCGACCTTCTCGGCGACGGTCGAGGCCCTGCTCGCCAATCTGGCCAACGGCGTCCTGCCGAACCGGGCGGCCACCTCGATCAAGGTCCTCCTTATGGGCTACACGATCGGTGTTTCCCTGGCGATGCTGCTCTCCGTGGCGGCGATCAACACGCGGATCGGCAACGATTTGCTGGAGACGCTCACGTCCATGTTCAACCCGCTGCCGGCGATCGCGCTGCTGCCGCTCGCGTTGCTGTGGTTCGGGCTCGGCAACGGCAGCCTCGTCTTCGTGCTCGTGCACTCCGTACTGTGGGTCGTGGCGCTGAACACGCACGCCGGGTTCCGCGGCGTTTCGCCGACTTTGCGGATGGTGGGGCGGAACTACGGGCTGCGCGGGTTCCGCTACGTGGTGGCGATCCTGATCCCGGCTGCGTTCCCGAGCATTCTGACCGGGCTGAAGGTGGGCTGGGCGTTCGCCTGGCGGACGCTGATCGCGGCCGAACTCGTCTTCGGCGTGGCGTCTGGCGCGGGCGGGCTCGGCTGGTTCATCTTCGAGAACAAGAACCAGCTCGAGATCCCGAGCGTGTTCGCCGGGCTACTGACGGTGATCCTCATCGGTTTGGCCGTGGAGAATCTCGTCTTCCGCACGGTGGAGGCGCGCACGGTCCGCCGCTGGGGGATGCAGCATTGACCGATATCGGAGAGGGACGGGGCGCATGATGCTCGAGGGTAAGGTCGCGGTGGTGACGGGCGCGGGCGGCGGAATCGGCCGCGAGATCGCGATCGCGATGGCGCTCGCCGGCGCCGCCGTGGTGGTCAACGACATCGGCGCGTCCCTGACAGGGGAGGGCCTGTCGGACACGCCGGGCGAGCAGACCCGCCAGATCATCGAGCAGCGCGGCGGGCGCGCGGTGACCAGCCGGGACAGCGTGGCCGGCTGGCAGTCCGCGCAACGCATCGTTGAAGCGGCGATGGATTCGTTCGGCCGGGTCGACATCGTGGTGAACAACGCCGGCATCCTGCGCGACGTGATCTTCCACAAGATGTCGCCCGAAGACTGGCTGGACGTCATCAACGTGCACCTGAACGGCAGTTTCTTCGTAAGCCGCGCCGCCGCTCCTCACTTCCGCAACCAGAACGCCGGCGCTTACGTCCACATGACCAGCACGTCGGGCCTGATCGGCAATTTCGGGCAGGCGAACTACTCCGCCGCGAAGCTGGGCATCACCGCGCTATCCAAATCGATCGCGCTCGACATGCAGCGCTACGGAGTGCGCAGCAACTGCATCGCCCCCTTCGCCTGGAGCCGCATGACGAGCTCGATCCCGGCGGACACCCCGGAGCAGAAGGCCCGGGTCGCCAAGTTGCAGCAGATGACGCCGGACAAGAACGCGCCCATGGCCGTGTTCCTCGCGTCCGACGCGGCACGCGACGTCACGGGCCAGATCTTCGCCACGCGCTACAACGAGATCGCGCTGATGGGGCAGAGCCGCCCGCTCCGCAGCGTGCACCGCGGCGAGGGCTGGACGCCGGAGGCGATCGCCGAGCATGGCGCGCCCGCGCTTTCCGCCGCCTTTCTCCCGCTCGCCCGCAGCGCGGACGTGTTCAGCTGGGATCCGGTCTGACCGGTCCGCGCATCCACGCCACGCAAGGGCCGATCGCCTGGCAGGTGAGGCCCGCCCATTGCTCGATCGCCCGCGCGCTGTCGAGCCACACCGGCGTCAGCAGAACCAGCGCGCTCCAGTCCAGCGGGCGCGCCGCGGCCTGCACGACCGGAACCAGGTCCACCCGCAGCCCGGCATCCCGGTAAGCCGCCGCCGCGAGCCGGAACTCCCATGGCTGCATCACCAGATCGACCTCGGTGATCCCCGCCTTGCGCAGGATCGCCGCACTCGCCGCGGCGCTCTGCCAGAGATTGGTCGAACTCGTCTCCGCCCAGGTCGCCGGCACCCCGAAATCGTCCCGCAAGCTGACCGCCATTTCGGTTGCGAGCGGAACCGGGCCGTCAGGGGAGGGCCCGCCGCTGACCAGGATCGGCAGCTTCGTCCGCCGGTAGACCGCGGCCGCCGTCCGCAACCGCATCAGCGTCGACAGGGAGGGGGCGGTCCGTGACGTGTCGAGCAGCGCCGGGCTGCCGGTGGCGATGACGACGATGGCCCCGGGCGTCCCGGCCTCGGCCGCGCCGAGCGGAACCAGCGGTTCCATCAGTAGGTGCGGCACCCCCTCCACGGCCAGGATGACCAGCGCGATCAGCACGAACAGCGCTCCGCGGGTCCGGCCGGTAACGGCCAGCGCGAACCCCAGCACGGCCAGGATTGCCGGCGGTAGCAGCGCGTCGGCCAGCGC
>JAVVHH010000218.1:0-4964 GCA_032249615.1 Acetobacteraceae bacterium
GTCGGGCTGGTCCTGCGCCTGAAGGAGATCGAGCCGGAGTTCGCAAAGGAGCGGCCGCGGCGCCGTGTGGCGCGGGGCCGGGTGGGGCCGCCCCGTGGGCCCGGCTCCGGCTGAGCCGCCAGAAAAAGATTACCCCGGCCGCATGCCAGAGGCAGAGACGGTACCGGGGTTTCCACACCTAGAGATACACGCTGCCCTGCCTCGGTGCAAGGGCCGGGGCAAGGGATCGATGTCCGCACACGAACTGGAAGAGGCGTTGTCTCTCGAACGCTTCGCCCGCTACCTCGCCTGGGCCGGCGGGGACCACACCCGGGCCCTGGAGCTCTACGCCCTGAACACGCGGCTCTCCGAGGCGCTCTACACCCCGTTGCAGATGCTCGAGGTGGCCCTGCGCAACCGCATCCACTCGGTCCTGACCGCGGCCTGGGGCGAGCGGTGGTTCGAGGACGAGCGGTTCGAGCCCGTCGCGAACCAGCGCGAGCAGCTGGTGGCGGCGAAGGCCGACCTGCTCAGGGAGCATAAGGAGCCGACGCCGGGTCGCGTCGTGGCGGCGCTGACGTTCAGCTTCTGGACCTCGATGCTCAGCCCGGCGCACGAGAACCTGTGGCAGATGACGCTGCACCCCATCGCCCGGCGTGAGGACGGCAAGGGGCTGCGCCGCAAGGATCTGTCGCGCCCCCTCACCCCGATCCGCGTGCTGCGCAACCGGGTCGCCCACCACGAGCCGATCCTGGCGTGGGACTTGCCCAAGCACCACGGGGCGATCCTGCAGGTCACGACCTGGCTCTCGCCCGCCGCCGCGGCGTGGTGCCGGAAGCACAGCCGATTCGACCAGGTGTTCCCTCCGCAGGCGGTGCAGTTACACCCGTCCGAGGCGGAGCCGGGCTGACCGAGACGCCCGGGCTGTTCCGCGCCGAGCGAAGCGGCGGCAGTCTGCCCTCTTTGCTGGGACGCAACCAGGTCGCGACGGGATTATGGGGTAGAGGCATGATCACGAAGCTCCTCGGGGGCGCCGTCGCGGCGTTCACCACCCAGCAACACCCGGGGCACCTGCTCGAGGGAGATGCCGCACTCGATTGGTTGCAGGGCGGAGGTCTCCGGTACGCGACGATCAGCGTGAAGACCGGTGCTGCCACCGGCTTCGGGCCTCAGGGTATCGCGGCCGTGAGCGAACTCACCCGTGCGATACGGCGAGCTTCCCCGCGGTATCAGCGCGGTATTGGGCATGCCGCACTTGCCGAGGCTATCGCCCGCCTGGTGATCGCCCAGTCTGGTACCGTTCCGGCCACGTCGATCAGCGACGAGGCGGCGGCCGCGTTCGAAGCCGCGCTGGCCACCTGGTTCGACAAGGAGGCGGTCCCTCGACGCCATTTCATCCCCTGCTCGCTCTTGCCCGACCGCGCCGCCCCGCTCGCTGTCGGGCCCGTGACTTTCGTCCATGCTGCGGATTTCAGGGCCCATCCGCTCGGCGTCGCGGCGGCTGACCACGTCCTGGCCGAACTCGGATTGGGAAACCTCCAGCGGGCCATGGCGGAGCGCGCCGCGGCCTGGTTGGCGATTGTCGAGATCGACGGCTGCCATCCCTCGCGGTCGTTGGAGCTGGCCGACCTGTCCGTCGATGTCGCCATCGCAGCCCTCCAGCTCGTGATCCCGAAGAACTTTTCCGAAGGGATGGCTCGGATCACGGGCCGAACGCTCCCACCCTGGCGCGGCGATCTCAGCTTGGTGGCTGGCCAGCTCAAGCCCGGAAGCACGAACCTGCAGCCCGGTCGCACTCTCTCCGGCGCCGCATTCAGCGCTATGCTGGCCGGTGCTGCTCCGCTCATCGCTGCGGCCGGCCATTGTCTGACCGCGTTCGTAACGGGTCAGGGTGCGCTCCCGAAACTCCAACAGGCTTGGTGCGATGCGGCCTACTGGTTCCATGAGGGTCTGGTCGAGCCGCTGGACACCGTCGCGGCGGCGAAGCTCGAAACGACGGTCGAAGTGCTGCTCCGCGCCGAGAGCACCAAGGGGAGCTCAGACCGGATGCGCCAGGCGATTCAGGCCGTTGCCGGCCTGACGCGCAAGGAGCCGATCGCCCCGGGATCAGCGGTGACCGTCGATCGGTTTGTGACCTGGCTCGTGGGTGCGCGGTCGCAAGTGCTGCATGGCACCCTCTCGACCCTCATGGCCGAACTTGGGCCGGAGCGGGGAAGCCTGACCGCATTCGCCCACACCCTCCTCGTCGCCTTCGCGTTGCAGCTCGCGGGCTACGCTTCAGCGATGGCGCCTACGGACGAGATTGGCGCGCTGCTGGCGTGGATCGAGGCACAGCAATCGCCCGCGCTGCCGCCGGGGCCTTGCGCGAGCGGCTGACCCCCGTTCTATGCCTTCAGGATCGACAACCCTGAATGGGCGCGAACGGATGTGCTCACCATGGGTGGCACTGTGCCGAGGTTCGCCCCTTTGGCCGCGGGCGTCGAACGCATCACCCGTTCGTTTACGCACTTCCCCTCCGCTGACGGTCGGGAATCATCCCGGGTCGGCGCACGATGACAACGTCAACGACCCGCGCGTCACGCTCGGTCAGCGCATTCCGGAGCCCGTCGTGGAGCTCCGGATGATGCGCGTCGCAATCGTCGTAAACGTAAGCGATCATTCGGTCGAAGCGTTCCGGATCGGAGAAGTACACTCCTAAATCTCCGGCAATTTCCTCCTCCACTTGCCTGAAGTCTGCTCGCGTACGAATGAGCTTCACCTCGATGATCAGCTTGAGGTTTGCGATCCCGAAATCGTAACGCGGCTGGAGCTGTCCGAAGCCCGGCAGATACTGCTCATCCCGGAGTTCCGCGCCGAAGATCGGATACAGCACCGTCCACAGGAACGCCTGCACGTGGGCCTCATCGTCGATCAACCAACGGGCAGCCTGGACTTGCGCCCGTCCCGGCTTCTGCTCCCACACCCAGCGTTTCAAGGCGCTCTGCGTCGCGCGCAGTATCCGCACGACCTCATCGACCTCGGGAACGAGTGCCACCGCCGCCCCGGCAACTAAGATGCGCAAGGCGCCGATCCACACTGCCGCGCGGTCGAGTTCGCCGGGCATGGGAGTGTCTCGGGTCAGCAGTTCCGCCATCAGCGCCTGCTGCCGATCGCGGGCGGGCATTCCGGTAAATCGAAAAGCTGATGGCCACGTCCGCCGCAGGCAGAGCTCCAGCGCGAGTGCGTCGATGTCCCCGGTGCCCGGATCGGCCCTGAGCCTCCCGCGCCCGTCGAGGAGATCAGCACCCAGCGCGCGCATCCGCGCGGACCAGTAGCCGCCGCTTGGCTTGCTATCCGCCAGCTCGACCAGCCAATCGTCGAGCGCGGTCGTGTCCCTTCCTGAGGCACGTAGACACGCGAGGCCGTCCGCGATGCCGAGCAGCGCCACATCATCGGTGCCGAGATGACCGCGACCCGTGACCACGCGGCCTCGGACCCGTTCAGCGGCGAGCGCGAACGCCTGTGCCGCCTCGTCAGGGAGCGCCGAATGGCCTGCCACGCCAACGGCGAAACCGGCCAGCGCGAGCGCCGGCACGCCGCCGTAGGCCAGCGCCGCGGCCGCTTCCTTGAGATCGAGCCGCGGTGCCTGCTCACCATCGGGGCTAAGCTCCCCGCCTGGAACCAAGCGCAGGGCGAGGCCACGCGACCCGAGATTGGCGTCCTCCAGGGATGAGAGAATCACCCCTTTCAGTTCGCTGATCCGCGAAGAAAGAAGGCTGGCCGGCGTCAGAGAAACCACATGGAGCTCCGCAGCGTGCCGACAGTGAGCACGTTGCTGTTCCAACCCGGGGTCAACTTGAAGTTGCCAAGGCTGTTCGCGATGAGCCTGGAATACAGGATCGTCACCGGCTCGACTGCCGGGAAGAAGCTGCGCCAGGACATGAACGAGAAGTGGAAAACCTGGCGGACGAGATACGTGAGATCGGTGAAATCCGATTGTGCACTCAGCTCGATCAGGAGCGGCCTCGGCGCGCCCTGGGCGTCGGTCTTCACCTGCTCCGGCCCGATGAGCTGCAGCAGCGCCGACCGGGCGCTGAGCTGCCGGGCCTCGCCCCGCACCGGGGCGTAAATGCCCTTCAAGCCACGCTCGCGGCCCGGGCGGGGGTAGTACACGCCAGCCTGGGCGGGGTCGAAGAGCTGGTATTCATGGTGCCTGGATATGTCGAGGAACGCATACTCGACGGGGTGCTGATCCGACACGAGCCCAGCGACCAGCTCCTTGATGGCGTCCATCTCGCGGTGCTTGAGCGGCTTGTAGACGTGGAACACCAACCTGATGTGGTCCCCCGCCTGCCAGTTGTTCTCCTGGCGGACATATTCAATGGTGGAACGCAAGGTCGCGTAGAGGGCGTCAGCGTAGTTCTCGAACTCGACCTCGCGCGTCTGCCCCCACACGAGATAGCGCCCGTCACCCTGGAACACCGTGGTGATGCCGACGTAGCGGGACCGCGGCCCGAGGCGCTCTTCCCCGACCTCGCTGTAGCCGAGCCCGATCACGAGCTCATGGCTCGACGGCGGCCGAATTGAGATCACCCAGGGTACTCCGTTCAGCTTCGCATAAGCCGCGAGCGCGACGTTGTTCAGCGTGTACGGGAGGTTGGCGTCCGGCATCTCCATCGTCTCGAGATGCACGCTCTGCACCGGAACGCCGGCGAGCATGAAAGCCGCCTTCGCCGCGAGGTAGGGGTTGGCGGCGGGCGCCAGCAACTCGTGAGCCTTGTGCGTCTGCACGAGCGCAAGGTCCGGCGTGCGCGCCAGGCGCTGCAGTAGACGGGCAATCGCCTTCCGATAGCCGTCCGGTGTCCCGCTCGCGGCCAGTTCGTACTCGAACTGGACTCGCTGCAGGCGGAACTTACCGACCAGACCGCCGCGAAACGGATTCTCGACCGGCTTGCGGCGCCAGCTCGTCGCCTCGCGCCAGGCAACGTCGTCGAAGCCGCCGCGCA
>JAVVHH010000219.1:0-4888 GCA_032249615.1 Acetobacteraceae bacterium
AAGTGCCCGAGGAAGAGTTCCGGCGCGTGATCGAGGTCAACCTGCTCGGCACCGTCAACGGAACGCGCATCGCCCTCCGCCGCATGCTGCCGCGCAACCGCGGCACCGTCGTCCAGGTCCTGTCCGCGATCTCCTTCCGCGGCGTCCCGCTCCAATCCGCCTACTCGGCGTCCAAGTTCGGCTTGCGCGGCTTTACGGAGGCCGTGCGGTCGGAGCTGCGCCACGATCGGTCCCGCGTGCATCTGACGATGGTACACCCGCCGGCGACCAACACCCCGTTCTACAGCCACGCCGGGTCGGTCATGGAAAAAGCGCCGCGGCCGCC
This sequence comes from Acetobacteraceae bacterium, assembly GCA_032249615.1. GTDB lineage: Bacteria > Pseudomonadota > Alphaproteobacteria > Acetobacterales > Acetobacteraceae > JAVVHH01. The sequence continues at coordinate 326 of JAVVHH010000219.1, forward strand.
GCCGCCCGTCTATCAGCCGGAGATGGTCGGAGAGGCGCTGTTCTTGGCCGGCACGGTCAAGCGGCGGGATTGGGTGATCGGCGGGCAGAGCGCCGCGCTCAAGCTCAGCAACCAGCTCGCGCCAGGCATGGTCGATCTCCTCATGGGCGCCGTGGGCGTCGCGACCCAGCAGACGACCCGCGAGGAAGTCTTGGAAAGCCGGCGTCCGCGGCCGCCCGAGGCTAAGACGCACGGCCCGTTCGACTGGGAATCGCTGTCGCACAGCGTGCACTGGCTGGCGACCAAGAACCCGGCGACGACCGGCCTCGCGCTCGGCGTCGCCGCCTTGGGGCTCGCCTCCGCGCTGCGCCGGAATTCGGACTGACCAGCCCCGAACTTCGCTAGCTCCCGGGCCGCGAAAAGCGACGGCAAGCCGCGCATCAGCGATGGCGGCTTGCCGGAAGGCTGTCGTATCGTCCAGTCTCGGCGCGGCCAACGAGACAAAAGGGAGCAAGCGCATGACATCGCAACGATGGAAACTGACGGCCGCCAGCCTGTTCGCAACCGCCGCCTTCGGCCATCTCGCGGCCGCGGCAGGTCCGAGCGGCACGGTCGCGTTCCTCATGCCGGACCAGGCGTCGACCCGCTACGAGCAGCACGACTTCCCCGGTTTCAAGGCCGCGATGAGCAAGCTGTGCCCCAGCTGCACCGTGATCTACCAGAACGCCAACGCGAGCGCCTCGCAGCAGCAGCAGCAGTTCAACTCCGTGCTGACGCAGGGCGCCAAAGTGGTCGTCATCGATCCGGTCGACTCCAAAGCCGCCGCCTCCTTCGTCCGTCTCGCGCAGGCCCAGGGTGCGAAGGTGATCGCCTACGACCGCCCGATCCCCGACGTTCCCGCCGACTACTACGTGTCGTTCAACAACAAGGAGATCGGCAAGGCGATCACCGACAGCCTCGTCCAGCACCTCAAATCGAAGAATGTCCCCACCGGCCAGGGTGGGCTGCTGGAAGTGAACGGCTCGCCGACCGACGCGGCCGCCGGTCTGATCCGCGACGGCATCCACGAGGGGCTGCAGGCGAGCGGCTACAAGACGCTGGCCGAATACGACACGCCCGAATGGGCGCCGCCCAAGGCGCAGGAGTGGATGAGCGGCCAGATCCTCCGCTTCGGGAAGCAGATCGACGGTGTCGTCGCCGCCAATGACGGCACCGCGGGCGGCGTCATCGCCGCGATGAAAGCGGCCGGCGTGAACCCGGTCCCGCCAGTGACGGGCAACGACGCCACGATCGCCGGCCTGCAGCTCATCATCGCGGGCGACCAGTACAATACCATCTCGAAGCCGTCCGAGGTCGTGGCCGCCGCGGCCGCCCAGGCCGCGGTCGATTTCCTGGACGGCAAGACGCCCCGGGCCAAGACGAAGCTGTTCAACACGCCGTCGGAGCTGTTCATCCCGACCGTGATCACCCAGAAGAACCTGAAGGCTGAGATCATCGACAAGGGCATCGCGACCCCGGCCGAACTCTGCACCGGGCGCTACGCCGAGGACTGCGCCAAGCTCGGCATCAAGTAGCGTCACCGGCGGTGCGCCCCCGCCCGGCCCCGGCCGCGGCGTGGGCGCACCCCTGCGGGAGAACCCCATGACAAGCGCCGGCGTCCCTTCCAGCGAGCCCATCCTGCAACTGCGCGGCATCTGCAAGAATTTCGGCGCGGTCTCGGCGCTGGCCGACATCGAGCTCGACATCCATGCCGGCGAAGTCGTCGCCCTCGTCGGTGACAACGGCGCCGGCAAGTCGACGCTGGTGAAAGTTTTGGCCGGCGTGTTCCAGCCGAGCTCGGGCACCATCAGCTTCGAGGGCAAGCCGGTGACGATGGCCGGGCCGAGCGACGCGCTCCGCCTCGGTATCGCGACCGTCTACCAGGACCTCGCGCTGTGCGAGAACCTCGACGTGGTCGCCAACCTGTTCCTCGGGCACGAGGTCAACCGCTGGCAGCTCGACGAGGTCGCGATGGAGGTGCGGACATGGCAGCTCCTGTCCGAGCTCGCGGCCCGCATCCCCAGCGTGCGCGAGCCCGTCGCCTCGCTCTCCGGCGGCCAGCGGCAGACGGTCGCGATCGCCCGCTCGCTGCTGCTCGACCCCAAGATCGTCATGCTCGACGAACCGACGGCCGCCCTCGGCGTGGCGCAGACCGCCGAAGTGCTCAACCTCATCGAGCGGCTGCGCAGCCGCGGACACGGCGTGATCATGATCAGCCACAACATGGAAGACGTCCGCGCCGTGGCCGACCGCATCGTGGTGCTCCGCCTCGGCCGCAACAACGGCGTCTTTACCGCCGATGCGTCCAATACCGAGCTGGTCGGCGCGATCACGGGAGCGACGGACAACGCCGTCTCGCGCCGAGCCGCGCGTCGCGAGGCGATGCCGGAGGCGCGCCCATGAACGACGAGCCCCCCCAGACGACGCTCGATCGGGCCGACGTCCGCGTGACCCACGCCGAGGGCTTCGGTAGCGCGCTGCAGGCGTTCGGCCGCCGCGCCCGCTCGGGCGACCTCGGCTCGCTGCCGGTGGTCGCCGGCCTGCTCATCGTCGGCGCGCTGTTCACCACGCTGAACCCGGTGTTCCTGTCGCCGAACAACATGGTCAACCTGTGCTTCGACTGCTCGGTGATCGGCGTGATCGCGCTGGGCATCGTCTGCGTGCTGATGCTGGGCGAGATCGACCTGTCGGTCGGCTCGATGAGCGGTGTGGCGTCGGCGTTGCTGGGGGTGCTCTGGGTCGGCCTCGGGATTCCCGCCATCATCGCCATCGGGGCGGCGCTGCTGGTGGGCGCCCTGGTCGGCACCCTCTATGCGCAGCTCCGGATGCGGTTCGGCATGCCGAGCTTCAGCTCCACGCTGGCCGGGCTTTTGGCCCTGCTCGGCTGGCAGCTCTACCTGCTCGGCGCCACCGGCTCGATCAACCTGCCATACGAGTCCGCGATGGTGAGTTTCGGCCAGTTCTGGGTGTTGCCGGCCTGGTTGTCGGAGGTCATCGCGCTGCTGCCGGGGGTCGGTCTGCTCGCGGCGGGCCTCCGCGCGCGGAAGCGGCGGCGGCGCTTCAACCTGTCGGTCGGCTCGTTCGGCATGTTCGTGGTCCAGGTCGCCGGGCTGACGATCATGGCCGAGGCGGTCGTGTTCTACCTGAACCGCGGCCGCGGCGTGCCGGTCATGTTCCTCCTGTTCATCGTGCTCGTCCTGGTCATGCAATATGCCTTCGACCACACCCAATGGGGCCGCTCCATGCGGGCCGTCGGCGGCAATCCGGAGGCGGCGCGGCGGAGCGGCATCAACGTGCCCTGGATCTACACCACCGCCTTCGCGCTCTGCTCGGCCTTCGCCGCTCTGGGCGGCATCCTGGGTGCAGCCCGGCTCGCCTCCTCGAGCCAGCAGGCCGGGACCGGCGACGTCAACCTCAACGCCATCGCCGCGGCGGTGATCGGCGGCACCAGCCTGTTCGGCGGCCGCGGCAGCGCCTGGTCCGCGCTGCTCGGCATCATCGTCATCCAGGCGATCTCGAACGGCCTCACCCTGCTGAACATGTCGTCTTCGTTGCGCTACATGATCACCGGCGCCGTGCTCGCGATCGCCGTCCTGGTCGATAGCCTCGCGCGGCGCAGCCGCGTCACGCACGGCCGCGCGTGAGGAGGTCACCATGGTAACTCTCGAGGGAAAAGCCGCCGCCATCACCGGCGCGGCGTCGGGCATCGGCCTCGCATGCGCGAAGGCGCTGCTGGCGTCCGGCGCCCACGTCGTCATGATCGACCGCGCCGCCGACCGGCTCGAGGCGCTGTGCCGCGAGCTGGGCGGCAACGCGCACCCGCTCGTCGTCGACCTCATGGACAAGGACGCGGTCTCCAACCTGCTGCCGGAGATCCTTTCGCGCACCGGCCGGCTCGATATCTTCCACGCCAATGCCGGCGCCTATATCGGTGGCGAAATCGTCGAGGGCGACCCCGATGTGTGGGACCGGGTGCTGACGCTCAACGTCAACGCCGCCTTCCGCTCCATCCATGCCGTGTTGCCGCATCTGGTCGCGCAGCGCTCGGGCGACATCGTGGTGACGAGCTCGATCGCCGGGCTCGTGCCGGTCGTGTGGGAGCCGATCTACACCGCCTCCAAATTTGCGGTGCAGGCCTTCGTGCACACCGTGCGCCGCCAGGTGATGAAGCACGGGGTTCGCGTCGGCGCGGTCTGCCCGGGCCCCGTCGTCACCGCACTGCTGGACGACTGGCCGAAAGCCAAGATGGAAGACGCGCTCGCCGCCGGCAGCCTGATGCAGCCGGAGGAGGTGGCCGACGCCGTCCTGTTCATGCTGACCCGGCCACCCGGCGTCGTGGTGCGCGACCTCGTGCTCCTGCCGCTGACCGTCGATCTCTAACGTGCCCGGGTACGTCATCGGCGTCGATGTCGGCACCGGCAGCGCCCGCGCGGGCGTGTTCGACAGCGCCGGGCTCATGCTCGGCGCCGGCAAGCACGATTTCCGCCTGTGGCAGGCCCGCGGAGGAATCGCCGAACAGTCGAGCGCGGAGATCTGGGCGTCCGT
>JAVVHH010000220.1:0-4865 GCA_032249615.1 Acetobacteraceae bacterium
CCGCTCGCGCCCCAAGGCCGGCGTGGTGACCTTCCGGCACCGGGCGTTCAATCAACACGGCGACCTCGTCGCCGAATGCAAACGCTCCGGGCTGCAACTCAAGCGGCCCGTGACATAGCTCCTACTCGCGAGGCCGCCACGCACGCCTTACGACCCCGTCCCGATCATGCAAAGCAGTAAAGACCGGCTCGAGCGCCGACGCACGGAGCCCTAATAAAGGTTGGACGCACCCGGTTGCGGGCCTCTGCGGCAACATTTATAACGCCGGCATCCGGAGAGGTGGCCGAGCGGCTTAAGGTGGCGGTCTCGAAAACCGTTGTAGGTTAACCCCTACCGTGGGTTCGAATCCCACCCTCTCCGCCAGACCCGTTCGCGTCTCGCTGATTCTCAAGACGGGGTCACGCCATAGAGCGGGTGCTGGTTTCACGCTAAGCGGGACGGACCAGGAACAGACTTACCTGGTGCTGGTTCTGGACGTGGCTCCTTCCTCAGAAGGTCCGAACCACGCAATATCGGGAATGCTTAAGGAGTGGCCCAGTCGCAACCATTCTGACCGAATGCGTTTCAATAGTGCATTTCGGTCCTGATCTGCCCACGGCTGATAGCCGTGAGGATGGTAGGGAGAGTTGCCAGCCAACATTCCCCTGTCCAGTAGTGCCTCGACGACCCTCAAGGTTTGCTCGCGCACACTATCTGGATCTTGGCCAAGGATATCTTCAACGGCTTGAGCGATCGCAAAGAGGCCGACGATGTCCTCCTGTGAATCGGTGTAGAATTCGTCCACGAGAGAGCGGATTTGATTATCGGAGAGAGCCTTCATTGCGCTTTCCCTTCAGGGAATTTCAACTCTCGAACGCCCAGACCAGGAATCTTAATGTCGATTGTTGGTGGGCCACTTCTTGAGCGCGGCCGAATCCCGATAATAGATCCGTCAGGGAGCCTGACGACTTGTCCAGCATGGTCCGGTGGAGTGATGTTCTCGCCACCTTTGCCTTTGGTCAGTCGATCGAAAAGTCCTTGTGCTCCCTCCTGACCGCCGGGCAGGACGCGAACGCCGGAACTGTTGCCCGGCTCTCCGACATTCTGGCCTCCCGGCTTCAATACATCGGCTGGGGTTTCGCCTTCCTTGCGCGGAGGAAGGGGAACTGCCTCAACGATCATCGACAGATCGGGCCTCGCCACTGTGGGCGGAGATGCCTTCGGTCGAAGCGCACCGTAGATCGCGCTGCCGATAATCAGTCCACCTAAGATTGTGAGCACGGCTCCGCTGTCTGCCGTGCCAGCCTTGATAACGCCGGGAATGGCATTTTCGGAAACGGCGGCGAGAGCGCGTTGTTCAGCGTCGCCTAGAAAGCGCGGCCACCGATCCACGCCGACTTTCTGAGCCGCCGTAGCCAGTTTGCCGCTCGCTGCGTCGAGCTGGTCATAGGTTCGCGCCGTCACGATCCCCTTTGCAGCGGCCTTGAGATGGTCGGCCAATTCTTCGCTGGTGTAGGGATCGAGCAGGCGGTCCCGAAATGCCGATGTCCGTAAGCCCGATGCGCCATACCAGGCGGCGACGGCCGTCTTGAGGCTGCCGCGGCCCGGTCCGGCCATCCGCCGTTCCCATCTCGCTCGTTCGTTCTTAGGAGCTTCCCCGATCACCTTCGTTGCCGCGTAATCGATCCGCTGCCCAGCGGATTCCGGATTGAACAAGCCGGCGCTGGCCGGCCTCGTGTCGCGGGCCTCTTTCGGGGCGGTACCATGACCGAACCACTGGTGATATTGCCGGCCCTGGTACATCCAGTGATCGTTGGTTGCCATCCATCTGCCCCGACCGCGCAGGACACTTATCCTATTCTGGTGCGTTTGGCTCAAGTGGCGTCGGCATTGGGGCTGCGACTGCGTTTGACGATGTCGATAACCGTGTTCTTGCTCAGTCCGACCTCGCGACCGATCAGGCGGTAGCTTCGCCCCTGGGCGACAAGCGCAAGCACCTTCGCGGCGAGCCGATCCGACTTCGGCCGTTGTCCTGGTTGCCGCCCAAGCTTCTTGCCGCGCGCCTTCGCCGCAGCGATGCCGGAACGAATACGCTCCTGGATGAGTTCGCGCTCGAACTCGGCGATGCCGGCCAGCACGGTCGCCATCATGCGGCCGTGTGGTGTCGAGACGTCGAACGTCATGCCGTTCAAGGCGACCAGCGATACGCGCCGGGCCTCGAGTTCGCGTAGGGTCGCCAACAGATCCACGGTGCTGCGCCCCCAGCGCGACAATTCGGTGACGAGCACGGCGTCGATCTCACGCCGCTGTGCGAGCGCCAGCACCTTGCGACGCTCGCTGCGATCCAGCCGAACACCCGAGGCCGTCTCCTTGTAGATCCCGGCCAATGCATAGCCGGCACGTGCCGCAAAGGCCGTGAGATCGCGCTCCTGCCGTTCGCAAGACTGATCCACGGTGGAGACCCGGCAATAGATCGCTGCACGTTGTCCCAGTTGAACTCTCCCTGCGCGACGAGCCGTAAGGCCCTGTTTTTGCTCGGGCCTGTCTCGTAGCAACTAGCCTTTACCTCAATTGGGACACCCCCGCCATGCCGAGACGACGCGCGCTCACCGAAGCGCAGCTTCAGATGTTGTTTGCCCTGCCCACCACGGAGGCCGATCTCATCCGGCATTGGACGCTGAGCACTGACGACCTCGCCGTCATCGGCCGGCGCCGGCGCGACCACAACCGGCTCGGCTTCGCCCTGCAGCTTTGCGCATTGCGCTATCCCGGCCGGCTGCTCCGCCCAGGCGAAGCCATTCCCGAAGCGGCGCTGTGCTTCGTCGCCGACCAGCTTGGCGCCGATCCAGAAGACCTTACCGCCTATGCCGCTCGGTTCCAGACCCGCTACGAGCAGCTCGACGCCTTGCGGGAGAAGTTCGGCTTCGAGGACCTGAAACCCGGCCGCCGGCGCGAGATGCTGGGCTGGCTGCTGCCGGTGGCGCTGGCCACCACCAACGCGTTCGGCATTGCCCAGACCCTCATGGACGAACTGCGCCGGCGGCGGTTCGTCACGCCCGGACCGTTCATGGTCGAGCAGTTGGTCGCGGGCGCGATGGTGCTGGCCGAGCGGCACGTCGCGGGGCAACTCACCCGCAACCTGTCCGAGGACAAGGCCACCGCGCTGGAAGCTCTGCTCGGCCCCAAGCAAGGCACGGCGATGAGCGTGCTCGCCTGGGCGCGACAGCTGGCAGGCGCTCCGGGACACAAATCGCTCCGGCGCCTGGTGGACCAACTCGCCTGTCTGCGCGCCGTCGGCCTCGACCCTGCGTGCGCCGAGGGTGTGCATCCGGAACGGCTGCGCAAGCTCGCGCGCGAGGGCGGCCGATACACCGCCCAGCACCTGCGGGCGCTGTCGCCGCTTCGCCAGCGCGCTACCCTGGTCGCCACCGTCTTGGACACGACCACGCGCCTGACCGACGAGGGCGTGGCTCTGTTCGACCGCGCCGTGGGCCGCATGTTCCGGCGTGCCGAGGTGAAGGAGGAGCACGCCGTGCTGCGCGACGCGCGCGCGGTGAACGCCAAGGTCCGGCTGCTCGCCAAGCTCGGCACCGCACTGCTCGAGGCGAAGCAGGCCGGCGAGGACCTGGACGGAGCGGTTGCTACGGCCGTGGGCTGGGACAAGCTTGCCGCCAGCGTTGCCGAGGCCCAGCGCCTCGCGCGCCCGGACAAGGCCGACCTGCCGGCACTCGCCGCCCGAGCCTGGCCCGTGCTGCGCCGGCTCGGGCCGCTGTTCCTCGACGCCTTCCAGCTCCGCGCCGTGCCGGCCGCGACGGCGACGTTGCGCGCCGTCGAGCTGCTGCACACGGTCGTCTACGCCAGCGGCGGCCGGAACTGGCCGAAGAGCCTGCCGGTCAGCTTTCTCCGCCCGGCCTGGCGCGAGGCCGTGCTGGACAGCGGGGCCAAGGGCCACATCGAGCATCGCCGGACCTGGGAGGCGGCCGTGCTGCTCGCGTTGCGCGACCGGCTGCGCGGAGGCGACATCTGGGTGCAGGGCAGCCGGCAATGGCGCGCCGTCGAGGACCAACTCATTCCGCCCGCGTTGTTCACCGCCATGCAGGAGGCAGGACCTTTGCCGGTCGCCGTGCCCGAAACCGCGGACCACTACTTGGCCGAGCGCCGTGCCCTGCTGGAGCGGCGGCTTGCCGAGGTGAACGCCAAGGCCGAGGCGGATGCGTTGGAAGACGTGCGCATCCGGGGCGACGAACTGAAGATCAGCCCGCTTAAGGCGGTCACGCCGGAGGAGGCCGAGGCAGCGGCCGAACGCCTCTACGACACCCTGCCACCCACGCGGGTGACCGAGCTGCTGCTCGAGGTCCACCGCTGGACCGGGTTCGCGGACTGTTTCACCCACCTGCACACCGGATTGCCAGGCACGCGCTGGCCCGCGCGGTCGCGTTTCATCGGCTGGGCCGACTGCGCGACCGCACGACCGTAATGCTCCAGCACCGGGCAAGCGCGCTGGCGCTGGTGACGGGGGCGATCGCGCTCTGGAACACCGTGTATCTCGGCCGGGCTCTGGACGCTTTGCGCGCCCGGGGCGAGACGATTCCGGACGCGTTGCTGGCCCACCTCGCCCCGTCCGGCTGGCAGCACATCAATCTCACCGGTGACTACCTTTGGGGTACGGACGGCAGCCTCGGGCCGGACGGCTTCAGGCCGCTGCGGCACCTGGACGCACCGCCACGGGTCCTCGCCGCATGGTGTTCATGCTCTGTCCCGTTAGCGTGAAACCAGCACCCGTTCTATGGCGTGACCCCAAGACAGCACACGCCAGCGTCTGCATGCTGCTTTAGCATTACAGTTGCATTTTCCTTTTCAGGTGAGATCGCCTTGCGATGGCTTGG
>JAVVHH010000221.1:0-4829 GCA_032249615.1 Acetobacteraceae bacterium
AGGAGGGCGTCGAAATCGGCCATCGTGCCGAAGAGCGGGTCGACGCCGCAGTAATCGGCGACGTCGTAGCCGCCATCGGTCATCGGCGAGGGATAGATGGGGGAGAGCCAGACGGCGTCGACGCCGAGGGCGGCGATGGCCTCGAGGCGGCGGGTGATGCCGGCGAGGTCGCCGTTGCCGTCGCCGTCGCCGTCCTGCAGGGATCGGGGATAGATTTGGTAGAGGGTGCCGCGCTGCCACCATGAAGCGTCCATGCTCGGTCCTGCGCTATCGCGCGGTGAGGCGCGCGGTGAGGGCGAGGTAGGCGCCCCAGGGGGCGAGGCCAGTCGAGGCGTCGCCGAGGGTGAAGAGGGTTTCGCCGGATGGCGCGGGGGCCGGGCTGGGTTCGTCGGCGAAGTTGGCGGCGAGCACCAGGGTGCGGGCGTCGGTGAGGGTCCAGGTGACGAGGAGGGCGGCGGGGCCGATCGGCTCGTAGCGCCCTGCCCCGGCGGCGATCAGGGGCAGCAGGGGGACGATGGCGCGGCGGCGGATGGCGAGCAGGTTCGTCACGTAGGCCAGCGTTTCGGCGTGCGGAGGGCGGGCGAGCGCGGCCCAATGGAGCACGCAGGCGCGGCTGGTGGCGGCGGCGTTGGGGTCGGCGAGGTCGGCGAGGCTGGCGGGGTCGGCGAATTCCGGGAGGTGGCTGAACTCGGCGCGGCGGCCGGTGCGGACCTTGTCGGCGAGGTCGTCGGGGTAGTCGCAGAAGAAGTCGAACGGTTGGGCGGCGGCCCATTCCTCGCCCATGAAGAGCATGGGGATGGCCGGGCCGAGCAGGGTGATGGCGAGGCCGAGGCGGAGGGCGTCGGGGGTGGCGAGTTGGGCGAGGCGGCGGCCGAAGGGGGTGTTGCCGACCTGGTCGTGGTTTTGCAGGAAATTCACGAAGGACGTGGGGGGCAGGTGGGCCGACGGGGTCCCGCGGCGCAGGCCCGGGCGGTGGATGGAGACGGCGTCGCCTTGGTAGGAGAAGCCTTCGGCCAGCGCGCGGCCCAGGCGGGCGACCGGGTCGGTGGCGTAGTCGCGGTAGTAGCCGTCGACCCGGCCGGCGAGCAGCACGCGCATGACGTGGTGGTAGTCGTCGTTCCATTGCGCGTCGTAGCGGGCGGGGGCGAGCCAATGGGCCTCGTTGCCGTCGTTCTCGAGGGTCAGGTGGATGTGGCGATCGGGCGCGGCGGCGCGGATTCGGGCGGCGATGGCGTCGAGGATATGGGGGCGGGCGTCGTCGAAGATGGCCTGGACGGCGTCGAGGCGCAGGCCGTCGAGGTGGAATTCCTCGATCCAGTAGAGGGCGTTCTCGAGGAAGAAGGCGCGGACGGCGGGTTGGGCGAAGTCGATGGCGCCGCCCCAGGGGGTTTCGTGGCGGGCGGTGAAGAAGGCGGGGGCGTAGTCGGGGATGGCGTTCTCGGCGGGGCCGAAATGATTGTAGACGACGTCGAGGATGACGGCGAGGCCGAGGGCGTGGGCGCGGTCGACGAAGCGCTTGAGGTCGTCGGGGCGGCCGTAGCCGGCGTGGGGAGCGAAGGGGAGGACGCCGTCGTAGCCCCAGTTGCGGGCGCCGGGGAACGCGTTGACGGGCATCAGCTCGATGACGGTGACGCCGAGGCGGGCGAGGTGGTCGAGATGGGCGATGGCGGCCGACGCGGTGCCTGCGGGGGTGAAAGTGCCGAGGTGAAGCTCGTAGAGCACGGTCTCGTGCCAGGGGCGTCCCTGCCAGGCGGCGTCTGACCAGGTGAAGGCGCCAGGGTCGGTCACTTCGCTCCAGCCGGCGGGGCCGTCGGGCTGGGAGCGGGAGGCGGGGTCGGGCAGGGTTCGGCCGTCGATAGCCAGGGCGTAGCGGGTGCCGGGCGGGAGCGGGCCGGGGGTGCCGGCGAACCAGCCGTCGCCTTCGGGTTCGAGGGCGATATCGGGGCGGTGCCGGGAGCGGAAGGTGACGGTTCGGGCGGCGGGGGCCCAGAGGGCGAAGCGGCCGGTTTGGTCGGAGAGACCCCAGTGCCGGGTCGGATCGGGGGGTGAGGTCACGGTACTCGCAGACGTGGTTTCGAGGGGGTAACGCGGGCGGGGCGGGTTGGATCGGAACGAGGGTGGTCCCATGTTCCGGGGATGTCCACGACGCTCGCCCGCAAGCCCGCCGCCAGCCCGGCCCAGCCGGTCACCTTCCAGCCGATCAAGCAGGCGGCCAAGACGATGTCGCGGCCATTGCGCGTGGTGTCGGCGTATGAGCCGGCGGGGGATCAGCCGCAGGCGATCGGGGAGCTGACGGAGAGCGTGGCCGCGGGGGAGCGGGACCAGGTGCTGCTGGGGGTGACCGGGTCGGGCAAGACGTTCACGATGGCCAAGCTGATCGAGGCGGCGCAGCGGCCGACGCTGATCCTGGCGCCGAACAAGACGCTGGCGGCGCAGCTTTATGGCGAGATGAAGCAGTTCTTTCCGGATAACGCGGTGGAATACTTCGTCAGCTACTACGATTACTATCAGCCGGAAGCATATGTGCCGCGGACCGACACGTATGTGGAGAAGGACAGCCAGATCAACGAGCAGATCGAGCGGATGCGGCACAGCGCGACGCGCGCGCTGCTGGAGCGCGGCGACGTGGTGATCGTGGCGTCGGTGTCGTGCATCTACGGTATCGGCTCGGTCGAGACGTATGGGCGGATGATCATCCGGCTGGAGCCCGGCGGGACGATCGGGCGGGACACGCTGGCGCGGGGGCTGGTGGAGCTGCAGTACCGGCGCAACGACGCGGCGTTCCAGCGCGGGACGTTCCGGCTGCGGGGCGACACGGTGGATGTGTGGCCGAGCCACCTCGAGGACCGGGCGTGGCGGATCACGCTGTTCGGCGACGATATCGAGAGCATCAGCGAGTTCGATCCGCTCACCGGCGAGGTCACCGGCAAGATGGGCGAGGCCAGCATTTACGCCAACAGCCACTACGTGACGCCGAAGCCGACGCTCAACCAGGCGATCCGGGACATCAAGGAGGAGCTGAAGCTGCGGCTCGACCAGTTCGTGGCGGAGGGCAGGCTGCTGGAGGCGGAGCGGCTGCAGCAGCGGACGACGTTCGATCTGGAGATGATCGAGACGACCGGGTCGTGCAAGTCGATCGAGAACTATTCGCGGTATTTGTCGGGGCGGAAGACGGGGGAGCCGCCGCCGACGCTGTTCGAATACTTGCCGGAGAACGCGATGCTGATCGTGGACGAGAGCCATGTGACGGTGCCGCAGATCGGCGGGATGGCGCGGGGCGACGCGGCGCGGAAGGGGGTTCTGTCGGAGTATGGGTTCCGGCTGCCGTCGTGCTTGGACAACCGGCCGCTGCGGTTCGAGGAATGGGAGCATTTCCGGCCACAGACGCTGTTCGTGTCGGCGACGCCCGGACCTTGGGAGATGGAGCGGACGGGGGGCGCGTTCGTCGAGCAGGTGATCCGGCCGACCGGGCTGATCGACCCGGTGTGCGAGGTGCGGCCGGTGGAGCGGCAGGTGGACGATCTGCTGGCGGAGTGCCGGGTGGTGATCGGGGGCGGCGGGCGCGTGCTGGTGACGACGCTGACGAAGCGGATGGCCGAGGACCTGACCGACTACATGACGGAGAACGGGGTCAAGGTGCGCTACCTGCACTCGGATGTGGATACGCTGGAGCGGATCGAGATCATCCGGGATTTGCGGCTGGGTGTGTTCGACGTGCTGATCGGGATCAACCTGCTGCGCGAGGGATTGGACATTCCGGAATGCGCGCTGGTGGCGATTCTGGACGCGGACAAGGAGGGGTTCCTGCGGAGCCAGACGAGCCTGGTGCAGACGATCGGGCGGGCGGCGCGGAACGTCGAGGGCCGGGTCGTGCTATATGCGGATTTGATGACGAATTCGCTGCGTTACGCGATGGAGGAGACGGAGCGGCGGCGGGCGAAGCAGAGCGCATGGAACGAGGCGCACGGGATCACGCCGCGGAGCGTGAAGAGCACGATCGGCGAGGCGCTGCGGTCGGTTTACGAGCAGGATTACGTGACGGTCGCGCCGGTGAAGGATGCCGGGGTGACGGAGCTGGTCGGCAAGGATTTGAAGACGTCGATCGCGGAGCTTGAAAAGAAGATGCGGGCGGCGGCGGCGGACCTCGAGTTCGAGACGGCGGCGCGGTTGCGAGACGAGATAAAGCGGCTGGAGGCGTTGGATTTGGGGTTGCCGGCGCCGCCGGTGTCGCCGGCGGGGTTTGGGGGGAAGGGGAAGAAGGACCGGACGCCGGAGCCGTTGGGGCCGGGCGGGGGCGGGTATGATCCGGCGAAGAAGGCGGGGAAGAGGGGGCGGGGGAAGCGGTAGGGGGATTTGGGGGTCTTAGGAGACGATCTGTCAGGCCTTGAACAACCACGACGGATTAGCTGACATGCCGTTTGTGGGCCACCACCCCGGTGAGGAGAAGGGAGCTTTCAGGCAGAGAGACCGGCAAGCCGCCGCTCAAAAGCACGTTGTCCCCATCGCAAGCACAGCAGCGCTTCTCCACGCGGGTGAGAGCACAGAAATAAGATCGTCTTCGGGTCCCTTCACAACATTTGACCGACCTCGACGACGCGCCCTAGCGTAACGCGGGCTATTCGGAGCGGCGCGTTGAAAATCGGGCAGTGTCGGCGTGAAGCAAAGCGATCACAAAAGGGCGCTCATGTCGTCTTAAGCGCTATCCTGGGTGCTACGACGGCTGGGAACCTCAGCTCCTTTTATGAGTGCGGCGAACGTCATGGCCCGTAAAACCTCTGAGGCGGTCGGCGTCGATCAGATGCTCCCCGCCCGCGCTCTCCAGATAAAGA
>JAVVHH010000222.1:0-4827 GCA_032249615.1 Acetobacteraceae bacterium
TCGTAGCGCGTGCGTTCGGCGCCGACCGCCTGGCGGTTGAGCACCTGGATGACGGGCCGGCCGAGATGGGCCTCGGTCTCCGCCCGTATCCGCGCGTCCGGAAGCAACGTCTCGGGGCAGCCATTGAGGGCGAGGACGGTAGAAAGCAGAAAGGCGCGCATGGCTATTCCGCCGCTATGGCCGGGTGCCGGACGAAGCGGTTGCTGCCGGCAACGCTGCTTTCCCACTCGCGGCGGAAATAGAGCGGCACGCCGCAGCGGATCGGGGCGCAGCCGGCGGCCAGGACGAACATCTCGTCCGCCCGCGCTTCGCGGATCTCGTCGGGCTTGATGAGGCTCCGCTTGATCTCGTGTCGATTTGTATTCCGGCCGCGCGAGCGCGTGCCCAGCTCGAAGCCCTTGTTCGATCTGCCGCGGTTGTCGCCCTCGCTGGTGGCCTGAACGCCGTGCTCGCCCAGCTCCTTGGACAGGGACTCTTGCGTGCGGCGGTCGAGCACGCGGGCATAGCCGCGCCAGGACAGGTTGGGGAACCACAGGTCGCATCCGGCCTTCCCGCGGCGACCCCAGACCTCGTCAATCTCCGTCTCGGACAGATGTGGCAGGTGCAACGTGGCGCCGTATTTCCGGCCGGTATCGCGCAGCAGCTCGAAGGCGACCACGCGGCCGATCGTGCCCATCTCATCGGGCACGATGAGCGTGCGGCTGTGATAGTGGCCGTTCGCCTCGATGAACGCCCAGGCAAAGGCGTCGAGCGCGGCGCGGACAATGCCCGGGGAAAACTTGAGTGCATCGAGGCCGACATGAATGTAAACCGTCGTCGGCCGCTCGGTGACCTCGCGCGGGGAGAAGGTGGTGCCGGACAGGAAGTCCGCCGCCGCGTCGTCCAGCATCCAGCGCGTGAGCTGGGTGGCGGAGAAGTAGGCGCCGCTGAAGGTTTCTTCGGCCAACCCCATCAGCGTCCGGGCGCCGAGCTTCGCCGCGGTGCACGCGCTCGTCGCGGCGATTGCCGTGAGCAGCGGTTTCATATCCTTCTCGGCCGTGGTGATGAGGTCGCGCAGGGTGTGCAGGTTGCGGTGCTCGCGAGGCACGCTTTCGTCCCACAGCATGTGCCCGAGCAGCGCCGCGACCATGTTCCGCCCAGCATCGTCAAAGATGCTGTCGGCATCCCGATCGCGCTCCTCGCCACAGAGCGAGCCGACGACGGAAAGCACGCGGCGCGTCGCGCTCGGCGAGGCTGGGTCGATGCCGCCCAGCAGGTCGAGATCACCGCTGCCAAGGCCGATCCGAACCACACGCTGCCCCATTCCCGAGCGGGCTTGCTCGGTCAGGTCAGCGATTTCGTCCGATGGATCCACGACAATGGCGGAGCCGTGCCAGTGCATGAGGCGGGTCGCGATCGAAGCCGTCTTTCCGCCGCCGCTGCCGGAAACGAATATCGAATGCGTCGGCCCCTCCGTGCAAGGGTCGACGAGGAGAGGCGCGTCGCCGCCCGGCCCCCAGGTCGCCTTGTCGCGCGGCCTAAATTCCAGACCTGCGACAGGGGAGAGGTCCACGCGGACTGCTTCGCCGATGACCAAGCCGGGCTCTCCTGTCGAAGCAGGCTCGAAGCGCCGCAGGGCTTCGGGAACGGACATCCAGTCCGCATGCCCATGGTTGTCCGACTCACCCCGTTCGACGGGCTGCAGCGATGCCCCACCCCACGCGTTCGCCACCCGGCTCCAACGCACCCTCCGCAGCCACGCCCCGATGCCAATCAGGACGAGGACGACGACGGCGCTCGGCAGGAACGCGGCGGAGACGAGCAGGGCAAGCAGCTTGGGCGCCCCGCGCGCGTAGGGCAGGGCGTCCCACCAAAGCATCAGCTCCCAATCGAGCTTCACCCGGCCAACGCGATACGTGTTGCACAGATAGGCAAACAGGTAGCTGGTTCCGGCCAGCCAGCCGACCGCAAGTACCGGAAGGACGGCGACAGCGGCGAGGGCTGCCGCGATCAGGCCTCGTCGGCGCACGGTGCCAGATCCTCTTCGGCCTTCACCCAAACCTGCGGCGCACTGAATCCATCGTCGCCGCGGGCGAGCCATACGACAATGTCCAGATAGCGCCGCAGCAGCGAACGGGCTTTCGCGTCAGGCAGCGTGGCCGCGCCTCCATGCTGCTTGAGCATGAGTTCCAGGGCATCGAACGCCTCGCCTTCCTCGGCGTGCCAGCTCGTCATGCCGCCGGGGTGGCCGGCGGCGAGCGCCTGGACGAAGGCGAACGCCTCCGGCCCGCGGCACTCCTGCAGCATGATCCGGTCCGGGCGCATGCGACGTGCGGCGCGAACACAATCCTCCGCCGAGACGCCAGGCTGCCCGGGTTCGGCGAAGAACAGGGCGACGTGATTGCGCTGCCGGAGAGCGCCGAACTCGTCCGCGTCCTCGGCTGTGACGATGCGCTCGCCCTCGGGGATCTCCTGTAGCAGCCGTTTGATGAAGTCCGTCTTGCCGCTACCGGTCGCGCCGCAGGCGCCGATGGTGCGGCGGCTTCGCACCGCCAGCTTCCAGAACTCGCGCCATTGCCCGCGCCGTTTCAGCTCGATCAGCGCCAAATCCTGCGCCTTCGAACGCGGCGCGCCGACGCGGGAGAACATCGCTTCAAAATCGGGATCATCCACGCGTCGCGCAACGATGGCGGGCTTGCGCACCGTCAGGGCGATTACACCCTGACGTGTGGCCTTAGGGCGGCACGCTTGCAGCCGCTCGCCACCGGGCAAGGTGCCGCGAGCGAGCGCGTGCTTCTCGTCGAACTCGGCGCCAGCCGCATGGGCCGCATAGACGGCGATGGTCTCCAGCCGCTCAAAGGTGGCCTCCGGCGCGGCGTGCCAGCTCCACGCTCCATCGCGTTCCACGCCGATCTCGCCGGATCGGTTGGCGACGACTTCCGTGGTCAGTGGATCGGCAAGTGGCGCGGCGAAGCCGCAGACCTCGAGCAGACGACGCAGCGGGCGTTCGCCGGGTTTCACCGGCCGGTTTCCGATAGCGAATACGCATCCGAGAAATCGATCGGCTGCGCGACGAGAAGGCCGATGCGCGAGCCCTGGTTGACCCGGAGTGTGCTGCGCACGTTGGCAGAGTTGCGGACGACCTCGGCCAGGGCAAAGTCAAGGCCACCGACGTTGACGTTGGTGTAACTGCTACCCCGCTGCTGAAGAGCGGTTTGCGCGGCGCCAATCGCGCCCTGGGTAGTGAGCAACACCAAGGCTGATCCGATGCGTGCCCAAGGATGGGTATCGAGTTCGCCGTCGAAACCGCCGCGGCCGAGCGCGTCTCCCATGGGAAAGCTTCCGAGCGGGACGGGAACGCCGTTCGGGGTGATCGCGTAGCCAGCCATGGCACCGACGCGGTTTTCACCAAGGCCGATCTCGCTTTGGTAGTCGCCAACGATGCGGGTTCCGGCTTCCATCAGCTTGACGCCCATTGGCGAATAGACGGTCTCGTCGGTATGGCAGAACACCTTGCCCGGCTTGGTGGTGTCGAGGGCGTTGTCGAGCAGGCACGTCACCACACCGGGCATCATGGTGAAGGTCAGGTCCATGGCTGGACCGGCCTTGAGGCCAGGGATCGCGGTAGGCTTGAACGCGACAGCGCTTCGGCTGGGCTCTCCACCGGGCGTCGCTCCGGCTTGTGGCCGCGTTTCGGCTCCAGATCGAGCATCGCGCGGGAAAGCGGCCGGCGTGAAGGTCAGCATTCTCGGGGCGTTCGAGGCTGCGCCACTTGCGGGTGACGGTCCGAAGGCGTTCCGAACTTGCGGCGCAGGTGCGGGTGGCGGTGGAAGCGTGGCGGGCGGGGCGAGGTTCATCGCTGGCATGGCATTCGCCACCGGGATGATGCTCTGCCGGAACTCCGGCGTCGGGACAAATTGTCCGAGCTGCTGACCGACTGCTGTAGCTCGGGCGGGGACTGCCTTGTGCGCATCGCGCCAGAACACGAAGCTCACAACCGCGGTGCAGCCCACGGTCCAGAGGGCGACCAGACGCCAGCCCGAGCGCCAGCGGCGGAGGCGTCCGCCTCGCGTGCGGCCTTCCTCGGACTGCGCGCGCTCGTCCCGATCGGTCGGCGGATCAACGGGCATTGCGGGTGCTCCTGAGCACGCGCCGGACTGCGGGCGAGACGGTCCCGGTGCCTGGATCAGCCAAGCCGCCCGTTGCCGGGTTCACGCCGGCCGGGTCGTAGGCGCGGTTGAAGATGTAAAGGACGGTCTGGCCGGAGTAGAGATGCATCTCCTTGGCCACGCGCGGTACGACGAGGGTGTCGCCGCGCATGAACGGGATCAGCGCCTGCTCTTTTCCATCTGGGCCGAGCACGAACACCGACGGCGGCCTGAGCTGGCCCTGGTAGCGCAGGAACGTCATCTGCCCGTTGTCGCAGACGGAGACGGGCGCGATGGCGCCGCTGCCCCAACCGACGTAGCGCGGATTGCATCCCGGCCCGGGTTCACCGGCCTCGGTCGAGGACGCGAGAAAGGAGCGCGCTTGTACCTCGCGCACACCGGCCTGGCGCTGCTGCGCGACGATGGCGCGGGCTTCCGCGGCCGCCCGAGCCTTTTCCGCCTTCTCGACGCGCTCGGCCTCGCTGTTGCGGACGATTAGGCCGTAGGTGACGTCTTCGGCTTCCTCGTTGGACGTCGACGTGCCGGTCCTCTCGGAGGCGAGCGACGCCAAAGCATCGGTAGAGTCCACCGGGCCCGCCCGGGCGGTTAGGTCGAACTGATAGGCATATTCATGCCCATCGGCGTCGAGCGTCGTGACGACGAGATTCGTGCGGCCGGGCTGGACGGGCCAGAGCGGGAG
>JAVVHH010000223.1:0-4797 GCA_032249615.1 Acetobacteraceae bacterium
GATAAAGTTGCTCTGCCAACAAAGGATAGAGCAATACTCCCGAGCCAATTGGCTCGGGAACTGGCTCTAGCGAGCCCCCGCCAAGGTAAGGCCGCTGGTGTAGTGGTCGAGGTGCTCTCGCTTCTCGAACGGCATGCGGCGGTAGAATTTGGGAATGCTGAAATCCGGCTCGATCTGTAGCAATCTGCGATGCACCGAGTCTGCCTCTCCCTCCCGCTTGAGGTGCCCGAGTGCCGCCAGATAGGGCTTGTAGGCGGCTGAAAAGCGCGGGTGCAGTTGGGTTACGCCGCGGCCGATGTCGGCCGCCGCCTCATGTTGGCCGCTCAGCAGCTCGACGATGATCGCCGCCCCCTCGGCAAAGAAGCAGTGCGGGTCCCGCGGCGCCAGCAGACGGCAACGTTCGATCCGCCGCCGCGCCTCGGCGAGATTGCCCTTGTAGGCGTGCGTCATCCCGCTGAGATGCCAGGCGAGCGCCAGGCTGGGGTTGATGGCCAAAGCGCGCTCGTGCAACGGCAAGGCCTCGTCCAGCCGATGATGCAGGAAGGCCCGCACATGCCCCGCGATCGTGAGGCCGCGCGCATCGTTCGGGTCGAGCATGACGGCGAGTTCCGCCAGTTCGCCCGCCCGTGTGATGCTGGCGACCGGGTCGCGCGCCCAGTCTTGCCCCACCAGGAAGACGTGCCACAAGGCCAGCCAGCTGTAGGCGGAGCTGAATTCCGGCTCCGCCTCGATCACCAGGGACAACAGCCGGCCGGCCTCACCGAACGACTTCCGATCCAACAAATGGATGAGCGAGATCGCTCGCAAGAGCAGTAAGTAGGGGCCGTGACCGGACATGCCGGTCCGCCGCAGATGCTCGGCCGAGAGGCTCGGCAGTTCTGGCTCCAGGCCCGCCGCCACCAATGCGGCCACCTCCTGCTGCATGTGGAAGAGGTTGTCGTGCTCGTATTCGTACTGCGCCGACCAGCACACGAGGTGCGAGAACGTCTCGACCAGCTTGACCGAGATCCGTAGCTGGCTTCCCTGCCGTTGTAGGAATCCTTCCAGCGCGAAGTCGGCACTCGCCTTGCCCGGCAAGCCTTCCGGCCGAAGGTGGGAGAGGACGCTCACACCCCGGATGCGGGAAAGCGTGAGCGTGATCTCATCGGCGATGAGCACGGCGAGTTCGCCCTCCTGCCCCGTGCCGATGGCGTGCAATGGCGAGATCGCGATCACCACGCCGCGCTTGCTTGCGGTGGCGGCGACGATCCTCTCCGGTTCGATCCGGACCGAGGAGATCACCGAGCGATTGGCCGTGATGGCTCTCGGCGTTACTTCGAGGCCTTCGATCCTGACCGTGATGCCGCGTGGAGAGTCGTCCGGCAGATCCCAAGCCATCATGCCAGGGAGGGCAGTATCGATCGTGTCCGCGACCAGCTGCACCTTTTCTGGAAGGCCCTCCAGTGTGATCGACAACTCCGACATAAAATGTAGCCTCTTGGAAACTCGCGCCAGCGCACGAGACCTTTGCTGAAATTTTGCGCTTGTGAAACCGTCTGCAAACGCATCACGGTGTCAGAGGAGAACCCGGCATGTCCGAAACGCGGCGCGCGCTGCGCGGCCTGCTCGCCGGCCCGGAGATACTGATCGCGCCCGGCGCTATGACGGCATCACCGTGCGGCTGATCGAGCAGGCCGGCTTCAGCGCGGTCTACATGACCGGCGTCGGCACCGCCGCCTCGTTCGGCCTGCCCGACTACGGCTTGCTGTCGATGACGGAGATGGTCGCCAACGCCGCCCGCATGGCCGCCGCGACCCGGCTGCCGCTGATCGCCGACGCCGATACCGGCTACGGCACCGAGTTGGACGTCGTCCGCACCGTGCGCGAACACGAGCGCGCCGGCACCGCGGCCTTACTGGCCCGACAGCCGCCGGCTGAGCCGCAGCATCGCGGTGTTGGCGAGTAGCGCGAACACCACGATCAGCAGCACCACCGACGTCGACAGTGCGACGTTGTGCTGCGCCAGCCCGCTGACCAGCAGGAAGCCGAGCCCGCGCTGCGAGGAGAACATCTCGCCGATCAGCACGCCCAACAGGCTGAGCGAGAAGCCGAGCCGCAGTCCCGACACGATCTGCGGCAGACAGGCCGGGAGCAGCACCCAGCGCATGGTCTGCGCCGGCGACAGCCGCATCGCGCGCGCCGCCCGCGGCAGCACCGCCGGCAGCGTCTTGATCGCCGCCATGGTGAACAGGGTGACCGGCACCAGGCCGTGCATCACCCCGAACGCGACCTTGGCACTCATGCCCAGACCGAACACGAGCAGCACCACCGGATACAGCGTGACCTTCGGGACGGTGTAGAAGCCCGCCAGCACCGGCTCGGCCACGTCGCCGGCGAAGCGCCGCAACCCAAGCACCAGGCCCAGCAGCAAGCCGAAGACGGCGGAGAGCAGGAACGCCAGCGCGAACGCGGCCGCCGTCGCGCCGGCATTGTGCCAGAACTGCGCCGTCGTCAGCAGCGTCGCCGTGAAGCCGAAGGTCGCCAGCGGTCCCGTCACCGCGACGCCCTGCGTCCAGCTGCCGACCGCCTGCCACACGAGCAGCGCGATCGCGATCAGCAGCAGCGGGTCCAGCACTCGCAGCCCCGGCGCCTGCCGCGTCTCCGTCGGCGCGGTGACGCTCACGAGCGCACGCGGCGACGCAGCAGCCGCCCTTCCCAACTGTACAGCAGGCCGTTGGCCGCCACCGCGACCAGCAGCACGAACAGCATCAGCCCGTACATCGTCCGGTTGTCGAAGCTCTGGTAGGCATACGAGATGGCGTAGCCGAGCCCGCTGCCGGACAGGATGAACTCGCCCGCGATCACGCCGATCAGCGCGTAGGACAGGGCCAGCTTGATCCCGCCGAACAGGGACGGCATGGCCGCCGGCAGCACGACGGTCAGCAGCGTCTGGATCGGCCCCAGCCGCTGCACCCGCGCGACCCGGCGCAACACCTGCGGCAGGCCGTCCAGCCCCGCCAACGTGCCGATCATCATTGCCGGGGTAGCCGACAGCACGCCCAGCACGACTAGCGGCGTCATGTTGAGCCCCAGCAGCGCGACGAGGAGCGGGTAGAACACGAAGGTCGGCACCGAGTAGTAGGAGGCGAGCACCGGGTCGATGGCATGCCGCAGCCGCGGGGTCGCGTGCAGGACGGCGCCCCCCGCGATCCCGAGCGCCACCGCGAGCGCGAAGGCCAGGCCGACCGTGCTGAAGGTGCGGAGCATCGGCTCCGTGGCGTCGCCCGAAGCTAGCACCTCGACCATCGCGGCCACCATCACGCTCGGCGGCAAGACCGCCTGCGGGCTGATGACGCCCGTCCGGCACAGGAGTTCGAGCACCAGCACCGCCGCCGCCAGCGCGGCCGTGCGCACCAGCAGAACGGCGGTCCCGCGGCTCAACCGCGCCCCATGGTGCGCAGCGACTCCGCCCGCAACGACGTCCAGAGCCGGGCGGTCAGTTTGCCGAAATGCGGGTCCGACACCACGCGGCTGTCCCGCTCGCGCGGCCACCCGGTCTCGACGAGGTCGATGAACCGCCCGGGCCGCGCCGACATGACGCCGACGCGGTCCGACAGCATGGCGGCCTCGTCGAGCGCATGGGTGATGAGCAGCACGGTCGCGCCCGTTTCGCGCCATAGCCGGAGGAGCTCGTCGCCCATCAGCAGCCGGGTCTGCTGGTCCAGCGCGCCGAACGGCTCGTCGAGGAGGATGAGGCGCGGCTGCTGCACCAGCGTGCGGGCGATGCACATGCGCTGGCGCATGCCGCCCGAGAGTTGCGCCGGGTAGTGCGAGGCGAACTGCGCGAGCCCCATGAACGCGACCGCCCCGTCGACCCGGCGCGCCACCTCCGCGCTGCCGAGCTTCGCCCGGCGCAAGCCGAAGGCGACGTTCTCGCGCACGGTCAGCCAGGCGAAGCTCGCATCTTCCTGGAACACGACGCCGACGCCCTCGGGCACCGCCCCGCGCAAGGATTTGCCTTCGAACGTGACCGTCCCCTCGCTCGGGTGTCCGAGGCCGGACAGCACGTCGAGCAGCGTGGACTTGCCGCAGCCGGACGGGCCGACGACCGAGAAGAACTCACCCGGCGCCAAGTCCAGGTCGATCGGGCCCAGCGCGTGCACCGGCTGCTTGCCGCCGAACCGCCGCACGACGCCCCGCAGCGCGGCGTGCGGCTCCGGAATGGTCGCCGCTTCCGGCATCAGCGCGACGTGTGCTGATCCGGCGGCAGGAATTGCAGGTCCACCATCTTGGACCAGTCGGGCGCCTGCTTGAGCTGCCCGGTGATTTGCAGGCCCTCGATCATGTGGTCCATCGCCGGGTAGTCGAGCCGGCCGTCGCTCCAGTAGTCGATCGCGACGAGGTCCTTCATGTGCGTCCGGAAGCCTTCGGTGTCGGCGTTGCTGTACGCCTTGGCCAGGATGTCCGCCGCCTCGTCAGGGTTCGCCATCACGTAATCCAGCCCGGCCTTGCGGGCCGCGATGATGCCGCGGACGATGTCGGGATGCTCTTTGGCGTAGTCGACCGTCGTGATGCAGACGGTCTGCATCATCTTCGGCGACATGACGTCCTTCACGTAGAACACCGGGTGCACCAGGTTCTTGTTCTGCGCATAGAGCAGCGTGTCGCTGAACCCGGCATCGACGGCGCCGCTGGTCACCGCCGACAGGTTGGCGCCGAGGTCTCCGGCGGCCACCAGCTTGACCTGATCGCGCGTCATGCCGTTGGCCTTCAGCGCCATCAGGATGATCATGTTGGAGACCGAATTCGGCGACGTGA
>JAVVHH010000224.1:0-4792 GCA_032249615.1 Acetobacteraceae bacterium
CCCCGCGAGCCCCGCCGCCCTCGCCGCCGCCCTCACGCCCGTGCCCTTCGAAGGCGCCACCGTCGCCATCATCCCCGGCCTGACCTGCCGCGACGACTCCGGCATCCCCGAAGTCATGCGCGGCGAAGAAACCCAACTCGCCGGCGCCATTGCCGGCACCGGCGACGGCACCTACTGCCTCCCCGGCACCCACTCCAAATGGGCCACCGTCCACGACGGGGCTATCGCCAACTTCAGCACGGCAATGACCGGCGAGGTCTTCGCCGCCCTCCGCAGCCACACCATCCTCGGCCGCATGATGACCGAAGGTCCTCCCAACGACCCGGCCTTCACACGCGGCGTCACCCGCGCCAGCGCCCCCGGCGGGATTCTCCACCACCTCTTCGGCGTCCGCACCCTCGGCCTCTTCGACGAACTCGAACCCCCTGCCGCCGCCTCCTACCTCTCCGGCCTACTCATCGGCCACGAACTCGCCGCCATCGCCCCCACCGGCCCCGTCCACCTCGTCGGCGACCCCGCGCTCTGCCGCCTCTACGCACAAGGGCTCGCCGCTCGTTCCATCCAAGCCGCGACGAGCGAGCCCGACCGGGCCGCCGCCGGAATCGCCCTAATTGCGGAGTATGCCGGATGGATATGAAGGCTTGGTTAGCGCAATGCCCCCTCATCGCGATCCTCCGCGGCCTGCCCCCCGCTGATGCCGATTCCGTCGGCGCCGCCCTGGTCGAAGCCGGGCTCCGCATCATCGAAGTCCCGCTCAACTCCCCCGACCCCTTGCGCAGCATCGAGACCCTCGCCCGCAACTTCGGCGACACCGCACTGATCGGCGCCGGCACAGTGCTCACTACCGCCGACGTCGCCAGCGTCGCCGCCGCCGGCGGCCGCCTCATGGTCACCCCGCACGCCGACCCGGCGCTCGTCACCGCAGCGAAAGCCGCCGGCCTCACCACCGCCCCGGGCTTCTTCACTCCCGCCGAAGCTTTCTCCCTCCTGGCCGCCGGCGCCGACGCCCTAAAACTCTTCCCCGCCGAAGCAGCAAGCACCGCCGTCCTCCGTTCCCTCCGCGCGGTCCTGCCCGCCAGCACCCTGCTGATCCCCGTCGGTGGCGTCGACGCCGCCTCCATCCCGGCATGGCGCGCCGCCGGCGCCGCCGGCTACGGCATCGGCTCGGCCATCTACAAACCCGGCGACGACGCCGCCACCGTCCGCACCAAAGCCGCCGCCCTGACAGCGGCCCTAGCCGCAACCGGCTAGCCCCGATAACAATTGCTCATGGGAGAAAACGCAGACAGCTTCGACTACGTCATCGTCGGCGCCGGCGCCGCCGGGTCGGTCCTCGCCAACCGGCTAACCGAGACCCCCGGCATCACCGTCTGCGTGCTCGAAGCCGGCCCGCCCGATCGCAACCCCTGGATCCACATTCCCGCGGGCTTCACCAAGACCCTCTTCGACCCGGCCTTCACCTGGCAGTTCAAGACCGAACCCACCGAACAAACCGCCGGCCGCGCCATCGCGACCACCCAGGGCCGCACCCTCGGCGGCTCCTCCTCCGTCAACGGCATGATCTACAACCGCGGCCAACCCGCCGACCTCGACAGCTGGGCCCAGCGCGGCAACCGCGGCTGGGGCTACGAGGACGTCCTGCCCTACTACCGCAAGAGCGAGCAGCGCATCGGCCACGGCGGCGAGCGCCGCGGCCGCAGCGGCGGCATCCCCATCACCGACATGGACTGGATCCACCCGCTCTCCGAGGCCTTCATCGCCGGTTGCGTCGGCCTCGGGATTCCCCGCAATCCCGACTACAACAGCGGCGACCAAGCCGGCGTCGGCTACTACCAGCGCACCATCTACAAGGGCCGCCGCGTCAGCGCCGCGGTCGCCTTCCTCCGCCCCGCCGTCCGCCGCGGTCAGGTCGAAGTCCGCACGAACGCCCGCGCGAGCGGCATCATCCTCGAGGGCAAGCGCGCCGTCGGTATCCGCTACCTGACCGAACAGGGCGGCACGCCCCACGAAATCCGTGCCCGCCGCGAAGTCATCATCTCCGCCGGCACCGTCAACACCGCCCGCCTGCTCCAAATCTCCGGCATCGGCCCCGCCGCCCTGCTCGGCGACCTCGGCGTGCCAGTCCTCCACGAGATGCCGGGCGTCGGCGAAAACTTCCGCGACCACTTCGCCGCCCGCCTCGTGGTGCGCGTCAAGAAGGGAACGCCCACCCTGAACGAGATCGCTCGCGGCCCTCGCCTCGGCGAGCAAGTGCTGCGCTGGGCGACCGGCAGACCGAGCATCCTGGCCACCGCCCCCTCGCACGTCCACGTCTTCTGGAAGTCCTGGGAGGGTGCCGACGCGCCCGACCTCCAATGCGTCTTCACCCCCGGCAGCTACCAGCAGGGCAAGACCTACATCCTTGACGACTACCCCGGCATGACCGCCGGAGCCTGGCCGCACCGCCCGGAAAGCCGCGGCCACGTCCGCGCCCGCACCACCGACCCGTTCGTCGACCCGGTCATCCAGCCCAACTACCTCTCCGACCCGATGGACCGCCGCACCCTGCTCGGCGGCATCCGCCTCGTGCGCCGGATGCTATCCACCCCCGAACTTGCCTCTTACGTCGACAAGGAAACCCTGCCCGGCGCCCGCATCCAGAGCGACGACGAGCTCCTCGCCTTCGCCCGCGAAAACGGCACGACGACCTACCACCTGATCGGCACCGCCAAGATGGGCCCCGCCTCCGACCCCACCGCCGTCGTCGACGACGAACTCCGCGTCCACGGCCTGCAAGCCCTCCGCGTGATCGACGCCTCGATCATGCCCTCCATGCCGTCCGCCAACACCTACGCAACCACCCTCATGATCGCCGAGCGCGGGGCCGACCTGATCCGCAACGCTGCCTAGCCTCCGTGCTCCGCCCGATGCGCCGCCACCATCTCGGCGAGCCCGGTGAACCGGAAGTCGAACCGCGGCAACGCGCCCGGGTCCTTGGTCGCGCCATACCCCGCCTGCCCGTGCCGGCGATGGATCCAGCATGACGCCAGCCCCATCGCCTGCGCCGGCACATGATCGTGGAACAAGCTTTCCGCCACGTGCAGAAGGCTGCCGGGCCCGACTGGCGGACCTCCCAACCCGGCGCCCACCCGTTCCAGCAAATACTCGAAGTTGCGTCGATCCGGCTTGTACGAACCGGCGTCCTCCGCCGTCACCACCGCGTCGAACCTCACCCCGAGCCGCTGCCGGCTGCCCTCGAAGCTCGCATTGTCGACGTTGGACAGAATGACGAGCTTGTAAAACCCCGCCAGATATTCCAGAGACCCCACCGTGTCTGAAAAGGCCGGCCAATCTGCAATCGATCGGCCATACGCCATACAAGCATCATGATCGGCCGGCACGCCCCAATGCTCCGCCAGCCGCTTGTAAACGGTGGCCAGAACGTCACGGTAGAGCCTGGTCGGCGTCCGAGCCTGCTGCGCCGCCTCGAACCCAGCATGGGCCTGAAGGATCTCGTCCCGCGTCAACGGCTGCTCGACCCGCCTCGTCAGCGGTTCCAGCGCCGCCAGGATCCCGCTCTCCCAATCGATCAAGGTGCCGTAGCAATCGAAGCTCAGAACCGCAAAGTCATGGAGCCGCAACGCGCCGCCTCCCGTGTCCGCTACTTCCAGGTCAGCGTCGAACCCACCGCGTAATTCCACACCAGACTCATCGCCGCGCCGACCACCCCCGCCGTCAACCATGTCTGGTGGCCGTCATTGAACATCAGGAAGGCCACGTTGAGATTGGCGATCGCGCCCACCGTGCAGACGGCCGTGAAGATCAGCAGGCCGCGTATCCGTCGCCCCCCCTTCAGCCGGCGATCCCGGAAGGTGATCTCGTTGTTCAGCACGAAGTTGCCGACGATCGCGCACCCCGTCGCCACGCCCTGCGCGACGCTGAAGGCGAGCCCGGCCGAAAGCCCGAGCGACAGCACCAGCAGATGCCCCAGCAAGCCCAATGCCCCGATCAGGGCGAACATCACGAAGCGCACCGGAATCACCGAGCCGACCAGCTTGTCCAGCAGCAGCAAGCCGAAGTCGAACAACACCCCGGCGTCGAGCTTGCTCTCGCCAGCCACGCGGGTGCGGAACGTGTAGGGAAGTTCGATGATGCGGGGCGGCTCGGGCAGCGAGGCGATCAGGTCCAGCAGGATCTTGAACCCGATTGCCGACAGACGCGGCGCTGCCCGCTCGAACACCGGCCGGGTCAACATGAAGAACCCGCTCATCGGATCGCTCACCTGGGTCCGCAGCACGAGCCGGCTGAGCCGGGTCGCCATGTCGGACATCCCGGCGCGCGTCTTGTCCCACTCGCCGAGCCCGCCGCCGGCCACGTAGCGGCTCCCGATCACGATGTCGGCCCGGCCCGCCTGCAACTCTCGCAGCATGTCCGGCAGGATACGCTCGTCATGCTGCAGGTCGCCGTCCATCGCGGCCACATACGGCGCCAGGCTCGAGCGCATACCTTCGATGAATGCCGAAGACAGCCCTTTGCGGCCCACCCGATGCAGCAGCCGAACCCGCGCGTCGTCCTTTCCAATCGCAGCAACCGCCGCCCGGGTCCCGTCCGTCGACCCATCGTCGACGAACACGACCTCCCACCGCAGCCCGGCAAGCGTCTCTCGCAGCTTCTCCGCCAGCGGCGCCACGTTGTCGCGTTCATTGAGGACCGGAACGACGACGCAGAGTTCGGGCGCCGGACTCACGGTGGCGGGATCCGTCTCTCGCGACGGGTGACACAAAGCTTCCATCGATTTCTCGTCGCAGCGCTC
>JAVVHH010000225.1:0-4791 GCA_032249615.1 Acetobacteraceae bacterium
TCTACGTCGTCGGAAGCTCGGTGTTCCCCACCTCCGGCGCCGCGAACCCGACACTCACGATCGCGGCGATCGCGCTGCGTGTGGCCGCCCAGCTCAAGGCGGAACTCGCGGCGCCCCACGCTACCGTGGCAACTAGCCAGACCTTCCCCGAGCTCTCATTGACGCGGAGCAGGGCGCGGGTGGGGCATAGGATGGCCGGGAGGACACCGTGACCGCAACCGGCTTGGGGTCGTCCATCGGCGAGGTCCGCCAGCAAGGGCGCCGCTCGGCGATCGGTCTGCTGTCGCGGCCTGCCGTGTTCGGCAGCCTCGTCCCGTTGGTCACAGCCCTGAATGCGCTGGTCGGCCTGGTGCTGCCCATGCTGATGGCGCCGAGCCAGTTCGGCGAGTACGCGCTTGTCGTGACGCTCTTCCAATACGGTCTGATCTTCGACCTTGGCGCTTCGCAGCTCATTGACCGATGGATCCCGGCCCATCTCGGCACCAATCAGCCCGACGCGGCCGAGCGCGTGGGGCAGCGCCTGCTCTGGCTCCGCCTCTATATCGCCGCCACGGCGTATGCCGTCACGGCGCTCGTCCTGGTCGCGCTCGCGGCGCGGCAGGAGCTGCCGTTCAGCCTCGGCACCGGGCTCCTCTCGGCCTTGGCGGGCATCCTCTACATGGCGGCGCTGGGTCCCGCCTGCCTCTACCGCGCTCACTCCGCGCGGCGGAACTACGCGATCTCCATCGCCGCCCTCTCGTTCGGCCTGGTCGCCGCGCGGCTCGGCGGGATGCTTGCCGGCGGGACGCTCGGCTGCTTCGCGGCACTTGCGCTCTGGTACCTCGTCTTTGCCGGCGTGGTCCACCTGCGCATGCCGCCCCGCCTCGCCGAGCGGCCGAGCCTAGCGGAGGCGGCGTCGCTGGCCGCGCGCGGGCTACCGCTTTTCGCGACCTCGTTCGTCTGGGCCTTCTACGTGACGGCCAATCGCTGGTTCGCCTCGCGGCTCATCGCGCCGGGGGCGTTCGGGCAGTTCGCCTTCGGCGCCAACATCTTCGCCCTCATCGTCGGCACCGCGGCTGGGTTCAGCGCCTTCTACTATCCGCGCATCACCGCACGGCTGGCCGGTTCGGCGCCGTTCGCGCTGTCGCGGAGGCTGACCGCCGACTGCTCTAAGCTGGTGACCGGGGTCACGGCGGTCATGGTGCCTGGAATCTTGCTCGCTGGCACGCTCATCGGCCTCGTCTATCCGGCCTACGTCCACGGGGTGGCGACGGCGCGCATCCTGCTCGTCGCCGCGCCGCCGGTCGTGCTGGCCTCCTGGCTCATGCCGATCTCGCTGTCCAGCGGGCGCCGGCCATGGGTGGACGGGATCATCGTGTATCCCGTTGCGACCGCACTCCTCGGTGCGGCGACCTACGGGTTGTTCCAAGTGCTCGGCGTCGCGGGCGCGGCCTGGGCGTCGAGCGCCAGCGGCGTCCCGCTCATCGCGATGCAGCTCGCACTCCTGCACCACGCGGGGATTTTCCGGTCCAGGCACGCAGCGGCCCTGCTCGCGGTCACGGTGGCGGCGTCCGGTGCACTCGCCTGCCTCGTCTGGGTCGTCAGCTCATGAGCGCGAGCATGGGCACGAACGCGCATCCCGGCGGCCTGCGGGTGGCCATAACCGGCGGCGGCGGCTTCATCGGCAAGCGCCTTGCGGAGATGCTCGCCCGCGAGCCAGGGGTCGCCGAGACCCGGGTGCTGGTGCGGCGCCAGACCGGGCGGGGGAACGCCGTCGTCGCGCGCCTGGACAGCCCCGCGGAGCTGCGGGGCGCTTTCCAGGGCTGCAGCGCCGTGGTGCACTGCGCGTTCGACTACTACGACATGGCGGCGAACCTGGGCATCGCCCAGGTGCTCGCGGATGCTTGCCTAAAGGCCGGCGCCCGGCTCGTCCATCTCAGCACTGCCGCCGTTTATGAGCCGTTCCCGGACGGGAGCCTCGACGAGAGCGGTGAGGCCGAGCCGGCCGGCCTGGACTACAAGGACACGAAGATCGCCATCGAGCGCGAGTTGCTGCGCCGCGCCCGGACAGACGGTCTCGGCGTCGTTATCCTGCAGCCTACCATCGTCTATGGCCCGTCGGGCGGAGCTTGGACAGACTCCCCAGTGCGCGAGCTCCTGACCGGCCAGGTCGTGCTGCCCGACGAGGGGAAGGGCCTCTGCAACGCGGTCTTCGTGGACGATGTGTGCCGGGCGGCGATCGCTGCCCTCGCCGCCGACGTCGCGACGGGAGAGCGCTTCCTGATCAGCGGTCCGCAGCCCGTGGAGTGGCGGGAGTTTCTTGGCGCCTACGAGGCGATGCTCGGGGTCCGGTCGCTACGCTCGGTGTCGCGCACGGAGCTGCCGCTCCCCAGCCTGGCGAACACGTCGGGGAGCGGGCAAGGCGGCGGACGCAGCCCCGTGCTTCGCGCCGTCAAGCGCGCTGTCGCCCGGCGCCTGGGCGCGGGCGCACGATCGCGCCTGAGCATAGCGCTGAAGCGCACCCGGACGCTCGTCCGTGGCGAGGCGGTACACGTGCCGACGGGGCTGAAGCTCGCCCTCTACGCAGCAAGATGCACTGTGCGCATAGACAAGGCTCGCTGGCTCCTGGGCTACGAGCCGCAATTTGACCTGGCGCACGGTATGGCGGCCACGCTGCCCTACGTGCAGCAAGTCTATGGGTCTCATGGGCGCGGCAAGGCGTCGGCACGGACCGTGGCCCGATGAGTCCTATCCGGCTGCCGAGCGTCGGGGCGCCCTACGTCTCATGGTCACGCCTGCGGTCGAGCACGACCCGAGAAACGATCCTCATCGCCGCCGCCGTCGCGGCGTTCGCGGCCCTCCTCGTAGCTTCGATCGGCTACGCCGCTGACACCCCCATGATCGCCTTCGTGCCGCTCGGCTTGCTCGGCGGGGTGCTGGCGTGCTGGATCATCGCGGCGGCCTACGCCGGCTCGCCCGCGGCGATCATGGCGTATTTCGCGGCCTTCACCTTCATCACGGACGCGCAGTTCCGGGTCCGCGGCGCCGGCGACATCGACGCAGACTGGCAGAGCCTGCTCAAGTTCGGTCTCTGGATCGGCGCCGGCGCGATCGGCGCCGGGCACCTGCCCCCGTTGGGGAGGATGCTGAGCCGGCCCGGCCCGGCGCTCTGGCTCGCCTACATCGGCATCGCGCTGCTCTCCAGCCTCTACTCGCCGGTGCCGGGCTACAGCTTCGGTTGCGCGTTCACGCTGCTCTGCTTCATCGCCTTCGCCTATGCCCTCATCACGCGCCTATCTGAAAGCCAGATCTTCTGGACCTTCGTCCTGACGCTGACCGTCTTCAACGCCATAAGCTGGGTTGTCTTCTACGTGGACCCTGAGCTGGGCACGTCCGCTGCCTGGACCACCGGCGGCATGATGTACCGGATGTGCGGCATCGCGGGTCAAGCCACGAATCTCGGGGAGGTCTGCGCCAAGTACATCGGGGCGGCATTCCTGCTCTGGTGGGCAGGACGGTGCAGGCTCTTCCTCGCCGTGATCTTCATGGCATTCGGCACCGTCACGCTCGTCGCGAGCGATTGCCGCACGATGATCATCTCGGTCGTGGTCGGGATCGCCGCCGTCGTCGCATCGCGCTCCGTGTGGTTGCTGGCGGGCGGAGTCCTCGCCGCCCTCGCCGGCCTAGCCGTGTTCCTGCTCGTTCCGCACCTGGCCGACGCGCTCGGCGCCCATTTCAGCCGCTCGGGCGACGCGACAGAGTTGTACACGCTCACCGGACGGCTCGAAATCTGGGATTTCGTGTGGCAGCAGATCATGGAGAAGCCGATCCTGGGATGGGGCTACAATTCCAGCAAGGTCGTGCTCGGTCAGCATTTCGGCTTCGCGAACGGGCTGATGGTGGACTCGGCTCACAATCTGTTCCTGCAGAGCCTGCTGTCAGTCGGGTTTATCGGCACGCTACCATTAGTCGGCGTGCTCCTCCTCCTCGGGGCGAGGCTCCTCCTGCGGCCTCCGCCCCTCGTCGCCTACTTCTCGATTATCGTGATGATCGGCGCCGTGTCGGACACTTCGGCCGTCGGCACCACGCCGACCCTGATGACGCTTCTGTTCCTGATGGTCTCGATCTGGCCCACGAGCGCCGAGGTAAGGCGCGCGTCAATCCCGGCCTGGCGCCCGCCCTGGCCCGCCACCGGGAGCTTCCCATCCGCCGCGGCATTGTCTCTGCCGCGTGCGCGGGGGCGCTGACGTGGACGCTTCCTGCCTTCCCGCGCGCACCAGGCCTGCTGATGAGCAAGGCCGCGGGCCGGATGCGGCATCCGCTGCCGCGTCGCCCAGGCGCGAGCTTCGGCTTCTCGTCGCGGCGCACTTCGTCTATGCCGGGCGTGTCGGCGGGGCCGAGCACATGCTCTACAACTTGCTGCGCGGCCTCAGTCAGACCTGCCGGCAATTGACCATTCTGTGCGCCTCCGAGCGGAACCTAAGCGCGGCCAGCCTCGCCGATCTGCACCGGCACGATTCGGTCCGCATCGCCGAGCACGGAGGCGGCGGGCCGCGCTTCATCGCCGAGCAGCGCGCCTGCCTGACGCCCGGCCTCAGCGGCGATGCGGTGCTGTTCCCCAACTACTTCGTGCCCCCGATCACGCCGCGCCGCCTGGGCCGGGTTGCGACGGTGCTGCACGACCTCCAATACCGGCACTTCCCCCAGCACTTCTCGACGAAGAAGCGCGCCTGGCTCGCCGCGGCGCAGAGTTTCGCGGTGCGGAAAGCGGATCGGCTGATCGTCATCTCCGACTTCGTGCGGCAGGACGCG
>JAVVHH010000226.1:0-4729 GCA_032249615.1 Acetobacteraceae bacterium
CGTGGCCGCGCCTCGGCCGCCGATTTTTCGTTCGGAACCTCCATCGACGGATTGGCGATGGTTCTGCTCGGCGGCGTCCAATCGATGTCCGGCCCCATCGCCGGCGCTTTTGCCGGCACTGCCCTCCGCACCGCGGTGCAATCAGCCGGCCAGGCCTGGCACCTCACGCTCGGCGTCGTTCTCATCGCGGTCGCGCTGTGGGTCCCGCAAGGCGTCGCGGGAGCCACGCTGCGCTTCTGGTGCCGCGCTCTGTGACGCTCCTGGCCGTTGACCACCTGAGCAAGTCGTTCGGTCCGGTGCTGGCCTCCAACGATATTAGCCTGCACCTTGCCGCGGGCGAGGTGCTCGGGGTGATCGGTCCGGAGGGCGCCGGCAAGACCACGCTGCTGGACTTGATCGGCGGCCAGCTTCGCCCCGATCGCGGCCGGGTTCGCCTCGGCGACGACGACATCACGCGCGCCGGGCCGCGCGCCATCAGCCGGCTCGGTGTCGGCCGCACCTTTCAGCAGACCGCAATCTTCTCCTCCATGACGGTCCGCGAGAATGTGCAGATCGCCACCCTATCAGCGCGGGACGAGACCTACCGCGTGGGCCGCGCGGCTCGGCACCGCCACATCAGCCGCGCCAACCTTCTGCTGCACCGCCTCGGCCTCCTCGACCAGGCCGATCGAAACGCCACAGCCCTCGACCCCAGCGATCGGCGGCGGCTCGACCTCGCCCTGGCGCTGGCCCACCGCCCCCGGCTGCTCCTTCTGGACGAACCCTTTGCCGGCATGACGCCCAACGCCCGCGCCGCCGTTTCGGACTTTCTCCGCGAACTCGCGTCCGTGGAGGGGGTCGCGATCCTCCTTGCGTCTGACGATCCGAGCGCGGTCGACTTCCTCGCGAACCGCCGCTTGCTGGTCGAGCGCGGAACCGTCTCTCCGGTGTAGTCAGGCCTGCTCGACCGCCATCGCCAGCGCGACGGCCGAGTGCACCGCCCGCCGCCCCGTCAGATCCCTGATCTGATGCCGGCACGACGTCCCATCCGCGATCACGAGATCGTCCGGACCGGCTTTCCGCACCGCCGGCGCGAGCGTCCGCTCGCCCATCGCACGGCTCACCTCCTGCGTTTCAGTCCCATACCCGAAGGCCCCGGCCATGCCGCAGCACGAGCTCTCGATCGGCTGGACCTCCAAGCCCGGCACCTGCCGCAACGCCGCGAGCGTCCCCTCGAAGGCGCCAAAAGCTTTCTGGTGGCAGTGCCCATGCACATGCGCCCGTCCCGCCACGGAACGCAGTCGAGCCGGGCTGCCTTCCCTGGCGAGGAACTCCCCCAGCAGCACCGCCCGCGCCGCCAGCGCGTCGGTGGCCGGACCCGGCAGCAGCGAGCGGAACTCGTCCCGCATCGTCAGCAGGCATGACGGCTCGAGCCCCACGACCGGCAGCCCGCCCGACAAGGCCGCGATCGTCCGCCGCGCTTCCGCCCGCGCCCGCTCGACCAGCCCGGCTGCCAAATAGGTCCGCCCGCAGCAAAGCCGCCGGCGCGGAACCACCGCCCGGTACCCCGCGGCCCTGAGCACGATTTGCGCCGCCTGGACGTTCTCCGGTTCGAACGCCCGATTGAACGTGTCTGCGAACAGCCAGACATCTCCTTTGGGCGCCGGCGCCCCCGCATCCCATCGATGCGCCCGCGCACTCCATTGCGGCAGCGTCCGTCCGGCCGCGAACCCCACGGCCTCGCCGGCCCGCCGAAGCGCGCCGGAGCGATTGCGGTAATTCAACAGCGGCGCGAAATGCCGGGCGATCCCCGCATAGCGCGGCAGCTCCGCCACGATCCGCTCCCGCATCGCCACCCCGTGCTCGCGTACCCGCGCGGCCGTGGCTTCGATCTTCATCTTCGCCATGTCAACCCCGGTGGGGCACTCCCGCCGGCACGCTTTGCACGAGACGCACAGCTTCAGCGCCTCGTGCACATCATCCGAGGCCAGCGCCTCGCCCCCGAGTTGGCCCGTCAGCGCCAGCCGCAGCGTGTTCGCCCGTCCTCGCGTCAGATGCTGCTCGTCGCGGGTCACCCGGTAGCTCGGGCACATGCTCCCGGCCTCGAAAGCCCGGCACGTCCCGTTGTTGTTGCACATCTCGACAGCCGCCAGCATGCCACCGACCGGCCCGGTGTACTCGCCCCAATCCAGAACCGGCTCGATCGGCAGCGCCGCATAATCAGGCCCGTAGCGGAACAGGCTCCGGTCATCCATGCGCGGCGGATGCACCACCCGGTTCGGGTTGAGCAGACCCGCCGGGTCGAACGCGTCCTTCACCGCCTCGAACGCGCTCACGATCCGCGCCCCGAACATCTCGCGGTGGAACTCTGACCGGACGATCCCGTCCCCGTGCTCCCCGCTATGCGAACCCTTGTACTCCCGCACCAGCGCGAAGCACTCTTCGGCCACCGCCCGCATGGTCCGGATGTCGGCAGGGTCCTTCATGTTCAGCACCGGCCGCACGTGCAGGCACCCGACGCTCGCATGCGCGTACCAGGTGCCCTTGGTCCCGTGCCGCTCGAAGACGTCGTTCAACCGCTCGGTATAGTCGGCCAGATCGTCCAGACCGACAGCGCAATCCTCGATGAACGAGACCGGCTTGCCGTCCCCTTTCATGCTCATCATGATGTTCAGTCCGGCTTCGCGCACGGACGCGATCGCCGCCTGGAACGCGGCCTCCGTCGCCGGCACGACGGCGTTCGGGTAGCCCAGATCTCCCATCGCCGCCTCGAGCTCGGCCAGCTTGCCGAGCAGCGCGCCCTCGTCGTCGCCGTGGAACTCGACGATCAGCAGCGAGTCCGGATGGCCCCGAACCATCCGGTCGATCGTCGCTCGGTAGATCGGAATACTCCGCCCGAGGTCGATCATGGTGCGGTCCACGAGCTCGACCGCCTCCGGCCCCAACTCGACCAGATGCCGCGTGGCCGCCATTGCGGCCCGGAACGTCGGAAACTGGCAGATGCCGAGCACCTTGCGGGGCTTGATCGGCTGGAGCTGCAGCTGGATGGCCGCCGACAGCGCCAGGGTCCCCTCCGACCCGACCAGCAGCCGCGCCAAGTTCTCGCGCCCGTCGCGCCGCGCCGCCGGGGTCAACACCTCGATGTTGTACCCCCCGACCCGGCGCAACTGCGTCGGGAACCGGGCCGCGATCTCCTCGGCGTCCACTTCCCCCAACGCGCGCAGCCGGTCGATCAGCTCGCTCGGAGCCTCGTTGCCGACCGGCCCGAACCGGCGCCGCGAACCATCGGCCAGCAGCGCATCGATCGCAAGCACGTTGTCGGCCATCAGCCCGTAGCGGATGCTCTTGGCGCCGCAGGAATTGTTGCCCGCCATCCCGCCGATCGTGGCCCGGGCATGGGTGCTCGGGTCGACCGGAAAGAACAGCCCGTGCGGCTTGAGCGCCGTATTCAGATGGTTCAGCACGATCCCCGGCTCGACCCAGGCCGTCCGCCCCACCAAGTCCAGTTCCACGATCGACCGGAGGTACTTGGTGTAGTCGATCACCAGCGCCCGGTTGACGGTCTGCCCGCACTGGCTCGTGCCGCCACCCCGCGCCAGCACCGGCACGCCATGCTCCCGCGCGATCGCGAGCGCGGCCTCGACATCAACCGCCGTTCGCGGCACGAGCACGCCGACGGGCTCCACCTGGTAGATCGAGGCGTCCGTGCTGTACCGCCCGCGATCCCCCCGCGCGAACAGGACTTCGCCGGACGTCTCCCGCCGCAACCGCTGAGCGAGGCGCAGATCTCCTGCCGGAACCCTCATCCCATCCGGCATCGCTCGCTTACGCGGCCTTCTGTCCGGCTTCGTCC
Source organism: Acetobacteraceae bacterium (assembly GCA_032249615.1). Lineage (GTDB taxonomy): Bacteria > Pseudomonadota > Alphaproteobacteria > Acetobacterales > Acetobacteraceae > JAVVHH01. The sequence continues at coordinate 3,833 of JAVVHH010000226.1, forward strand.
CGGCGGCCCGCGAGCACGTCCATCGCGGCCGCGACGCCGCCAGCCCGATGCGGCACGCCGGCCGCATGCAGCCCCATCTCGACCCCGGCCAAGGTGCCCATCAGCATCAGGTCGTTGAAGTGGCCGAGGTGACCGATCCGGAACACCCGTCCCTTGACCTTGCCCAACCCCGTGCCGAGCGACATGTCGAACTGCTCCAGGATCACCTGCCGCAGCGCGTCCGCGTCGTATCCCTCCGGCACGATGATCGCCGTCATGGCCGGGCTGCACTCCCGCGGATCGATCGCCAGCACCTCGAGGCCCCAAGCCCGCGCCGCCGCACGCGTCGCCGCCGCGTGCCGTTCATGCCGCGCGAACACGTTCTCCAGCCCTTCCTCGTGCAGCATGGCGATCGCTTCGCGCAGGCCGTAGAGCATGTTCGTCGCTGGCGTGTATGGGAAATAGAAGCTCTCATTGCTCGAAAGCATGGAGGCCCAGTCCCAATACGACCTCCGCATCCCGCCGCGCTCGGCGGCAGCCCGCGCCTTCTTCGAGATCGCGTTGAAGCTCAGCCCAGGCGGCAGCATCATGCCCTTTTGCGACCCGGCAACCGTGACATCCACGCCCCACGCATCGTGCCGGTAATCGACGCTCCCGAGCGAAGAGATCGTATCGACCATCAACAGCGCCGGGTGCCTCGCCCGGTCGATGGCCGCCCGCACGTCCGGCACGCGGGTGACCACACCCGTGCTGGTCTCGTTGTGCACGACCATGACGGCCTTGATGGCGTGCTCGCGATCGGCGGTCAGCCGCCGCTCCACGTCCGCCGGGTCGGTCCCGTGCCGCCAGTCGCCCGGCACGAACTCCACCTCCAGCCCCAGATTGCCCGCCATCTCGCACCACAGCGTGGCAAACTGG
>JAVVHH010000227.1:0-4720 GCA_032249615.1 Acetobacteraceae bacterium
TAAGAGGCTTGAAGTCTTATTACCGCTCAAATAACGATTTTTTCTTCGTGGGCTAGAACGCGGCCTTGCTGGCGGTACGGCGTCTCTTTCCTGCGGAGAAGTCATCAAAAATGACGAGTTGGGGTTGCGGCAACGCTCGAGTGCAATTATGGTTGCATCGTCGCGTAACGGTTCAGTGCTCCATCCTGCAACGTGAGCGGCCCTTGTTCTAGACAGGGAATGATCGGACCGCTTGCGTTGCCGGGGGGCATGCGAGCGGTCCACCTCCTCTATCAGGAATCGGTCACCAGGTTCGCGGCGAGGCCGTGGCCAGCGGCGGTGGCGGCGAGGCAGATCCCGACGGAGAGCGCGATGTTGAGCATCGCCCTGGCCGGGGCGCCGGCTCGCAGCAAATCGAACGTTTGAAGGCTGAACGACGAGAAGGTCGTGAAGCCGCCGCAGATCCCGACGAGAATGAAGAGGCGGGTGACGTCGGCGGCGGGGACGCGGCCGGAAGGCAGCGTGAGCGTGCCGGCAAAGCCGATGATGAACGAGCCGGCGATGTTGATGGCGATCGTGCCGATGGGCAGCGCGGTGCTGAGGGGCAGAAGCCAGAGGCCGATCCAGAAGCGGGCGACGCTGCCGAGCGCGCCGCCGGCGGCCACCGCGAGGGTTTGCGAGAGGCTGGTCAGGGACCGGTATCCTGGAACGGATCGCCCTCGATCACGCGGGCGCCGCGACTGTAGGTGAGCCAGGCCCAGAACCATTGCACATAGACGAGGATGCGGTTGCGCAGGCCGTTAAGCAAGAAGAGATGCACGCCACTCCACATGAGCCAGGCGAGGAAGCCGGTGAGCTTGGCGTGGGGAAGGTCGGCGACGGCGGCGGCGCGGCCGATGACGGCGAGGCTGCCGCGGTCGCGGTAGCGGAAGGGCGGAGGCGGCGGGCGGCCGGCGACCCGGGCTGCGATGACGCCGGCGACGTAGCGGCCCTGCTGCTCGGCGACCGGGGCGACGCCGGGGAGGGGCTTGCCGCCGGGGCCGGGGAAGGCGGAGAGGTCGCCGATGGCGAAGATGTCGGGCGCGCCGGGGATGGAGCAGTCGGGCTGGACCGGGACGGTGCCGTGGGCGGCGGGATGGACACCGAGCCAGGTGGCGGCGGGCGTGGCGGCGACGCCGGCGCACCAGAAGACGTTGGCGCTGGGGATCGGCTGGCCGGCGACGACGACGCCGCTTGCGTCCACGCTGTCGACGGCGGCGCCGGTGCGGATTTCGACGCCCATGCGCTCGAGCCGGGCTTTGGCGTAGCGGGATAGACGGTCGGGGAAGCCGGCGAGCAGGGCCGGGCCGGCTTCGAAGAGGAGGATGCGGGCTTGGGGCGGGTCGATGCGGCGGAAGTCGCGGCGGAGGGTGGCGTCGGCGAGCTCGCGGATGGAGCCGGCGAGTTCGACGCCGCTGGGGCCGCCGCCGACGACGACGAATGTGAGGAGGCGGGCGATGTCGGCCGGGTCGGTGGCGCGCTCGGCGCGTTCGAAGGCGGCGAGGAGGTTCTGGCGGATGCGGGTGGCTTGCACGAGCGTCTTGAGGCCGAAGGAGTGGTGCTGCCAGTCGTCGTGGCCGAACCAGCTGGCGACGGAGCCGGTGGCGAGGACGAGGTAGTCGAAGGGGATGGGGGCGCCGTGGCGGGGGGCGACGGTGCGGGCGACCCGGTCGACGCCGACGATTTCGGCCAGCTGGACCTCGACGTTGGGGTATTTGCTGAGGAGGGAGCGGATGGGCGAGGCGATGTCGGTGGGGGCGAGGGCGGCGGTGGCGACCTGGTAGAGGAGCGGTTGGAAGAGGTGGTGGTTGGTGCGGTCGAAGACCGTGATGTCGACGGGCGCGGCGGCGAGGTGGCGGGCGGCGGCGAGGCCGCCGAAGCCGGCGCCGACGATGACGATTTTCGGGCGCGGCCCCGTCATTCGACGAGCTTGGACCAGGTTCGGCCGTCGGCGGCGAGGAGGGCGTCGGCGCCGGGCGGGCCGGAGCTGCCGGCGCCGTAGGTTTCGACATCGCCCTCCCCTCTCGCCCAGGAGTCGAGCACGGGTTGGAGGGCGGCCCAGCTGGCCTCGATGGCGTCGGCGCGCTGGAACAGGGTCGCGTCGCCGAGCATGCAATCGTAGAGCAGGGTTTCGTAGCCGACGTTGGGCTTTTCGTCGAAGAAGTCCTTGTAGCGCATGGCGGAGACGACGCGGCCGAGGGACATGTCGGGGCCGGGCCGCTTGGCGGCGAATTGGGTGTCGGTGCCTTCCTCCGGGTCGATGAGGAGGCGGAGGACGTTGGGGGCGGTGGGGGCGTCGCCGAACACGCGGTAGGGCGCGGGCTTGTAGTGGATGGAGATCTCGGTGCGGCGGCCGGAGAGGCGTTTGCCGGTGCGGATGTAGAAGGGCACGCCGGCCCAGCGCCAGTTCTCGATGTGGAGACGGAGGGCCACGTAGGTTTCGGTGCGGCTGTCGGGGGCGACTTGCGGTTCCTGGCGGTAGCCGGGGACGGGCTGGCCGAATTCGGTGCCGGGGCCGTATTGGCCGCGGACGGCGTCGCCGGGGGTGAGCGGGCGGATGGCCTGCATGAGCCGGGCTTTCTCGGCGCGGACGGCCTGGGCGTCGTAGGTGTTCGGGGGCTCCATGGCGACCATGGTGAGGAGCGTGAACATGTGGTTGGGGACCATGTCGCGGAGGGCGCCGGTGGGCTCGTAGAAGCGGCCGCGGCCTTCGACGCCGATGGTTTCGGCGGCGGTGATCTCGACGTGGTCGATGTAGTCGCGGTTCCAGGTGGGCTCGATCATGCCGTTGCCGAAGCGGATGGCCATGATGCTCTGGACGGAGTCCTTGCCGAGGAAGTGGTCGATGCGGAAGAACTGGCTTTCGTCGGCGTGCTGGAGGATGCGGGCGTTGAGGGCCTGGGCGGAGGGGAGGTCGGCGCCGAAGGGTTTTTCGATGACGACGCGGCGGAACGCGGTGTCGGTCTGGGTGAGCAGGCCGGCTTGGCCGAGGCCGTCGACGACGGTGCCGAAGAAGCGGGCGGCGACGGCGCAGTAGAAGATGGCGCTGCCGTCGCCGATGGCTTTCTTGATGGCGGCGAAGGTCTCGGGCTTGCTGAAGTCGCCGATTTGGTAGGTGAGCCGGTCGCTGACCCACTGCCAGGCGGAATGGTCGAGCTTGGGAACGTAGAACTCGGCGGTGTGGTCCTTGGTGAAGGATTGCATGGTGGTGGTCAGCGACTGGCGCCAGGCGGCGGTGTCTTGCTCGGCGAGGTCGATGCCGAGGATCTGGAACCCGGCATCGAGGCGGCGGGCGCTGGCGAGGTCGTAGAGGGAGGGCATCAGGAGGCGCTTGGTGAGGTCGCCGGCGGCGCCGAAGATGACCATGGTGCAGGGTGGGGCCTGCTTGGGTTGGGTGGAGGACGTGCTGGCGCTCGGGCGGCCGGCGGGGATGGCGGAGGTCATTCTGGTGTCCTCATTCGGGTTGGATCAGGAGGCCCTGGTCGGGTTCGAGGCGGAGCGGGCCTGGCGGGAGGGCGCGGGGGTTCGGGCTGTGCGTGTCGGCGAGGATGGTGCCGCCGGCGGTGTGGGTGTCGGCGGGGGCTCCGGTGGTGTTGAGGACGATGTCGAGGCGGCGGCCGAGGTGGCGGCTGTAGCGGAGGATGGGGCCGTTGGCGGTGACGGGGCCGAGGGCGCCGACCGAGAGGATGGGGGAGGCGCGGCGGAGGGCGAGCAGGCGGCGGTGGAGGGAGAGGACCGAGGCGGGATCGCGGGATTGGGCGGCGTGGGAGGGGCCGGTGCTGAGGGGGAGCCAGGGGGTGCCGGTGGTGAAGCCGCGGTTGGGGGTGTCGTCCCAGGGATAAGGGGTGCGTTCGGGGTCGCGGCCGAGGCCTTGGCCGGGCTCGCGGAGTTCGGCCGGGTCGCGGAGGCGGTCGGGGGGGATGGGGGTGTCCTCGAGGCCGAGTTCGTCGCCCATGTAGAGGGTGGGCGTGCCGCGGAGGGTGAGGAGGAGCATCGCTGCGGCGCGGGCTTGGGCGGGGCCGAGCCGGGTCGCGACCCCGCTGCGGGCGTGGTTGCCGAGGACCCAGTTGGGCCCCGCGCCGGGCGGGATGGCGGCTTCGTAGCTTGTGATGAGGTCGGCGAGGGCCGGGGCGGTCCAGTGCGGCAGGAGCAGGAGGTGGAAGTTGAAGGGGAGCTGGGCGCCGCGTCCGTCAGCGCCGTAGTAGGCGACGAGCTTGTCGATGGGGAGGTAGATCTCGCCGATCAGGACCCGGGCGGGGAACTCGTCGAGCACGGCGCGCATCTCGGCGACGATCTCGTGCACGTCGGGGCGGTCGGCGGTGTAGAGCGGGAGGAAGCGGTCGAAGGGGCGGCCGCCGGGCTGCCAGGCAGGGTTGGGCGGGTTGTCGCGGAAGGCGGCGTCTTTGATCAGCATCCACAGCACGTCGACGCGGAAGCCGTCGACGCCTTTGTGGAGCCAGAAGCGGAGGGCGTCGTAGAGGGCGCGGCGGACGTCCGGGTGGCGCCAGTTGAGGTCGGGCTGAGTGGGCAGGAAGGAGTGGTAGTAGAACTGGCCGCGCCGCTCGTCCCAGGTCCAGGCGGGGCCGCCGAAATTGGATTGCCAGTTGTTGGGCGGGCCGCCGTTCCGGCCGTCCTGCCAGAGATACCAATCGGCCTTGCCGTCGGCGCGGGCGCGGCTGGCGGTGAACCAGGGGTGTTGGTC
>JAVVHH010000228.1:0-4718 GCA_032249615.1 Acetobacteraceae bacterium
TGGCGAGCACGCGGGCGATGGCGACGCGCTGTTTCATGCCGCCGGAGAGCTGGTGCGGATAGGAGTCGGCAAAGCGGGCGAGGCCGACCATGGAAACGAAGCGATCGGCCAGGCGCGCGATTTCCGCCCGGGGCAGGCCGCGCGCCCTCGGGCCGAAGCCGACGTTGTCCCGCACGGTGAGCCACGGGAACAGGCCGTAATCCTGGAACACCATGCCGCGGTTCGGGCCGGGGCCGGTGACGGCTTCGCCGCCCATGGTAACCCGGCCGCTACTCGGCGGCTCGAACCCGGCCACGATGCGCAGCAGGGTCGATTTGCCGCAGCCGGACGCTCCGAGCAGGCAGATGAACTCACCTCGCTGCACGAGCAGATTGGCGCCGCGCAGCGCGTCGGTGGTGCCGTATCGCTTGCCGAGCGCCTCGATGCGGAGCAGGGGCTCAGCCATGGGCCGGGCTCCAGCGGAGCGCGCGGCGCCCGAGACGCTGGACCGCGCGGTCGGACAGGAAGCCGAGCGCTCCGATCACCACCATCCCGGCCACCACCACGTCGGTGCGCGAGAGTTGGCGCGCGTCCATGATCATCGCGCCGAGCCCGGTCTGCACGCCGGTCATCTCGCCGACCACGATCACCACCCAGGCGAAACCGAGCCCCAGACGCAACCCGGTGAAGATGCCCGGCAGCGACGCGGGGAGCACGACGGCGGGGAACATCTTCGTGCGGGACACGCCGAGCATCGCGGCCGCCTCGAACAGGCGGGGCTCGACGCTGCGGACGGCGAAGATGGTGTTGACCAGGATCGGGAAGAACGCGCCGAGGGCCACCAGGAAGAACGCCGAGCGTGCCCCCAGCCCGAACAGGATCATCGACATCGGCAACCATGCCGTCACCGGGATCGGCCGCAACACCTGCAGCAGCGGATCGAGCAGGATGTGGGCGAGCCGGGAGCGCCCGATCAGCAGACCGAGCGGCAGGGCGGCCAGGCAGGCCAGCAGGAAGGCGCCATAGACCCGCTGCACCGACGCCAGGATGTGCCCCGGCAGGCTGCCGCTGAACGCGTCGCCCTCGTTCCCGGCGGAGAGGTCAACCAGCGCGGAGACGACCTCGCCGGGCGACGGGATCAGCCCGTACTGGGTGTTGCGCGTGGCCGCCCACCAGCCGAGCAGCAGTACGGCCGGCACGACGAAGCCGAGCCAGAGCCGCTCGCTCGGAACCCGGGCGGGCGAGGCCGTCGTGGTCGCTTGCAGGGTGACGCCCATCAGGCCTCCTTGGCGACCTCGTCGGAGAATTTGGTGTCGAAGAACGTCGGGAAGTCCGGCATGGCGCGGATCTGCTTCAGCGCCAGCATCTGCTCGGCGTAGGTCTCGGATCGCTGGATCATCTGCGGCGTCATCTGCCAGTTCAGGTCCACGTTCGACACCGCCAGCTCGACCGCGGCCTTCTGCATCCCGAGCTTGGCGACCGTCATGGCGACCATCTCGTTCGGCTTCTGCATGGCGTACAGGCTCGCCTGGCGCTGGAGCGAGACCATCAGCTTGCACAGTTCCGGCCGCTTCTCGACGGTGTCGCGGCTGGTGGCCAGGATCATGTTGAGGCTGCCCATCGGCGTGGAATACGGGAACTCCACGATCTTGCCGACGCCGGTGCTGACGGACACGGAAGGCGCGGGCTCGGCGCCGACGTAGGCGTCCACGTCACCGCGGGCGAGGGCGGCGTTCATCTCGCTGAACGACACCCGCACCGGCGTGATATCGCGCACTGACATGCCTTCCATCCGCAGGCGGTCCAGCACGAACACCTCTTGCGTCGAGCCCGGCCAGATCGCAACCCGCTTGCCCTTCAGATCGGCGAGCTTGTCGATGCCACTGTTTTTGCCGGCAACGATCGCCATCCCCTTGTCACAGGCCGAGGCGATGACGACGACCGGCTGGCGCTGTGCGGCGGCCAGGATGCCGGCGGCGATCCCGAAGGTGGCGAAGTCGACGGAGCCGCTGACCACGGCATCCTTGCTGTCGGTCGGACTTTCGAACGGAACGATCTGCACACTGGTGCCCGCGGGCACGAAGCGCTCGTAGAAATAGGGCGTGATCGAATGGATCAGCTTGAGCGTCCCGACTTTGACCAGGGTTTCTGCCCGCGCCTGCCTCACAATAGCTGGCGCGGCGAGAGTGCCCAGAAGGACATGACGGCGGCTAAGCGGCATCTTGGAACTCCGTTGTTGAAGGTCCATAAGCAATTGTTGTGCCCAAGCGGGCCGCTCTCGAACACCTTGATGTCCGAGATCAAAACAATTCGGAGCGTGCAAATCGACGGCCTTGATGCCGCTCAAAGCGGCAAAAGGTTGTTCCGGCGTAAGGGGAACGGCGCGCCTTGCAGCGGCGGAGGTCAGGGCGAGATCAGGATGACCGATTGCTCCTCGGTGCCGAGACCATGCGGGAAGGCGGGGGAGAGTGTGTCGGGCCAGGTCCAGGCGGAGAACAGCGCGCGCATCGCTGGAAGGGGGCAGTCGAAAGGCGGGCCGCCGCTGCGGCCTGTTTGCATCAGGAGGATAAAGAGTCGTCCACCAGGCCGGAGCCAGCGGCGGAGTTGGGCCTCGTAGGCGGGCCATAGATCCGGCGGCAGCGCGCACAGACAGGTCTGGTCATAGATGGCGTCGAATCGGGTGTCGGGCAGCCAGGCCGTGACGTCGGCCTGGACGGCGCGAGCGGCACCGAGACGGTCTTGCTGCACCGCGACGGCGCTGCTGGCCGCATCGAGCGTCACCACGTCGAAACCGTCAGCGAGCAGCGCGGCCGGCTCTGGGCTGCGGCCGGCGCCCGGGACCAGGATGCGGCAGGGGAGGAGCGACCCCGACGCGCGCCAGGCGAGGAAGGCCGGGTTGAGTTCGCCGCGCTCCCAGGGCGTGCGGCCCTCGCGGAACCGGCTCTCCCAGAAGTCGCCGGGAAGGCCGCTCATGCCCGACCCAAAACGGCTTGGCCCCGCAACGCATCACCTCCAAGGCTACGGCCCGCGTCGTAGACCGCGAACTGCCCCTGGACAATGGCGATGAACACGTAGGTCCACGGCCATTCGCCGGGGTGCCGATACAGTCCGATCCAGAGGCCGAGCACATACACGACGCCCAGCACGGCGACGGGGCGCACGAAGATGCCGAGGATGAAGCTGGCAGCCAGCCCCAACTCCACGAGCAGCACGAGCGGGTCGAATACGGCCATTCTGGGGAGGATGAGATTGCGCACCAGCTCGGCTTGGAAGGGGAAGGCGGCGTATTCGGCCATCTGCTCCGTCCAGTACTGCAGGCCGCCCGAGACCGGCAGCGGCAACTTCCAGATCGCCCCCTGGAACCACATGCTGCCCATGAGCACCCGGAACAGCCATGTCCAGAGCGCGGCCGGTGTGCGCTGCGCCGGGTCGTGACGCCAGTTCGTGCGGGCCACGAACACGCTGGCGATCAGCAGCGCCGCGAACAGGGCGACGAAGGGGTAGCGCAGCCAACCCAGCGAGACATGGTCGGGGCTATTGCCGAGCAGGAAGGCCAGAGCGTCGCTAAACGGGTCGGTCTTCATGATGGATGTTCCCCCGGGAGGCGCGCGCGGCAGCCTCGAGTTCCGAAGCAGAGACGTTATGCCGCAGGCGGCCCTCCTCAGCCACCGACATCGGATTTGAGGCGGCCGCCGCTTGCCGCCGAACTCCGATCGCCGGTGACCTCGTCAGCGCCGGGTAGGGGCCGGCTGTCGAATTGACTTAGCTGCGCCCATCGGCGACTTGGTCGCGACGTCCGTCTCGCAGGAATTGTTTTCATGACACTCAGCGATCGTTTGCTGAAGCAATCTAAATTTCAAGAAGTGCTCACGGTGTTGGCGTATGTTCTCGCTTCGAGCGCGGTGCTTCCGACGATCATTTACACGGTTTCGATCCACGGTCGTTCGTTCGGCAACGACTATGCTGCCTACGTGCCGTTCCTCCAAAGGTTTGTGCTCAACGGCTTTTCCATTTCGGATCTGATCGCGAGTTCAGGACGTAGTTCCCACTATGTCGCGTTCTCTCATCTCTTCAGGGTGCTTGCCATAGAAACAGGCACATGGAACGCGCAGGTTGAGCAGATAGCTTCGATTGTCCTGGGCCTGGCAAGACTTTGGTTTTTCGCCGCGATCTCTTTCATTGCCGTGCGATCGGGTCTTGGGCGCGCGATCTGTGTCTGCGTATCCGCCGCCATGATCTTTGCTCCCGCCCAAATCGGAATCTATATCTACGGGGACACAGGGCTCACGATGGGCCCAGACCTGCTCGGGTTCACGATAGGGCTGTGGGGCGTGTTGCGCTTTCCGCGAACGTGGCGGGGCGTCCTGACCGGTTGCGCTGGCGGCGCGCTTTCGGCTTGGTCCTGGGGCATGGGCGTGACGTGGATCACCTTGGCGGCAGCACTGCTCGTGGGCCGTTACGATTGGCGCAAGTTGGGGGCCTTTTTCGCCGCTGCCGTCATGGTCCACTTGCCGCTTGTCTATTCCTATAAGGCGCTTTCAGCCGACGTTTCATACGATTTCTTCAACTGGGCCGTCTTCATCGGCGGGCTTGGACGTCCCTTCGTCGCGAACGTCGACGATATCGGCAGGAACCAGATAGCTGATGTCATCGCCTGCGCTGGTCTCGTGGTGTTGGCGCTGCAAGTTGTCGCGGGGTGGAGGCGGAGACGGGAGGAGGATGTGATCAGAAACCTCGCG
>JAVVHH010000229.1:0-4714 GCA_032249615.1 Acetobacteraceae bacterium
CGCCCAAAAGGGGAATGAATTCACCCCTGCGCGGACCCATGCTCTATCTGCTTCCGACGTTGATCATAGGCCGGAGTAATTCTAGGAAATCATGCCTAGGATGGAGTGCCGACGGTGAGTTGGGAGGATAAGGGTCGGCAAGGTGTTGCTGGTTCTCGTACGTCCGATCCCGAATCTCTCCTGGCCGGTGGATGAACACGGCTCGGTCGCCGGATGACGCGCGCGGGCGTGAGCGTCAGCAATGAATGCTCTTGCCGGCCCTGATCCTCCCAACTCATCCGCAAGCACCCTTGATCTAGGCCGATTTTCCTAGATTTGCTGCTGCAGGACGTCAATGCTGAGTGGAAACTCGGATCGGGACGGTACTTCCCCAGCCGGTTTGAATCCCTTGTTCCACTTTTGTCCGCTTATGCGTACCAGGAGGCCTTTTCGTTAGTTCGGCTAACCAGGTCACTCCGCCGCGGTGCCCAGTGCGGCAGGAGCGGGCAGGGGAGCGGCCACCTGGCGGGCGGCGCCGCCGTGCTCCTTGGCGAGAGCCTGGGCATCCGCGATGGGCGCCAGGCCCTCCCAGTGTTGCAGCACCTTGTTGAACCGGAACCCGGCCGTGCGCAGGGTCGCGGTTGCTTCCTTGGCGAGCGCGGTCGGGAACGTCAGGACAATCGGTTCCTTGCCTTCGTCGCGGGCGCGAGCTTCGCGGGCGAAGGTCCGGCCGCCGAGGGCGGCCCATTGTTCTACCTGCTTGGTGTTGCTCGACCCGTCGCGCGGCGATAGCAGCGCGCCATAGAGGGCATTTGGATCAAGATCGAGGAGGCCGGTTTTCTCGACCAGGCCGCCAGCTTCGATCAGGCGGCGGGTGCGGGCCTTGCGGCCGGCGTCCTTGAGCTTGGCTTCCTGTTCGGCAAGCCGGGCTTTCTGTTGTTCATGAGCACGAAGCCGCTCAGCAAGCGAACGAGCCACGTAATTCCAATCCCACAGCTTTAGATCGGCAGTACGTTATCGTCGTTCGCGGTCAGGGCAACCTTCCGATGCGCTGACGTTTCCTGCCGGATTTTCTTTTCCCTCCTGCCCTGCACCAAGTGGAAAAGAAACATGGCATTCGACGCCATCGGGTTGAAAGTCCAGCCGCAGCGAGCTGCCAAACTGGCCCAAGCCTCGCTTCAGAAGAAAGGAGCCGAACCCCTGTCGCTCCGGCCTGCGGACGGGCGGACCGCCGCTCTCGCGCCAAAGCAGCTCGACTTGGCGGCTTCCCTTGGCCGCCAGTTTGAGTTGCCAGGTGACGTGGACGGACCCGCCAGGCACGGAGAGAGCTCCATGCTTTTCTGCGTTGGTGGCAAGTTCGTGGAAGGCGAGCGTCAGCGCCACCACCAAATTTGCCGGGAGCAGAACCGAAACACCCTCGATCGTGGTCCGCCCCGGCTCGCCGAGATAGGTGCCTAATGCACCCTCAATGATCCCTCGCAACGGCGCATCGTCCCAGCCGCCACTAATGAGCAAGTCATGTGAGTGGGCCAAAGCTTGCAGCCGGCTGCCAAACGCCGCCTGGAAATCGGCCATGTCGCTCGCGTGGCGGCTGGTTTGGGCGGCGACGGCCTGGACCATGGCGAAGGTGTTTTTCACGCGATGGTTCATCTCGGCCATCAACAGCTCACGGCGTTCCGCCTGAATCTGCACCTCGGTACGGTCACGCAGGATGTTCAGGAACCCGTTTGGCTGCCCATCCTCATCAAGCAGGGGCAGCATCAGCCCGCTGGCCCAAAACCGGCTACCGTCGCGGCGGACATGCCAGCGCTCGTTTTCTGCCTTCCCGTCGTTTAAGGCGCGGCAGAGTTCCAGCGTGAACTTGCCCTGATTACGATCTTCCGCCGTGAATACCATGTCGCCGGACCGGCCCAGCACCTCAGCCTCCGTGTAGCCAAGTACCTGCTGTGCCCCGAGATTCCATCCGGTGATGCACCCCTGTTCGTCTAAGGTGACGATCGCATAGTCCAGGGCACTACGCAGGATTTGGTGCGCGCGTGAATTTTCTTCGCGAAGGGCTTGGTTTTCGGATTCGAGTCGGGCAACTCGGGCGACCAGATCGGTTTTGTCGGTGTCGTCGACAAGGCGCAAAGCACCCGAGCTTACCCGATCTTGCTGTGCTTGGAGCTTTCCTGAAGACACATTCCCATCCACGGCGCTGATTGCATACGTGAATGGGCATAGGCCGCGCACAGCGCGAGCGCCGTTCGAAAGCGAACGGCGGCGTCTCAGTCGTCCATCAACCAGGCGTATCGCCGCTTTACGATGTCATGGCATTCGCACGACGAGGCTTCTAAGCCAGTCCGATCGAGGACGTGCATGGTTCCCCTCTCGTGCCTGACGAGGCCGGCGCGCTGCAAAGCGCCGACGGCGAGCGTTACGCCCGGCCGTCGCACGCCGAGCATCGTGGACATGAACTCCTGAGTCATGACGAAACTGTCGCCTCCGACCCGATCAAGCGTCGTCAGCAGCCAGCGCGCGAGGCGTTGCTCAACGGGATGCCGGCCATTGCAGGCGGCGGACTGCGCAACTTGAGATTGAACGGCATCCAGATAACGCAGCAGCGTACCCATCAAGGATGGAACTTCAGCCAGCGTCGAGCGGAATGCCGCGGCTGACATCCGCAAGGCAGAGCCATCGATCTGCACCATTGCTTCCCAAGGCGACGTGCCCGACCCGAGTAGGACAGGCAGGCCGACCATGCCTTCAAAGCCAACCATACCGACTTCGATGCGAGCACCGTCCTCCAAGGTCGAAACCATGGAGACAACCCCAGATTCAACGAAGTGCACGCTCTCGACATCACGGTCCGGCGCGATCAGCACGGTTTTGGTGACCAGAGCGACCTTTTCCAGCCGTGGCCGGATGCGCTCCAGCTCATCGGCTGGCAGAGCATTGAGGATGCGGTTGTTGATGGAGCTGGACGGAAGCCGTGGTTTGGCGCTTGGCATCGGCTTTCCTGCGTTTACGGCGAAAGCGCATGCTGCTTCCAGTCAGCCGGACGCCTGATCGGACGGCCAATAAGAGACAAATAGCGTTTGAGACGAGTAGGCTCAAACCTCTGCACATGTCGAGCAGCTCTCTGAAGGCTCCCGCAAACGTGCTGGCTGTCTCGGTACCGCCGGCGAGTTTGGGCTCACTCCTACAACGGTGCGACTGTATAAGGGCGGGAACGCGGGCCTTCCTGGTTGCCCGCTTGAGAGACCCGGCTGACGTGCCAAGGACTTTCGCCCATCAGGCAGAAAGTCTCCCGTGAGCACATCGGTCCTGATCTTTGTTGTCGAAGACAACCACCTTATCCAGCAGCTTTTGGACGATACCCTCACGGACGGCGGCTATGTCGTGAGAGCCGCATCTACTGGCGAGGAGGCGATCGCCGTGCTGGACGAGATTGGGCCGGACCTTCAGGCGCTGATCACGGACGTGGACCTTGTCCCAGGGAAGCTGACGGGCTGGGATGTTGCGAGGCATGCTCGCGAGATGACAGCCGACCTCCCGGTCATCTACATAACTGGCGCGAGCGGCCATGAATGGGCTTCCAAGGGCGTTCCCAAAAGCCTGCTGATGAATAAGCCCTTTGCCCCTGCACAGGTGGTTACGGCGGTATCACAGCTCATCAACGCTCGTACGTCGCAGATCGGCGACGATTGAGTAACGCCCTTTGGAAAGCGTGGGATGCGCTAGAGACCAGCGCGGAGCGGCTTCGACGCATGGAGGAGCGTGCCGAGTGGCTACGTCGTGACGCGCAGACGATTTCGCCTCAGCTTTCGAGGCTGCTGGCGATGATGTCCGACCTTTATGCTCTGCGTGAGGAGCGGGTTGAGCAGCTTCTACAGCGTGAATGGACCTCCCTGGCTCCGCCTGCCCCTGACCGGGCTCTGCCACGTTTACGACCGCGCTAGCGGGTTCTGCACCAGGGAGCCGTCCGGCGAGCGGTAAGCGTACAGACGCAATATGCATTCCTGCGGAATGCGGCTTGCGAAGGGGCGGGACCGGTGGTGGGCCTGGCGGCCACGAACGCCGTGGCCCAGGACCTGGCGCAGGACGGGTTCCGCGAGGCGCGCACCGTCCATGCCGCGCTATTCGCTGAAGAATGGGCGCGACGCTTGGAACAAGCTTACCGTCGTGGTGGTGGATGAGGCGGCAATGCTCGATACGCGGGTGACCGGCGAGCTGCTGGCCGCCGCGCGATGACGCTCAGCGCGGCGTGGGACCAGCGGGTTGAGCGGGCGGCAAAGGAGGCCGGGCGGCAGCGCGCGCGGGCCGAGAAACGAGAGCGCCGGGGACTGCCGTCACAGCCGGAGAAGGACCGTGAGCGGCAGAGGCAGGAGCGCGGGCTGGGGCTTGGGCGGTAGCGAGACCAGTTGAAGTAAGTTGCGATCCCCCATGCACTTCATGCATAATACAGCTTACACGGAAGGGTCGTCCCGTCGGATGCTCAAAGTTCCTGCCGGCGAGTTTCAGCGTAACATCGGCCGCTATCAGGACATGGCCCTGACCCAGCCCGTTGCGGTGACGCGCAATGGCCGTGAGCGTACCGTGCTGATTTCCGCCGATGAGTATCAGCGGCTCAAACGGCGCGACCGCGAGGTTCTTACCCTTTCCGACTTCACCAAGGCGGATATTGCCGCCTTGGAAGCGACGCGCGCGCCGGAGTCGTCGAAGGCGTTCGACCCCGAGCTGCACCAGTAGCGAT
>JAVVHH010000230.1:0-4661 GCA_032249615.1 Acetobacteraceae bacterium
GCCACGTGGGGCGTGGCGATGACGGCCGGATGGCGCCGCAGCGGATGCGCGGGGCCGGGCGGCTCGTCTTCGAAGACGTCGAGCCCGGCGCCCGCGACCTGGCCGCTCTCGAGCGCGTCCAACAACGCGGCTTCGTCGACGAGTCCGCCGCGGGAAGTGTTGATCACGAAGGCGCCGCGGGGCAGCGCGGCCAGTTCGGCCGGACCGATCAGGTGCCGGGTCGAGGGATTGTAGGGGAGGTGAAGCGAGAGGACGTCCGAGCGGGCGAGCAACGCGGGCAGGTTCGGCATCGCGACGACCGCCCCTGCGCGCCCCGACGGCGTGAACACAGCGAGGTCCATCCCGAAGGCTTGGGCCAAGGGCACCACCGCCTGCGCGATCGCGCCGAAGCCCAGCAGCCCCAGCCGGAGCCCGGCGAGGTCGCGTACCTTGTCCGCCGCGAGCCGCCACTCGCCGGCAGCGACTTGCGCGGAAAGCGCCGGCAGGCGTTTGGCCAGCGCCAGGATCATGGCCATCGTATGCTCGGCGACGGCTTGCGTGTTGCTGCCCGGCGCGCGCGTGACGACGATGCCGCGGCGCTGCGCCTCCGCCACGTCGACATCGTCGACGCCCACGCCGTGCCGCGCGACGATGCGCAAGCCGGGCGCCGCGTCCATCACCGCCGCGGTGACCGGGCCCTGGCGCGACAGGATGGCGACCGCGCCGACCTTGCGGGCCAAGTCGGCCACCGCCTCCGCCCGGGGAAACGGGTCCATGTAGTGCAGGCGCGCGCCCGCGCCCTCGAGCACCGCCACCGCCTCCGCCGCGAGGCGAGGGGAGGTCATGATCACATCCATCTGGTCTCTCAGTCCTGGCTGCGCCGCTCGTAGTGCTTGCTGTAGCGCTCGGTGACGAGATCGGTCTTGACCACGATCGCGACGTCGACCGTGTTGAATTGCCGGTCGATGACGGCGCCGTCGCCCACGAAGCCGCCGAGCCGGAGATAGCCCTTGATCAGCGGCGGCAGCGACTGGTTGGCGCGGCGTGGATCGTAGGCGGCCGGGTCGAGGCGGCGCATGTCGACATAGCGGTCGGGCAGCGCCTTCGGCCGGAGGGCGGGAGGCGCCAGATGATGGCCGTAAAGATAGGTCAGCTCGGCGGCCAGCGCGTCGGGATCGGTGCCGCCGAGGCTGGCGCAGCCGAACATCAGGTCGATGCCGTGCAGGTCGATATAGGCGGCGATGCCGCGCCAGAGCAACTGCATCACCGCCCGGCCGCGATGGCTCGCATCGACGCAGGAGC
Organism: Acetobacteraceae bacterium; assembly: GCA_032249615.1. Taxonomy (GTDB): domain Bacteria; phylum Pseudomonadota; class Alphaproteobacteria; order Acetobacterales; family Acetobacteraceae; genus JAVVHH01. The sequence goes on from JAVVHH010000230.1 coordinate 1,282, forward strand.
GCCCGAGCTCGAGGACGCCGCCGGGGAAGCTGGTGATGGCGCGGATGTCGTATTCGTCTTCGGAGTAGAACCGCCCGACGCTGGCGGCGGCCTCGCGCTGGATCAGCCGGTAGGTCCCCACCACTCCGGCGGCGCCGGCGCCGATCTCGTGGTCGATGACCAGCACGTGATCGGCGACGGCATCCCAAGGGTCTGCATCACGCTGGGCGGCGGCGGTGGACGCTTCGGCGGTCGCGCCCATCTCGTCGTAAAACACGCGATAGCGCAGCGCTTGCGCCGCATCGATCTCGTCGGACGACGCGGCGAGGCGGACCCCGAGCTTGCCAGCGCGCAATTCCCGGAAGCTTGGTGGCTTGCGACGCGGCCGATACAGGGTCACGGGGTGGGTGACGCCTCGGCTCCGTTCGGCGCGCTCGCACGCTGCACGGGGCATTTTGCCGGGCCGAAGCCATGTTGCACGCAGAAGCGCTTGGGGCGCGATTCCATAGGATCCCTAAAACGCTCGGTCCGTCCTCGCTCGGCGATAGCCGAAAGCGACCGTGCCTGTCGACTCGCCACTCAGCCGCGCGATGTCTCGCGGCCGGGAAGCGCGTCGTTCACCGCGTGCGAGGCTTCGTGCCCAGGCCGATCTTCTTGGCCAGCGACGAGCGGTGCTGGGCATAGTTCGGCGCGACCATCGGATAGTCCGGAGGCAGCTGCCACTTCTCGCGGTAATCCTCCGGGGTCATGCCGTAGGACGTCTTGAGATGCCGCTTCAACATCTTCAGCTTCTTGCCGTCTTCCAGGCAGACGATGTGGTCGGGGAACACCGACTTGCGGATCGGCACGGCCGGCGCCTGCTTCTCCGGCGCCGCATTCTCCTGCCCCACACCGGATAGCGTGCGGTAGACATCCTGGATAAGGCTTGGAAGCGTGTCCGCACCGGTTGCGTTGTTGGAGACATGCGCCGATACGATCTGCGCCGTCAACTCGAGTACATCTGTACTGCCAGGCTCTGCCATGCTAGCAACCCCTTCGAACTTGACCCGTAACTGCTTATATACTCACTTGGAACAGCCCTCCGCAATCGGAGTACGCGTGATTATTTACAAGGGTTGATGATGGAGCAGAGATCGGTTGCACGTTACAGCGCCGACGCACGCCTGGACATCACGCGCGCGCACTGCCCGATGACCTATGTGCGGGTCAGGCTAGCGCTCGATCGGATGCAGGCAGGCGAGGTGTTGCTCGTGCTGCTGGCCGGGGATGAACCGACGCGGAACGTGCCCAAGACCGCTCTCGAGCAAGGTCACTGCGTGCTGGACCAGGTGGCGGGGCCGGATGGGGTCACCCAGCTGTGGCTACGGAAGGGATAGCGGCGCGAAGCACCAGCGCGTCGACCACCCCGCCGTAGTAGCGCGCCCGGCGGCCGACCTCGACGAAGCCGCAGCCGGCGTAGAGTGCGCGCGCGGGGGCGTTGGCTTCGGACACCTCCAGGAACGTCGCGCGGGCATGCCGGATGGACGCCTCCGCCAGCACGGCGCGGACGAGGCCGCGGCCCAAACCGCCTCGGCGCGCTTCGGGCCCCACCGCGAGCGTCAGGATCTCGCTCTCGTCGGCGGCCACGCGCGCCAGGATGAAGCCACCCGCGGGGGCGATGAAGCCGAACGCGCCGGGTGCGGCGAGTTGCAGGTCGATCACGTCGCGGCCCCATCTTTCGCCGTCGGGGAACGCGGCAGCGTGGATCACGGCCATGGTTTCCACGTGGAACCGCGTTGCCGGCTCGATCACGCGGGTTCGATCACGCCGGCGCCGGCCGTCCTGCCGCACCGGGCCGGGCCGCGGGAGGATCGACATAGACCGGCTGGGGAGCGACGGTCCGCCCGGCCAGCGCCGCCGCGGCGATCCCGAGCGGGTCCGGCAGCAACGGCGTCGTCAGCTGCACGTCTACGCCTTGCGAGGCCAGGAACTCGCCTGCCGCCAGCGCGGCATCGCCGCCGAGGGCGATCGGACCGGTCGGCAGCGGCAGCGCGTCCACGGCGAAGCTGCCGATCTCGCCGCTCCGATCGAGGAAGACCCGTCCCCGCTTGCTGTCGACCGCCGCCCAGATCGGGCGCGCCCCGCCCGGATTGAGCGCCGCCGCGACGGTGACGCCCACCACCGACGCGCCGGACGCCAGCCCCAAGCCGTGGGCCAAGGCAATGGAGGCGCGCAGCCCCGTGAAGCTGCCAGGGCCGGCCACCACGGCCACGATATCCAGGTGCCGCCCATGATCGGCGAACAAAGCCTCCACCAGCAGCGGCAGCTCGGCCAGGTCGGCCTCGGCCCGGCACCAGCCCAGCAGGACGCCGTCAGCGACGAGCCCGGCAGAGCTCGTCGCCATGAACGCGTCGAGGGTCAGAACCCGCGGCATATTCCGCCTACAGCAGGCGGCAGGCCTCGTCGAAACCGAGGCGGGGCGCGCGCTGGCTGGGATGGGCCGGGTCGCCGTGGCCGAGGCAGACCAGGAAGTTGCTCTTCCACCCCTCGGCCCCGAAGAATTCGGTATCGACCTGCTCGTTGTCGAAGCCAGACATCGGCCCGCAATCGAGGCCGGCCGCGCGCGCTGCCATCATGAGATAGGCGCCCTGCAAGGTTCCGTTCCGCATCGCGGTCACTGCGGCGAGCTCTTCGTTGCCCGCGAACCAGGAGCGGGCATCGGCTTGCGGATAGAGATAGGGAAGCGACTCGTAGAATCTCGGATCCGTCGCGACGATCGCGACGACGGGGGCGGTCATCGCCTTGTCGACATTGCCGGCCGAAAGGGCCGGACGCAGCCGCTCCTTGGCCGCCCGCGTGCGCAGGAACAGGAACCGCGCCGGCGAGGAATTCGCCGAGGTCGGTCCCATCTTCATGAGGTCGTAGATGGCCCGGAGCTCGTCGTCGGAAACGGGCTGATCGAGCCAGTGGTAGTGGGTGCGGGCCGTCCGGAAGAGAATGTCCAGGCTGGCGGAATCGATCAAAACTCGACCTGCTCCACCGACACGACCTCCGGCACGTAGTGCCGCAGCATGTTCTCGATGCCATGCTTGAGCGTGGCGCTCGAGGAGGGGCAGCCGCTGCAGGCGCCCTGCATGTGCAGGCGGACTACGCCGTCGCGGTAGCCGCGGAACACGATGTCGCCGCCGTCGCCGGCCACCGCCGGGCGCACGCGAGTGTCGAGCAGATCCTTGATCTGGTCGACGACCTCCTGGTCTTCCGGGGAGACGTCTTCAGCCACCGCGTCGCCGCTGCCCTCGATCACGGGCCGCTCGGCGACGAAATGCTCCATCAGCGCCCCTAGCACCTGCGGGCGCAGTGTGGCCCAGTCCGCGAGGTCGGACTTCGTGATCGTCACGAAGTCGCCCCCGAGGAACACGCGC
>JAVVHH010000231.1:0-4647 GCA_032249615.1 Acetobacteraceae bacterium
TTTCGTGGTCCAGACTATCATAGTCTCTGGGCCACTCAGCGGGGGGCAGATCACTTGATCGTGACGCCCTCGCGGGCAAGGATGGCGGCGATCCAGTCGGCTGCCCATGCGCGCTCGTGGGTTTCGTGAACGCGCGCGAGCGGCTGAAGGGACACCGACGACGCGGCGCCGTCCGTCAGGCTGCCGCCGAGGTCGTGCCAGTCGCCCCCCATCGCCAGCGCGGCCGCCCGGATCGAGCCGCCGAAGTCGAAGGCGAAGACTTGTGCATCCGGATAGCGCCGAAACTGAAGCGCGATGAGCGCGAGCAGCACGGACTTGCCGGCGCCGGTCGGCCCGACGACCAGCGTGTGGCCGACGTCGCCGACATGCAGCGAAAAGCGAAACGGCGTGCTGCCTTCGGTCTTTCCGTAAAGCAGCGGCGGCGCACCGAAATGCTCGTCCCGTTCCGGCCCGGCCCAGACCGCCGAGAGCGGAATCATGTGGGCGAGGTTCAGGGTTGAGATCGGTGGCTGCCGGACGTTGGCGTAGACATGGCCGGGCAGCGAACCGAGCCAGGCATCGACGGCGTTGATCGTCTCGGGCATCGCGGTGAAGTCGCGGCCCTGGATGACCTTCTCCACCAGGCGCAACTTTTCATCGGCGGTGCGCGGATCAGCGTCCCAGACGGTGACGGTGGCGGTCACATAGGCCTGACCCGCATAGTCGGCTCCAAGCTCTTGCAGGGCCATGTCGGCATCGGCCGCCTTGTTCGCAGCGTCCGTATCGACGAGCGCGGATGCCTCGTTGGTCATCACCTCCTTCAGGATCGCGGCGATCGACTTGCGCTTGGCGAACCACTGCCGCCGGATGCGCGTCAGCAGCTTGGTGGCGTCCGTCTTGTCGAGGAGGATCGCCCGCGTGGACCAGCGATAGAGAAAGGCGAGCCGGTTGAGATCGTCGAGAATTCCAGGCGTCGTTGCCGTCGGAAAGCCGTTGATCGTCAGTACGCGCACGTGCGCGGAGCCGAGCCGCGGTTCGAGGCCGCCGGTCAGCGGCTCATCGGCCAGAAGCGCATCGAGGTAGATCGGCGTTTCCGGAACGCGCACGCGGTGGCGCTTCGTGGACACTGTCGCGTGCAGGTAGGTCAGGGTCTCGGCGTCATCGAGCCACCGGCATTCCGGCATGAAACCGTCGACGAGCTGGAGAACCCGGTTTGTGCGGTCAATGAAGGCCGCGAGGGCTTCATGGGGATCGACGCCGGATTGTTGGCGGCCCTCGTAGAGCCAGGTCTCGGCCCGTGCGGCGTCCTCGGCGGGCGGGAGATAGAGGAAGGTCAGGAAGTAGCTCGACTCGTAATGCGCGCCGGCTTCCTCGAAGTCGGCCTTGCGCTCGGCATCGACGAGGGCGGAGGCGGCATCGGCGAAGCGGCTTGCCGGATAGGAGGCGGCCTCGTGACGCTGCGCTTCGACGAAGATCGCCCAGCCCGAGCCCAGACGTCGGAAGGCGTTGTTGAGGCGACCGGCGACGGCGACCAGTTCGGCGGCCACAGCAGAGTCGAGATCGGGACCACGAAAACGCGCGGTGCGCTGGAAGCTGCCATCCTTGTTGAGCACGACCCCTTCGCCGACCAGCGCCGCCCAGGGCAGGAAATCAGCGAGGCGGGTCGCGGCGCGGCGATATTCGGCGAGGTTCATCATGGCCGCGCCTCAGACCGCGAAATGACCCGGAATGCGCAAATGCCGGCGGCCCACCTCCGCGAAGAGCGGATCGCGCTTCGCCGCCCAGACGGCGGCGAAATGGCCGATCGCCCAGATGAGGAGACCGACCAGCCACAGCCGCAAGCCGAGACCGACGGCGCCGGCGAGCGTGCCGTTCATGATGGCGATGCTGCGTGGTGCGCCGCCCAGCAGGATATGTTCGGTCAGCGCGCGGTGGACCGGAACCGAGAAGCCCGCGACTTCATCGGGATGATGCAGGAGGCCCGCCATCAGACGAGCGCCCCGCCGCCGAACGAGAAGAACGACAGGAAGAAGCTGGACGCCGCGAAGGCGATCGACAGGCCAAAGACGATCTGGATGAGGCGGCGAAATCCCCCGCTCGTGTCGCCGAACGCCAGCGTCAGACCGGTGACGATGATGATGATGACGGCGATGATCTTGGCGACCGGCCCCTCTATCGACTGGAGGATGGACTGCAGCGGCGCTTCCCAAGTCATGGAGGAGCCGGATGCGTGAGCAGCGGGCGCCAGAAGGAAGCTCAGAGTCAGCGCCGTGGCGGCGGTCGCGAGGCGCTGATGGCCGCGCGCGATGTGTCGGATCATGCGGGATCTCCTTGTGGGGCTGGAGGCTGGGTTGCGGGGGAAAGGCGGTAGTCGGTGTCCGCTGCGAGCCCATCGACGCGGGCGAGTTCGGCAAGGCGCCGCGCGGCACCGCGGCCGGAGAGAACGGCGACGAGGTCGATGGTCTCGGCGATCAGCGCCCGGGGGACGGTGATGACGGCTTCCTGGATGAGCTGTTCAAGGCGGCGTAGCGCGCCGAGCGCAGTGCCCGCGTGGATCGTGCCGATCCCGCCGGGATGGCCGGTGCCCCAGGCCTTCAGGAGATCGAGCGCCTCTGACCCACGCACTTCGCCGATCGGGATCCGATCCGGCCGCAGCCGCAGCGACGAACGCACCAGGTCGGACAGGGTCGCGACGCCGTCCTTGGTGCGCATGGCGACGATGTTCTGCGCCCGGCATTGCAGCTCGCGTGTGTCTTCGATGACGATGACGCGGTCGGTCGTCTTCGCAACCTCAGCCAGCAGGGCGTTGGTCAGGGTGGTCGTGCCGGTGCTGGTTCCGCCGGCGACGAGGATGTTGGCGCGCGCTGCGACCGCCTGCCGGAGAATGGCGGCTTGGTCTGCCGTCATGATGCCGGCCGCGACATAGTCGTCGAGCGTGAAGACGGCGAACGCTGGCTTGCGGATTGCGAAGACCGGTGCCGTCACGACCGGCGGCAGCAGGCCCTCGAAGCGCTCGCCGGTTTCGGGAAGCTCGGCCGAGACGCGCGGCCGACGGTCATGCACCTCGGCGCCGACATGGTGGGCGACGAGGCGGACGATGCGTTCGCCATCGGCCGCCGAAAGTCGCTCTCCCGTATCGGACAGTCCGTCAGAGAGCCGGTCGACCCAAAGCCGCCCATCCGGGTTGAGCATGACCTCGACGACTGCAGGGTCTTCCAGAAATCGGGCAATCGCAGGCCCCAACGCGGTGCGCAACATGCGTGCGCCGCATGAGGCTGCTTCCGATTGCTGATGGTTGACCGCCACGTCGTCCCCGTTCGCTTGGCAGGCGCGCGATGCGCGGCCCTGGATCGGGGATGAGTAAGAAAGGCAGGAATTGGGGCGTTGCAACAACGCTCAGGGGTTCATCGTACTGTGGCGAAGAAAGACAGGTGATCGGCGGACTGGCGTCGAGCCACGGCAGCGTCTGAGGCTCTCGATCGGCACGTTTTCCCGAGCGGGAATAATTCAGGCCCGGGAGCTACCCCGAGACGCAGGCTTTCCCGAGCGGGAAATTCTGATAGACATTCTTCAGGAATCCATGATAATTTCCCGTTCGGTAAATATCATGGCCAGACGCAACCTCACCACCGCCGAGATCGGCGACATTGTCCGGACGACCCGCAAGGCCGCTGGCCTGCGGCAGGACGAGCTTGCGGGTGCAGCGGGAGTCGGCCTGCGCTTCATCGTCGAGCTCGAGGCCGGCAAGCCGACTGCACAGATCGGCAAGACGCTTCAGGTCCTGTCTGCGCTCGGATGTTCGCTCGATATCACGCCGCCGTCCGACACCAAAGGAGCGCGGCCAAAGGGTCCTCAGAAGGCATGACGCGCACCCTCGATATCTGGTGGGATGGGCGCCTGGTGGGCCAGTTGACGCAGGACAAGCACGGTGAACTCGGCTTCGCCTATGCGCCGGATTGGCTTGACGATGAGGCGGCGCAGCCCTTGTCCGCTTCGCTGCCAAAGCGGGCGGAACCGTTCACTCGCCGCGAGTGCCGCCCGTTCTTCGGTGGCCTCCTCCCGGAGGAAGGCCAGCGCGACGCGGCGGCTCAGGCGCTCGGCGTGTCGCGCGCCAATGATTTCGCCCTTCTCGATCGCCTCGGCGGCGATGTCGCAGGCGCGCTCCAGCTTCTGCCACCCGGTGAGCCACCGACCGCTTTGGCCCTCGACCGGCAGCCAACCATGCTTGACGATGCAGGCCTGATCCGGGTGCTGGACGCGCTGCCCGTCCGCCCACTGCTCGCGGGCGAGGAAGGCCTTCGTCTCTCTCTTGCTGGCGCGCAATCGAAGGTGCCGGCGGTTCTGGTGGAAGGTGCAGTGGCGTTGCCTGCGCCTGGCCAGCCCACGACGCATATTCTCAAGCCCCCGATATCCCGCTTCACGGCCACGACCGAGAACGAGGCGTTCGTCATGCGCCTTGCCGCCGCAATCGGCCTCGACGTCGCGTCGGCAGAAGTGCGCACCGTTCAGGATCGATCGTTTCTGCTGGTCCAGCGCTATGACCGCGCCATCGACGCCGATGGCATTGTGCGCCGGATCCATCAGGAGGATTTCTGCCAGGCGCTCGGCGTGCCGCCGGAGACCAAGTACGCCAGCGAGGGCGGCCCGACCTTCAAGGATTGCTTCGCG
>JAVVHH010000232.1:0-4631 GCA_032249615.1 Acetobacteraceae bacterium
GTGCCGATGATGGCCGGGTCTTCGCAGAGCAACCGCATGCGCGGCACCGGCACGTCCGTGGGCCCGAGCGCCTGCATGACCCGGTATTCCCGCTCGACCGCGTGCGCCGAGGCGAGCAGCACGCCGCCGGGCTTCTTGCGCAGGACGTAGGCAGCCTCCGGCGTCTGCAAATGGAAAGTCGGGTTCGACTGCCCGCCCTGGAACTGCCGGACCTCGCAGCCGGCCTCGATCCCAGGCAGCCGCCCGGCGAGGAAGCGCCGCAGCGCCGCCTCGTCGAAGCGATGGTTCGGCAGGACCGGAACGAGCTCCGGGCCGCCGGAATCAGACATGGTTGCGCGCCGGGCGATACTTCGCGAGTTCCTGGCGCCCGAGCTGATGGCGGTGCACCTCGTCGGGACCGTCCACGATCCGCAGCGTGCGGGCATACTTATACATGGCGCCCAAGCCGAAATCGTTGGAGACGCCTGCCGCGCCGAAGGCCTGGATCGCGCGGTCGACCACCTCGCCGGCCATGGTCGCCGCCGCCACCTTGATCTCGGCGATCTCGCGGCGGCTCTCCTTGTTGCCGACAGTGTCCATTTTCCAGGCGGCGTGCAGCACCAGCAGCCGAGTCTGGTCGATCTGGATGCGGCTGTTGGCGATGCGCTCGATCATGACGCCCTGATCGGCAATCGACTTGCCGAACGTGCTGCGCCCGACGAGGCGCTTGCACATCATCTCGAGCGCCCGCTCCGCCAGCCCGACCGCGCGCATGCAGTGGTGGATCCGTCCCGGCCCGAGGCGGCCCTGCGCGATCTCGAAGCCGCGCCCCTCGCCCAGCAGGATGTTCTCCGCCGGCACCCGGACGTTGTTGAAGCTGATCTCGCCGTGCCCGTGCGGCGCGTCGTCGTAGCCGAACACCGGCAACATGCGCTCGATCGTGACACCCGTGGTGTCCGCTGGGACCAGGATCATCGATTGCTGGCGGTGCTTGTCCGGGCTGTTCGGGTCGGTCTTGCCCATCACGATCAATATCTTGCAACGGGGATCGCCGGAGCCCGACGACCACCATTTCCGCCCGTTGATCACATACTCGCCGCCGTCGCGGGTGATGGTGCACTGGATGTTAGTCGCGTCGGACGAAGCGACATCCGGCTCCGTCATGCAGAAGCACGACCGGATCTCGCCGCGCAACAGCGGCTCGAGCCATTCCTCCTTCTGGGCTGCGGTCCCGTAACGGTCGATGGTCTCCATGTTGCCGGTGTCGGGCGCGGAGCAGTTGAACACCTCCGAGGACCAGTGCACCCGCCCCATCACCTCCGCGAGCGGCGCATAATCGACGTTCGAGAGGCCGGCGCCACGATCGCTATGCGGCAGAAACAGGTTCCACAGCCCGGCCGCGCGCGCCACCGGCTTCAGCCGCTCGACCACCGGAACCGGCTGCCAGCGGTCGACCATGGCGGCCTGCTCGTCTTTGAAGGTCTTCTCGTTGGGGTAGATGTATTCGTCCATGAACGCGTGGAGTCGCTCGAGCAGCTCCTCCGCCTTTGGGCTGTGACTGAATTCCACGGTGCGGTTCCTTGCCTGCGGAGAGTTTCAGGTGGGGGTGATCAGGATTTTGCCGACAGTGCGCCGTGCCCCGAGCGCGTCCAAGGCGTTCTGCGCCCGACCGAGCGGGAAACGGCCCCCGATCAGCGGGTCGAGCGCGCCGGTGCGATAGAGGCCGAGCACCTCCTGGCTGACTTGCGCCGCGACCTCCGGTTCGCGGCTGCGCGTCTCGCCCCAGAACACGCCCAGGGCGGCAGACTCCTTCAGAAGCAGGCGGTTCGCAGCCAGCGCCGTGATCGGACCGCCGGCGAAACCCACCACCAGATAGCGCCCGCGCCAGGCGAGCGCGCGCAGGCTCTGTTCGCCGACCGAGCCGCCGACCGGGTCGTAGATGACATCGACGCCGTCGGGGAAATCGGCACGCAGCGTGTCGACCCAATCGGCCGCGGCGTAGTCGATCACCAGTTCCGCCCCCAGCATGCGGCACGTCTCGCGCTTCTCCGGCGACCCGGCCGTCGCGATCACCCGGCAGCCCGCCGCCACCGCGATCTGCACCGCCGCGCTGCCGACCCCACCCGCCGCCGCATGCACCAGCACGGTCTCACCAGCGCGGATGGCGGCCCGCCCGTGCAGCGCGTGATACGAGGTCGGGTAGTTGATGCCGAGCAGCACGAGCGCCGCTTCGGACGGCACGTCATCCGGGATCGGCCGCGCGGCTGCGGCCGGGACCAGCGCGCGTTCGGCGAACCCGCCGCTCGGCAGGCTGGCGAACAGGCGCTGCCCGGGCCGGAGCGGAGCCCCCTCCCCCGCCTCGAGCACGATCCCCGCGATCTCGACGCCCGGCGTGAAGGGCAGCGGCGGCTTACGCTGGTATTTGCCCTTGATCATCAGGATGTCGGAGAAGTTCACCCCCGCCGCATCGACCTGCACCACGTAGGTGCCGGGGCCGGCGACCGGGTCAGGCCGCTCCGCCAGCGACATCGCGCCGAGTTGCTCGACGACCCAAGCCTGCATCAAGCCCTCACGATCAGCGCGTCGACCGCGATGATCCGGTCCCCGCTCGCGATCAGCGGGTTGATCTCCATCTCGCTGACCTCGTCGGCCAGGTCCGCCGCGAGCTCGGAGAAGCGCGCCACGATGTTGGCCAGCTCCTGCCGGTCGACCGGCGCGCTCCCCCGGAAGCCCTCCAGCACCGCAGCCGCCTTCAATGAGCCGAGCATCGCCAGCGCCTCGTCCGGCGTCACCGGCGCGAGGGCCAGCGCGGTGTCGCGCAACAGCTCGACGAACACGCCGCCGAGCCCGACGACCACCAACGGGCCGAATTGCGGGTCCACCCGGGCGCCGACCATGATCTCGACCCCCTTGCCGACCATTGGCTGGACCAGCAGTCCCGTGAGGCCGGCCGTGCCGAGCATCGCTGCCGCCGCGGCGCGGACCGCCTTGTCGTCGCGCAGATCGAGCCGCACCAGCCCGGCTTCCGTCTTGTGCTGAATTTCGCGATGTTCCCCCTTCAGCACCACGGGAAAACCGATGGCGGCCGCTGCGACGGCAGCAGCCTCGGCGCATGTCACGAACTCATCGTGCACGACGGGGATGCCGTAGAGCGCGGCGATCCTCTTGGCTTCGCGCTCCGTCAGGCTCCGCCCCGCCGCATGCAGCAGCGCGCGGGCTTGGCCGGCCGCCTCGGGTGGCGAGAGCCGGCCCTCCTCCCGCCGTCGCTGCCGCTGCGCATGGCGCCGCCGCCAGGCCGCGAGAACGGCGAAGCAGCGGTCCATCGAGTGGAACAGGCAGAGATGCGGGTCCGTCTCGATCTCGCGCGCGCCGGGGCCGCCGAACCACTCGGGGACCCAGACGCTGCAGACGATCTTGCCGTTGTCGCGCGCCGCGGCGGCGAAGGTGGGCAGGCGCGCGGTGGCGGCCGCGTAGGCGTAGCCTTGGGTCGTGACCAGCGCGCCGAACACCGGATCGGAGAGCAGCGCCTGCGTGCAGGCGGCTAGCCCGCCGGCGTCGCTGATCGCCTGGGCCGTTACGTCGCAGGGGTTACGGGTCGAGCCGAATTCGGGAATGTGGACGGCCAGCACGGCGGCCGCTTCGGGGCCGGGCTGCGGCAGGGCGACGCCGTGGCGCTCGGCCTTGTCGGCGGCCATGATGCAGGCGCCTCCCGAGGTGGCGATCACGGCCACGCCCGGTGCGGTGGGCGGCGGCGCCTTGGCAAAGAACGAAGCGGCCTCGACCAGCGCCTCGAGCGCGTCGACCTGGATCACCCCGGCGCGGGCGAATGCCGCACGATAGGCCGCCTCGGAGCCCGCGAGCGAGCCGGTGTGCGAGAGGGCGGCGCGCGCGCCCTCCTCGCCGGTCGCCATCTTGTACATCACCAGCGGCTTGTCAGCGGCCCAGGCCCGCTCGGCCGCGGCGATCATGCGGCCGGGGTCGGCCATCCCCTCGAACACGCAGGCGATGGCCCTGCAGTGCGGGTCGGTCGCGAGGTAGGCGACTTCGTCGGCCACGTCGACGTCGCAGGAATTGCCGGCGGTCAGCACGTGGCTGACCGAAACGCCGCGCTCGACCGCCTGGCTGAGCGCGAAGCCGAGCGAACCCGATTGGCTGACGATGCCGATGGCGTGCGGGGCAAGAGCGCGACGGTCCGGCATCGCCGAGAAGGTCAGCCCGGCGCCGATCGCGTAGTTGACCAGTCCGATCGTGTTCGGCCCGACCAGCCGCATGTCGGCCTCCCCCGCCATCGCGACCAGCCGCGCCTGGAGCGCCACGTGCTCCGGCTTGCCCGTCTCCGCGAACCCCGCCGCGAGGATGACGACGGCGCCGACCCCGAGCCGCGCGCACTCCGCCACGATCGGCTCCACCGCGTCGCGCCCCGCCGCCACAACCACACAATCCGGCACCTCCGGCAACGCCGCGAGGCTGGGATGGCAGGCCCGCCCGCCCAGCTCCTGATACTTTCCATTGACTTGATAGAGCCGGCCATCGAACCCGGCCATGTTCGCCATCACCCGGCTCCCGAACGCCCCGGCCCGTTCCGACACGCCGATGACGGCCACGCTCCCCGGCGTGATCAGCCGCGCCAACCTTTCCCGCGCATACGGCTC
>JAVVHH010000233.1:0-4567 GCA_032249615.1 Acetobacteraceae bacterium
CTGCACGGAGACGTGAAAGGACTGTCTGCCGGGAGATGTATTCAACCTGACTGACAACAAGACCGGCTATCAGATCGACGAGGTCTATGTCAGCCAACATAGCGGCCGGAATTGGGGCCGGGACATCATGGGCCGCGACGCGCTGGACGACGGGGAGCATGTGAACATCACCTTCCCGCACGGCAGCGGCCATTGCCGATACGACATCATGGTCAAGTATCATGACGACGACTCGACGGCGACGTGGGACGACGTCGACCTTTGCCAGTATGAAACCATCACGCTGCACTGGGATCCGAAGCGGCAAGTGACCCGGGCAACCGGCGAGTAGCCGCGACCTCGCCGCTGCGGTCCGGTTGCGTCAGGCGAAAGCCCAGCGTAGGGTGCGGGCGACGCCCATGGTGCCGGCCCGCAGCAGCGGGCGGAAGGCCGGGCTGGAGATGCCGTGCATGCAGCGGGCCCAGTCGGGCATCAGGTCGAGGCCTGACTGCATCGTCAGTTGCTGCAGCGGCTCGGCGATCGGTTTGTCGGCGCGCTTGCTGAGCAGGATGCGGGCGACTTCGCGGGTGCGGTCATCGACCAGTAGGCTGGGCCGCATGTCCTGGATGAGGCGGCGCGCGTCGGCCTTGGTGGTTGGCACCGGGTCGGCCCCCAGAGCCCGGCCGACGCGGGCGATCTCGGCGAAGTAGCGGTTCTGATCGGCAAGCGTCATCCGCGGCTCGGCGTAGCGGACCCAACCCTCGAGGAAGCTCGTGGCCTCGGTCACGTGCACCCAGGCCAGTAGTTCGGGGTCGTTGGCGTTGTAGGGCTCGCCGGAGGGAAGCGTGCCGCCGATGTAGCTGTGGATCTTGCGGACGCGCTCGATGGCCGCCTCGGTCTGTTCGGCGCTGCTGTACGTCGTTAGCGCGATGAAGCGCGCGGTGCGGCGTAGCCGGCCGTTGAGGTCGCTGCGGAATTGCGAGTGGTCCCACACGCCGGCAAGCACGGCGGGATGCAGCATCTGCAGCATTAGCGCGGCGATGCCGCCGACCATCATGCCGGCGATGTCCCCGTGCACGCGCCAGACGACGGCATTAGGACCGAACCAACCATCGCCACGCCGCATCACGGGGCGTTCGCCGCGGCTACGATCGTTGAAAATAGACGATACCTCGGTCGCGATGACCTTCTTCAGCGGTGCCAAAACGCGTGACAGGCCCGCGGGCGTGCTCGGGGTAGGGTAGGCCATGCTCTTCAAATAGGTTCGATGCGCGCCGATGCAGCGTCAACTCGGCTGGAACCGGACGCCGAGCCGTGCCAGAGATGCAGACCGGCATTGACCCTCATGCATAGACCTGATCATCTGAAGGCTATCACGATGCAGATAGTGGCGGAATCCTATGAGTTTGAACCTCCAGGCCCTGATTGACGACGTCAAAGCGGGCCGCCTTTCCCGCCGCGGCTTCATGCGCCGGCTACTGCTGGTGGGGCTCTCGGCGCCCATGGCGACGCAGCTGCTGACCATGGGAGGCGTCGCCCATGCGCAACCCAAGGAAGATGCGTATAAACCCACAAAGCGCGGCGGCGGCGGACTGCTGAAGGTGCTGTGGTGGCAAGCCCCCACGTTGCTCAATCCCCATTTCGCCATCGGCACCAAGGACCAGGATGCGAGCCGGATCTTCTATCAGCCGCTGGCGAGCTGGGACGTAGAAGGCAACCTCTACCCCGTTCTGGCTGCGGAACTGCCGAGCAAGGAGAACGGGGGCCTTTCCGAAGACGGCAAGTCGGTCACCTGGAAGCTGCGGCAGGACGTCAAATGGCACGACGGGACGCCGTTCACGGCGGATGACTGTGTCTTCAACTGGCAATACGCCAAGGACCCGGCGACTGCGTCGGTGACGATCGGTCTTTACCAAGACGTGCAGGTGGAAAAAGTCGACGATCACTCGGTCAAGGTCATATTCCAGCAAGCCACACCGTTCTGGGCCAACGCTTTCGTCGGTAATTACGGGTGCCTGATTCCGAAGCATCTGTTCGAAAACTACATCGGCGCCAAGTCACGCGACGCCCCTACCAACCTCTCGCCCGTCGGCACGGGGCCGTATAAATTCAAGGAGTTCAGGCCGGGTGACCTCGTCTCCGGCACAATCAACAACGACTATTTCGAGCCGAACAGGCCGTTCTTCGACGAGATTCAGATGAAGGGCGGCGGCGATGCGGCGTCGGCGGCGCGCGCCGTGCTGCAAACCGGCGAGTTCGACTACGCGTGGAACCTGCAGGTCGAAGACGACGTGCTGAGCCGGATGGAGAAGGGCGGCAACGGCCACGTGTACACTGCCGAAAGCCCAGCCATCGAGCATATCGTCGTCAACTTCACCGATCCGAACGTCGAAGTGGATGGACAGCGGTCGAGCCTGAAGACCAAGCACCCGGTCTTGTCCGACCCGGCGGTTCGCGAAGCGCTCAATTACCTGATCGAGCGGGACGCGGTGCAGAAATACATCTACGGCCGCGGCGGCGTGGCGACGGCCAACTTCGTCAACGTGCCGAAGCGGTTCGACTCACCGAACATGCACTATGAGTTCAGCGTCGAGAAGGCGAAGTCCGTGCTGGACCAGGCGGGCTGGAAGCCGGGGCCGGACGGGATCCGCGTCAAAGATGGCAAGCCGATCAAGCTCGTGTTCCAGACCTCCATCAACCAACCGCGGCAGAAGACCCAACAGATCATCAAGCAGGCGTGCCAGAAGGCCGGCATCGATCTCGAGCTGAAGTCGGTGGTCGCGTCAGTGTTCTTCTCGTCCGACGTGGCCAATCCGGATACCTACTCCAAGTTCTATTGCGACCTCGAAGAGTACAACACGACTTCCGATACGCCGGACCCTGCGGTGTGGCTGCGGATCTTCTACTCGACCGAGGCAGCGCAAAAGGAGAACAAGTGGCAGGGGCGCAACATCAGCCGCTGGCAGAGCAAGGAATACGACGAGACCTGGGACAAGCAGCAATACGAGCTCGATCCGATCAAACGGGCGCAGCTGCTCATCGAGTGCAACGATCTGGCGTGCCGCAATCATGTCGTACTGCCGATCGTCTATCGGCCGATCGTGGCGGGCATCAGCAACAAACTGCGCGCGACGCCGAGCGGGTTTGAAAGCCAAATCGGCTCGTTGCCGAACTGGTGGAAGGAGAGCTGAGCTGAAACAGTGTCGGGCGCTTACCTGCTGCGGCGAACACTGATCGCCATCCCGAGCCTGCTCGCCATCAGCCTCATCCTCTACACCGTGCTGGCGCTTGCCCCCGGCGATCCGTTCGGGGAGCTGGCGAGCAACCCGAACGTGCCGGCCTCGGTCCGGCTGGCGTTGCGGGCCAAGTTCGGGCTCGATGACCCGGTCTGGTCACGCTACCTGCACTGGTTGCTGGCGATGGTGCAGGGCGATTGGGGGTTCTCATTCGTCAGCCGGATGGACGTCGACACGCTCATCTGGCAGCGCGTCCCCGTGACCCTCGCGGTCATCGGCGCGGCGCAATTGCTGGCCGTCGTCGTGGCGGTGCCGGTAGGCGTTCTGGCGGCGCTCAAGCCGTATTCGCTGTTCGACCAAATCGCCAACACGTTGGCTTTCGTCGGTTTCTCGCTGCCAACGTTTTTCACCGGCCTGCTCCTGATCCTGCTGTTCAGCGTGCAACTGGGCTGGCTGCCGACGGTGTTCCGGTCCGACCTGCAAGCGACGGGGCTGGCCTGGTGGGGCGAGATGGTCAAGCAGTCGATCATGCCGGTCCTCGTGCTCGGCTTGTTCCAGGGGGCCTCGCTGGTGCGCTACGTCCGCTCCTCCATCCTCGACGTGGTGCGGCTGGATTACGTGACGACGGCGCGGTCCAAAGGCATCGGCAAGGCGCGCGTGGTGCTGCGGCACATCGTCCGGAACGGGATGATCCCCGTGGTTACGCTGGTCGCGCTGCAGATGCCGGTGGTGTTCGGCGGCGCCATCATCACCGAGCAGATCTTCCGTGTGCCCGGGATCGGTTCGCTGCTGATCTCGTCCATCCTGGCCAACGACACGCCCGTTGTGATGGGCGTGACGTTCGTGTTCGCCGTTCTCGTCGTGCTGTTCAATCTGATCGCGGATCTGCTGTATGGCTGGCTCGACCCCCGTATCGCTCTCCGCTGAGACGGCGCTCGAAGCCGGCCCGGCACTGGCCGGGTCGAAGCGGCGCGTCACGCCGGGTCAAGACGCCTGGCGCCGCTTCAGCAAGCATCGTCTGGCGCTGATCAGCTTGTTCGTGCTGCTTCTACTCGTTGGGATTATCGCGATCGGGCCGTTCGTCTGGCACGTCGCCATCAACGACATCGATTTCTCGGCGATGCTGCAGGGCCCAACGGCGGAGCATCCGCTCGGAACGGACGATCTCGGGCAGGATATCCTCGCTCGCCTGCTCTATGGCGGGCGGATCTCGCTCGCCGTGGGGTTCGCGGCCATGCTCGTCGCCGTGATCGTCGGGATCGTCGTGGGCGCGGTCTCAGGCATGGCCAGCGGCTTGTTGGACACCGCGCTGATGTGGCTGACGGACTTGTTCCTGTCGCTCCCGCAACTGC
>JAVVHH010000234.1:0-4486 GCA_032249615.1 Acetobacteraceae bacterium
TCACCGGCGTGCACGGAAACTACCTCAAACCGAGCTTGCTGGCGGCCGGCCTCGATCCTGACAACCTGCCGCAGTCGGACGCGTCCAAGATGGATTTCGGGCCGAGCCGGAAGGCTTGGAAGGACATTTGGGGATCGGGCCAAGGGATCGGCGCGGTCGGCGGCATCGTGCCGGCCGGGGAGCTGGTGGCGCGGCTCCGGCGCGAATACGCGGCAGCGGAGCAGCGGATGAGAGCATTGCCGAGGGCTCAATCGCGCGCCTAACCTGGCGGTAATCAAGGGAGGAGCAGAGATGTCCGACGAGGCATTGTTCGACAAGGGGCTACCGATCCGCCGCGAGGTGTTGGGCGCCGAGTATGTGGACGGCTCGCTCGCCCGTGCGGACGATTTCATGATGCCGTTCCAGCGGCTGACGACCGCTTGGGGCTGGGGTGCGGCCTGGGGCGACCCGGCGCTCGAGCGCAAGACGCGTAGCATGTTGAACCTGGCGATGCTGACCGCCTTGAACCGGCCCGCCGAGATCCGCCTGCACGTGAAAGGCGCGCTGAACAACGGTGTGACGGTCGCGGAAATACAAGCGGTGCTGCTGCACGCGACGGCCTATTGCGGCATTCCGGCTGGGTTGGATGCGTTCAAGGTGGCGCACGACGTACTCATCAAAGAGGGGGCGATTCCCGCTCCGCCCACCGCCTCCCCCTCGTGAGCCCGTTGCCGGAGTACGAGGTCTTCGCGCTCCGCTACGCCCATCGCGAGGCGCGGTGGTCGGATCATTTCATTGGCGGCGACCCCCATGACGGGCCCATGCCGATGGATTACTTTCTCTGGGTGATCCGCGGCGAGGGCCGGGTCGTGGTCGTCGATTGCGGATTCAACGCCGAGGTCGCGGCCAAGCGCGGTCGGACGTTGTGCCTGACGCCGGGCGAAGCACTGGCGCTCCTCGACATCGACCCCGACATCGTGCCCGACCTCGTGCTGACGCATCTGCATTACGACCATGTCGGCAATCTCGACCTGTTTCCCGCGGCGCGGCTGCATCTGCAGGAGCCTGAACTGCACTACGCGGTCGGCCGGCACATGCGGTACCCATTCCTGCGGGCCGCCTTCGAGGTCGAGGACGTGGTCGCACTTGTGCGGTTGAACTATGCCGGGCGCGTCTGCCTGCACAACGGGGTCGTTCAACTCTATGCGGGCATCACGTTGCATCCGGCGCCGGGTCACTCGGCCGGGCTGCAGTTCGTCCAGGTGAACACCAGGCGCGGTCTGGTGGTCCTGGCCTCCGACGCCTCGCATTTCTACGAAAACATGGAAGCGGGGCGCCCGTTTCCGATCGTCGTGAGCACGGCCGACACGCTGGAGAGCTACGACCGCGTCCGCGCCGCCGCCGCCTCGCCTCACCACATCATCCCCGGTCACGATCCGCGCGTCATGGAGCTGTATCCGGCCCCCTCCCCCGCGCTCGCCGGCGTCGTCGTCAGACTCGATCTGCCGCCCAGAGAGTGATCAGCCGGCGCCGATCGCCACGGACTTGATCAGCGCCCAGACCGTCTGTCCGGGTGCGAGCGCCAATTGCTGCAAGGCTTGCTCGGTGATGCGGGCGAGCAGCGCGCTGGCGCCGATTCGCAGCCGCAGCACGACCTCCCCGGTCTGCGCGGGCGCGATCGCTTCCAGCCTCGTCTCCAACACGTTCTGGACCGAGACCCCCCGCGGCAACTCGGTCGCAACCAACACGTCGCGATCGCGGATCCGCACCCGAACGTGAGTGCCGACCGGCTGCGTCATGGACCGCACGACGAGCGACCCGCCGTCGAAGGCGAGCCGGGTCCGGCCGGCTGGCCCGTGCTCGGCGACCTCGCAGCGCAGCACCGCGCCGGAATCCTGACGCGCCGACAGCGGCAGGTCGGTGCGCAGCGCCATCGCCTCCAGCGGTCCGACCGCCAGCACGGTGCCTGCGTCCAGCAAGAGGAGCGTGTCGGCGAGGTAGTCCACTTCGTCGAGCGCATGCGTGACGTAGAGCATCGGGATGCGGAACTCCCGCCAGACCTGCGCGAGGAAGGGCAGGACTTCGAGCCGGCGCGCGGTGTCCAAGGCCGCGAGAGGTTCGTCCAGCAAGAGGAGCCGCGGGCGCGCGAGCAGAGCCCGGCCCAATGCGACGCGCTGCCGTTCTCCGCCCGACAACCGGCCGGGCCGGCGATGCAATAGGGGGGCGAGCCCGAGAAGGTCGACCACTGCCGCAAACGACGCGCCCTCCCCCGCCGGCGTCCGCCTGGCGCCGTAGCGTAGATTGGTCTCTACGGAGAGGTGGGGGAACAGCCGGGCGTCCTGAAACACCACGCCGCATCGGCGCTGCTCGGGCGGGACAAAAACTCGCCGCTCGGTATCGAGTAGGACCTGGCCGGCAACCGCGATCCGCCCCGTCTGCGGCCACAGCAGACCGGCTACGCAGGCGAGCAGGGTCGACTTGCCGCAACCGGAGGGGCCGAAGATGGCTGTGACCCCCTCGCTCGGGCCATTGAACGTCACGTCCAGGCAGAAGGCGCCGAACCGGTTCACGACACTGATCTCGAGCATTCAGCGGCCGAGCCACACCCTCAACCGGCGAGATGACGCCTCGGCGACCACCAGCAGAATGATGGCGAGCGCGAATGATACGATCGCCAGGCGGGCGGCGGTGGCGTCGCCGCCCGGGTTCTGGATGGCGCTGTACATCGCGAGCGGCAAGGTTTGCGTCTCGCCGGGGATGTTCGCGGCGAAGGTGATGACCGCTCCGAATTCGCCGAGGCCCGCCGCGAACGCCGTCACCGCACCCGCCAAGATGCCGGGCGCGATCAGCGGCAGCGTGATGGTCACCAGCCGGTCGACCCGGCCGGCTCCCAGCGTGCGGGCCGCCGCGATCAAGCCGGGATCAAGACTATCCAGACTGAGCCGAACCGCGCGCAGCACGAGCGGGAACGACATGGCGGCCGTGGCCAGCGCCGCCCCCGTGGTGGTGAACGCGAGCCGAATGCCCAGCCCGGCGAGCAACGGCCGCCCCAACGGCCCTTGCACGCCGAACACCAGTAGCAGCAACCAACCGGTCACCACCGGCGGCAGCACCAGCGGCAAATGCAGCACCGCGTCGAGAATGGAATGCCCCGGGAAGCGCGATTGGTTCAGCAGTAGCGCGGCCGCGATCGCGAGCGGCACGCTGAGCACCAGCGCGCCACTGGCGACGAGAAGGCTGAGCCGCACCGCTTCCCACTCCGCCGGACTGAGCGTCAGAACCACGAGACCGCCGCACCCCCCCTTTTATCCAGCCGGGTTGACCTGGACAGCGTCGAGGCTGCACTACGGCGAGCCCGATTCCTAGGAGTGAGCATGATCCGTCTCGATCCGAGACTCGATGACGAAGACGAGCCCGACGCCCCCGACGAGCCCGATGTGCCTGAGCCGCGCGGCCCGGAGCCGAAGGAGCCGAGCGACAACCGCACCCTTGCCTCGCCGATCAACGAGCTGGAAAGCCGGTTGCTCAAGCAGCGCAAAGTGCTGATCTTCGGCGCGATCAACGACAAGCTGGCCCGCGACGTCACCGGTCGCCTGCTGGCGCTCGCCAGCGAGGGGGATGCGCCGATCGACGTGTTCGTCAACTCGCCCGGCGGCCATGTCGAGAGCGGCGACACCATCCACGACATCATCCGCTTCGTTGCCGATGCCGTTCCGGTCCGCATGGTCGGCACCGGTTGGGTGGCGAGCGCCGGCGCGCTGATCTACCTGGCCGCGGAAAAGAAGAACCGGGTCTGCCTGCCAAACACGCGCTTTCTGCTGCACCAGCCCATGGGCGGCGTCCGCGGCCCGGCGACCGACATCGACATCGAAGCGCGCGAGATCATCAAGATGCGCGAGCGGATCAACCGCATCATCGCGCGCGAGACGGGACAGTCCTACGACAAGGTCGTGGACGATACGGACCGGAACTACTGGATGGGTGCCGAAGAGGCGATCGCCTACGGCATGTGCGACCGGGTCGTGCAGTCGGCCAAGGAACTTTCCGCCTAGCGTCGGACTCCGCTGCGGCTGAGGTGGTCCGCGGAGGTGACCCTCTGCGGACCGCTCCGACTTCGACCGGCCGTTGACCCTGCTTGCCTTGGTTCATACGGTCGGCTGCGAGAGGAAAGACGATGGCAGGGTTGTATTTCGACGAATTGACGGTCGGTCAGGTTTTCAAGCACGCGATGGGACGGACCATCACGGAAGCGGACAACGTCTTTTTCACCGCCCTCACCCACAATCCCGCGCTCCTGCATCTCGACGAGCACTACTGCCGCGAGCACACGGAATTCGGCCAGCGAATAGTCAATAGCTGCTTCACGCTGGGGCTGATGGTCGGCATCTCGGTGGGCGACACGACCCTTGGCACCGCCATCGCCAATCTGGGCTGGGACGAGGTGCGCTTCCCAAAGCCCTTGTTTCACGGCGACACGATCCGCGTCGAAACCGAAGTGCTCGAGTTG
>JAVVHH010000235.1:0-4470 GCA_032249615.1 Acetobacteraceae bacterium
CAATGCATTCTCGGTGATCTGGATCGCCTGGCCATTCATCCGTGACGCCAGAGCATGCCCGAGACCCACGGCCACGAGACACAGGACAACAGAAAACCCTACATTCGCTAGTGCCCGGTACCACGCACCGCCACGCATGAGATCG
The DNA here is from genome assembly GCA_032249615.1 of Acetobacteraceae bacterium. Classification (GTDB taxonomy): domain Bacteria; phylum Pseudomonadota; class Alphaproteobacteria; order Acetobacterales; family Acetobacteraceae; genus JAVVHH01. The sequence goes on from JAVVHH010000235.1 coordinate 146, forward strand.
AGTGTTTGCAGGCTGAATGACGAAAACGTGGTGAACCCGCCGCAGATGCCAACCATGAAGAACAACCGGGCATTTTCAGACAGCGGATAGCGCCCGCTGGCGAGGGTCAGCGTTCCAAAAAACCCGATCAGAAAGGACCCGGCGATATTGATGCCGATCGTACCTAAGGGCAGCGTCCGGCTGATGGGAGTTGCCAGCAGAGCGATCCAGTACCGCGCGATCGTCCCGAGCGCACCACCTAGTGCAATAATCAATGTCGTGGGCATTCAACCAACCTTTACTGCCACCATTGAACGCAGCAGCAGGCACGGCCGGGAAACAGGCACAACTCCCCGCAGCGCACACTGAAGCGCAGCAGGAGTCATCAGCCCAACGGGGCGGTTTTGGGGGACTCCATCCCCGTCCCCCACACATTCCGCAGACACCCGCGGAAGTCAACGATGATGTCTTGTGTCGCCGATCCGTGATTTCGGCCGAGCGCCGCCCGGCGCCGCCAACGCCCCGCCGCCTTGGCGACCATTAGAAAGGCGCAAAACAATCGGTGAATGGCACGATGGGCAAAGAGCTCGCTTGAGGTGGGTTTAGTTATAGGCCCAGCCCGCGCTTGCGCCCGAAATTCCAGTCGACGCCGCCGCCCGGCGACATGACGCCTGCGATCTGCTTGCCAAGCTGCTGCTCCAGCGCCGGCCGCCATGGCACGAGCTGGAATCCCATCCCGTCATCGATCATGGCGAAACGACCGGACGACAGGGTGACGCGCTGACGGTAGATGCCTGAGACGTGCTCCCCCTCGGCGGACGGACGATGAGCGAGCCCACTCTCGGCTGCGAGCTTCGAGGCCGCCTCCGTCAATTCCCGACCACGCAGGGTGTCGAGCAGGTCGCGAGCGAAGATGACGCGCTGCCCCTGGCGGCGGGCGAGACCTTCCTCGACCAAGCGATCAATTCGGCGTTCCATCGCCTCGCGCACCTCGGCGCCGAATCCGGCGCTGGAGGTCACCTGGTCCGCCGCGAGTAGCTGGCGGTCGATCCATGTCGCACCGCGGGCACCCACCTGCTCCTGGATCGGCAGGTCGGAGCGGGTGGCGAGGGACAATTGCTTGCGGCCGGCGGCATCGTCATACGCGCGCGCCTCGACTATCGCGCCCGGCCTCGCGTCGCCGGTCAGTTCCAGGTCGGAGAAGCGGAGATGGTGGGTACGCCCATCGACGCCTTCGACGACGGCATAAGCCGAACCCTTGAGCTCGTCGTGCAGCCCTCGGGCAACGAGACGGCCGGCCACCGGCTCAGAGCCGTCCTCGCCATGCACGGCGAAGCGGGCGACGTCAGGTTCGTGGCCGGCGCTGGTCATGGCGCGGTGCATCGTCTTGATGATGTCGCCACGGATAGACAGGTCGCGCAGGGTCTGCTCGGCGCCGGGCTTCAAGGTCCAGCTCGCGGGGCCGATTTGCTCGGCAAGTCCGAGCCGTTCGAGTTTCGCGGCGCGGCCGAGCATCAGGCGGCGCAGCTCCGGGTCCTCGCCCGGCATGCCGGGTCGTAAGTCAGCGACACCGGCGCCTTCATCGGCGATGTCGCGAAGCGCGCGGTCGAGACTGGTCCAACGCTCGGCCCCGACCTCCTTCTCCAGGGCTGATCGGATTTGCAGCTCGCTGCGCGGCCCAAGCTCAAAGGTGACGCGCTCGGCGGCGCGGTCGCGAAAGCCTTGGGTGATGTAATCGCGGCTGATGACGAGGTCCTTTCCGTCATCTGCGCGGCCTCGAATGAGGACGTGGATGTGTGGATTGTCGGTGTTCCAGTGATCGACCGCGACCCAATCCAACCGCGTGCCGAGATCCCGCTCCATGTCGCCCATCAGCTCGCGGGTGAAGGCACGGAGATCAGCCATCTCGCCGGCGTCTTCGGGCGAGATCGTGAAGCGGAAATGATGCCTGTCATCCTCGCAGCGCTCGGCAAATCCCTTCGTATCGGCGGACTCCGAGGCGGCGTCGAACATGCGCGCATCCTGTCCGTCGCGGGTTACACCCTCACGCTTGAGATACGCGATGTGCTTGGCGAGCGGCGCCGAGGTGAATCGCTTCCCGTGGTGGCGGACGATCCGCGTCATGACGACGACGCGCCGGCCAGGCGATCTGGCGGACAGAGCGAGCGCCGCGCGGCGTCCTCGTCCGAAGGTCGATCGCTGCTTGCCGCCGCCGGAGCGGCCGAAGCTCTTACCGGTGTGACCGGCCCTCTTGGCGGCCCGCATCACCTCGCCGACGAAGGTCTTCGGGCGCTTGGCGCCCTGGTTGCCGTGCCGGATACGACCCGGCTGGACGCGGAGGTCATCGTCGCCGGTCGTCATGGGCAGCACGCCTTCTCCGAGGGGGTGAGACGGCGCTCGGATCGTTGAAATCGTTGGAAAATCCGGAAGGCGCGCCAGCACGTCGTCATCTGGCAGTGCTCAAGAAACTCAACAAAACCCACCACATGCGCCCGACCCAGGTCGGCGCTTTTATCTTGCCGTCCGTTGGTCGTGTTTCCCTGCACCCACTGTCCGACCCCCAAGCCTGTCCCTGAGCCCGCTACCCCACGATGCAGCCCGATACCCGTCATGGCGGCGGATTTCGGCGGGATGTCTGCACAAACAGGCCGTCAGACTGCGGAGCGAGCGCCGTCAAATCTTGCGCGCCGGCGCCGCTCGCATGGTGATCGGCGTGCTGTTCGGTGGCCCGCTGATCCGCCGCCGTGTGGTTGTCCGCGCGCACGGTGAAGAGCGGCGCCTCGGTCCAGGAACGGGCCGCGATTGCCACCATCGCGGTCTCGTCGATCGCGCCGGTGCCGATCAGCGGCGCCAGCAGTGCGACGTAGGCGCGCGTCTCCGCCGGAAGCGGTTGGCCTGTCGCGAGATGGTCCTCGTAGCGCGCCGGACCTGCATTGTAGGCCGCGAGAAAGCCGGGCGAGCCGTAGCGGTCATGCAACTCGCGCAGATATGCGGCGCCAGCAAGAATGTTGTCATGCGGATCGAACGGATCGGCACCGAGGCCGTAACGGAGCCGCAGAGTAGCCCACGTCTCCGGCATGATTTGCATCAGACCCATCGCGCCTTTGGGCGACACCGCTCGTGCATCGCCACCGCTCTCCGCCTGCATCACGGCGCGTATCCACGAGGCGGGAATGCCCGATCGTTGGGCGGCCTCCGTGACAGTGGCCGCGACCGGATCAGGTGCGACGTGTGCGCTGCTGATACTCGCGGGTTTGGCATGAACATCGCTTCCAGCCAGCATGACGAATGCGGCGCCGATGCAGATCGCCCGACAGAGCTTGCGCGCACGGGACCTGGCAGCCCGACAACCAGCCACATCGGGCATGGCCGGTAAGGAGGAAGGAAGATGCCGGTTTGGCGGGCGATTGTGGGTGCGATGCACGCAGGCGGGCGTCATGTTCACTTGGCCTCCGCGATCCAGATTGGATCGGCCCGTCCGACGATCGCCGTGGTGGGCAACGGGCCGAAATACCTTCCGTCGAGCGATGCGACGGACTGACGGTTCATCAGGAAAACCTCACCGGCCGCGATCACCCGGCAGCCCTGCCAAACGGGCAGCGAGCGGCCCAGGTGATCCCGGTCGAGCGCTGCACCGTCGGTGATCCCGTCGATGCTGATCGTGTCGCCCGTACGACAAACGGTCTGCCCGGGGAGCGCTGCGATATGTTTCAGCAGCGGGATGCCTTTGGGCAGGTAGCGGCCTTCGTCGAGAAACGTCGCCAGCGGCTCGGGCGGCGTCACCACCAGCAGTTCGCCGGTTCGCAACGTGCCGGCCGGATGCACTGCATAGAGGCCGATCGGCACGCTGGCGCTGGCGTTCCAGATCAGTTTCGGCAGCGGGTGGAACAGCGCCGTAACGCCGGTCACCATTACCGCCCCGTAGGTCGCCATGACGTAGCCAAAGCGCGTCATGCGTCGATCCTCCGCCGCTGGAGCCAGGCATGATGGCGATCCCGGCTGTAGGGTCGCGGCGCTTCGCCCGCGGCGAGGCGGTTGTGGACGTGGCGCCAGTGATCGGGACAGGCATCGGCGGCGTCGATGCCGATTTGCTCGACGGCATCGATCGCTTGCAGCACGCGCTCGACCTTCGGCCAGCCGGATTGGCGGAGGTAAATCTCGCCGCCGGGGCGCACATACGGCACCGTCGAGAACGCTTCGCCCGGCATCACGGCGCGCAAGATATCGATACGCGACACGACGGTGCCGAAGTCGTTGGCCGCCCATCGCACGTAGGCAAACATGCTGCCCGGCGCGAAGCTCAGGATGCGGCGGCGGCGGTCGAGGATTTGCTCGGCCACGTCACG
>JAVVHH010000236.1:0-4468 GCA_032249615.1 Acetobacteraceae bacterium
ATCTGGTTAAGCAAACTACGGAAAGCCGATCTGGCCGTTGACGGGTTTGTTTACCGGTGAGGAGCTCCCTTTGCTGATCGGTTACGCCCGCGTTTCGACTGAAGACCAAAACCTCGACCTCCAACGGGACGCGCTCACGCGGGCCGGTTGCGAGCGCCTGTTCGAGGATCGCCGATCCGGGGCGAAGGCCGACCGGCCGGGCCTGACCGGGGCGCTCGATTATGCCCGCTCGGGCGATAGTGTCGTAGTGTGGCGGCTTGACCGGCTTGGCCGTTCCCTGTCGGATCTGATCGCGCTGGTGCGCCGGATGGAGGAAGCTGGCGTTCAGCTTCGGTCGCTGACGGAAGGTATCGATACCTCGACCACCAGCGGCAAGCTCACGTTTCATTTGTTCGCCGCGCTCGCTGAATTCGAGCGGGCCCTGGTTCGGGAACGCACCCGAGCCGGCCTGCAAGCAGCTCGAGCCCGCGGGCGCATGGGCGGGCGCAAGCATCGGCTCTCACCGGAGCGGCGCGCGCATGCCGTCACGCTCTATCAGGCCAAGGAGAAGACGGTCGGAGAGATCTGTCGTTTGATGGGCATCTCGAAACCCACGCTCTACGCCTACGTGGCCGAAGCCGGAGTTCGGCAGTGAGCACGGCGCCTAGAGGCGAGGCACCGCCGGCCATCGTGCGGGTACGGATCACGTTGCGCGAGGTCAAGCCCACCGTGTGGCGAAAGCTCGAAGTGAGCTTGACCGCGACCCTGGCCGATCTTCACGCGGCAATCCAAGCGGCGATGGACTGGGAAGACGTCCACCTCCACTGCTTCCGCATCTTCGGGCGGCGATACGATTCCGAGCACGGCCTCCTGTCCGAAGATGTTCGGCTTGCGGACCTCCGGCTCCGATCCGGCGAGCGTTTCTCGTACGTCTACAATCACTCGGCACCCTGGGAGCACGAGCTGCGGGTCGAGGCGATCGGCCCTGGGCGGCCCGGCCGCCATTACCCGCGCTGTATCGCGGGCCAGCATGTTTGTCCGCCGGAGTGGTGCACAGGACCCGAGGCGTACGACGAGATCAAGGCCGAGCTGCTCGGATTGTCCTATAGCGAGGACCTGCAGCTCATGGCCGACTTCGGCAATGCCGTCCTTGCCGCGCGGAACGGCACGGTTCGGGATCTGCTCGAGGCGGTCGATGTCGACCAGATCAAGGACGCGCTCCGGCGGCACGAACGCCGTGAAGAGCTGATCGGACCCTTTGACCGGCAACACGCGAACAGGGCGCTCGCCCTGCTCGCGACTGCCGCAGCAGCGACCCGGCCAGCATGATGCGGTTCACCCTCACGCTGGCCCGCGACGACGGAATGGGCGCCACCGTCACGCGCACCCTCAACGTTGCCATCGAGCGCGACAGCCTTGCCCCGGAGACGTTCGGGCTGACGCTCGCCGAAGCCAAGGCAATCATGACCGAGCTCCAGGACGCGATTGTGGCAGACCAGATCGCAGCCCACGAGAAGGGAGCGCGCTGCTGCCCCCATTGCGGCACGACCCGAGGCGTGAAGGGTCATCGTCCTCTCACCTGCCGCACAGTGTTCGGAACCGTTCACGCCAAGGCCGTACGGCTGCGGCGCTGTGCATGCGGCAATGATCCGGTCGAGACCAACCGCGCCTCGTTCAGCCCTCTCGCCGATCTGTTGCCGGAGCGTACCACCCCAGAGCTGCTCTATCTCGAAACGCGTTGGGGCTCGCTCGTCTCGTATGGGCTTGCCGCCCGTATGCTCGGTGACGTGCTGCCGCTCGGCAAGCCAGTCGCACCCGAACGGGTCCGCCGGCACTTGCAAGCGGTGGCGAGCCGAGATGAGGCGACGCGCGCCGCAGTCGCCGGTGGGGCCTGGTCGGTTTGCCAACGCGAGCTCGACGAGTTGCCGCTGCCGGACGGGCCTGCCTACGTCGGTGTCGACGGCGGCTTCGTGCGGGACCGGGCGGGTTCCTGGTTCGAGGTCGTCGCCGGCAAGTCCATTCCCGGCTTCCGTCGGGACGCCCCCGAAGACGAGGAGCGGCGGCCGGCAAAGTGCTTCGCCTTCGTCCAAGCGCATGATGACCGACCACGCCGACGCTTGCTCGACGTGCTTGCCTCCCAGGGCTACGCGCCGAACCAGAAGCTCGTGCTGATGTGCGATGGTGGCGAGTCTGTGCGTCGGCTGGTCACCCAGATCGGCCCCGAGGCCGAGCACGTCCTGGACTGGTTTCACGTCACGATGCGCCTGACCGTGCTGGTGCAGATGACCAAGGGTGCCGGCCCCGACCCAAGCTGGACCGAGCGCCGCCTCGCTGACCTCGAGCGGCTGAAGTGGCTGCTGTGGCATGGCCATACCCGGCATGCGGTCGAAGCCGCGGAGGGCTTTGCCGAGGATGCCTGGTGTTTGGAGGAGGAAGCGACCGGTCAGGCCAAGGCGAAGCCTGCCCGGCTCCGCGTCGCGACCGAGGAGTTCGCGACCTATCTTCGGCGCAACGCCGATCAGATCGTCGACTACGGCGAGCGGCACCGTGCCGGCGAGCGTATCTCGACCGGCTTCGTCGAGAGCGCGATCAACCAGATCGTCGCGAAGCGTTTCTCGAAACGGCAATCGATGCGCTGGACGCAGCCCGGGGCGCACCTCGTCCTGCAGACCAGGACGCACGTGCTCAACGGCGAGCTGGAAGATGTATTCCGGCGACGATGGCCGGGCTTTCAGCCTTCGCCTCAGATCGGAGCAGCGGCAGAGAACCGCTCGTTTGCTTGACCGCCCCGCTCAGCCGGTTGCCCCCGTTTTGAGATGCGCTCCTATTCGCCTTCGTAGTGGACGCCCTCACGCAGGAACTGCGCGCGGCGCTCGGCATCCACCAGGCGCGAGATCGGATCGGGGAAGTGCGAAAGCTCCGCCGACGGATAGCTGGACGACGGCAGCCGCACGGTATCGATCCAGGAGGCCCAGCCGGCGCCCAGTCGGGCTAGCGCGGCATTCACCCGCCCCGAGAGCCAGTTGCGCTCGCTGTCGGTGGATCTGGCGATGTCGGGCGCCCGATAGAACCAGCCGGCGAGTAGCGAGCCGTCCTTGCACAGGACGATCCCACTATCCACCAGGTGGCTCCAGTTCAACAGGTCCGCGAGCCCCGCCGCCTTGTCGCGGAACGTCTTCAGCGCGAGCACCTCAGTTACTCCGTCCGCCAGGGACGCGAGCGTGCCGGGTAGTAGCCACGATAGCGGAGCTGGCGCAGGTACACCTTGGTCATCTGTGGGTCGGCCTTCGCCATCCACCGCAGCAGCGGGATGGAGCCGAACCACACCGCCGCGCCGACCACGAAGGACACCGTGTTCATGCCGGAGATGGCGAGGCCGCCGGCGACGATCGCCGTCATCAGCGCGGGCTCGCGCTCGCCGCCCAGGAACAGGCTGGGGCGGTGCAGCACGCGATGGAAAGTGAGGCGGCGCAAACTCACATAACCGCTCCGGTGATGCCCAGCGCCGAGGCCAGGTTCGTCACGCCGACGATGAAGGCGCAGACCAGCACCAGCATGATGATGCGTCGGATGAACTCATTGATCTCGCCGCCGAACACCAGGGCGGCGCCGCACGCGACCATGGCGAGGAGGCAGATGGTGAAGGCTACGGGGCCGGTGATGTCGTTCTTCAAGGTGGTCAGAGGCGTGTCCCAGGGCAGGCCGCCGCCGGCGCTGGAGGCGTGCGCCGCGACCGGGTGAAAGGACGCCGCGATCACCAGCGCAAGCAGCAGGAAGGGCAGCCAGTTGCGACGGAGGGCGGCAGCGCGGGGTTCCATCGAGCGGATCACTCCAGGGTGGAAAACCGGTACTCGCCGTCGGTGCATCCCGTGACGGCCACGATCTCGTCAATCCGCCGTCCGGCGGCATTGCCGGTCTTCACGATCGACACGATGAGGTTCACTGCCTCGGCGATCAGGGTGCGCATCGGCGTTTGGCTGACTTCGGCGATCAATTGCTCGACGCGCTGGAGGCCGGCCCGCGCATGGTTGGCGTGCACGGTGCAGACCCCGCCGGGATGGCCGGTGTTCCAGGCTTTCAGGAGGGAGAGGGCCTCGCCGCCGCGCACCTCGCCGACGATGATCCGGTCTGGGCGCAGCCGCATCGTCGCCTTCAGCAGCCGCTGCATGTCCACGGTGTCCGTAGCCCGCATCACCACGGCGTTCTTCGCGGCGCATTGCAGCTCGCTGGTGTCCTCGATGATGACGATGCGGTGCTGGGGTGCGGCCTGGACCATGTGGTCAATGACCGCGTTCGTCAGCGTGGTCTTGCCGGTGCCGGTGCCGCCGACCACCAGGATGTTGTGACGCTGAGACACGGCCGCTTCGATCGCAACACGCTGCCGAGAGGACATAATCCCTTGGCGTTCATACTCTTGCAGCGTGAACACGGCCGACGCCTTGCGGCGGATCGTGAACACCGGGGCCGGCACGACCGGTGGGATCAGGGC
>JAVVHH010000237.1:0-4458 GCA_032249615.1 Acetobacteraceae bacterium
CCAGAAGAAGCAGTGAACCTGTTGCGATAAAACCTAGACGCATGATGTTGCCTTCCACAAAGGAGCGAAATCCCGCTCAGCCGATCGTGCCAAACGTACTTGGCTAACGTCGATCCGGTTGTGGAGTTTCCTTTTTCCGTGAGGCGACGGTGAGCAGCTCGTCCCTTCCGCACGCGGCCACCGTCGCGACCGCACGACTCAGCATGGAGGCGACATAGCCGGCGTTCGGCACCTCCCGCAGCATCGGCTCGGGTGCGCGGAAGTGCCACGGGCGGGCGAACGGCCACAGCTTCAGGTAGACGAGCGGCGAGCCGGGCTTCGGCTTGAGGGTGATGTCGCCGGTGCCGTCGGCACGGACCCGGACGGCGACGGCTTCGATGTGGGACAGCGGCAGGCCGACCGTCTTGGGCAGGGCGACGCCGCATTGCAGGACCACGCGATGGCTCGTGATGGTGTAGCGGGTCGTGCGAGCGCTGAACCAGGCCAGGGCTGCGAAGATGGCCATCGCACCGAGCGTCGTGATCGTCCCCGGGATGACCGCCGCGAGCGCGGGCCACAGGGTCTCGCCGTGCAATTTGGCCTGCACGAGGTCCGCGAAGGTCAGAGCGACCCCGTAACCGGCCACGATCCGGATGTGGTAGAGGCGAACCAGCATCGCCGCGAAGCTCGGGCCGCCTTGCCAGACCGTGCCTTCGTCGGCCGCGAGGCGAACCGGACCTTGGGGCGACCAGGGCCAGGGGGAGGCGGTCTTGGGCCGCGGCGGGGCGATGCCACGGCCGGGTCCTTCGATCAGTCGCGCTTGCCTGGGGAGGACGCTGGCGCTCTGCGTCGGAAGGGAGGCGCTCATCCTGGGAACCTCGGCACGAGTTGCTCATCTTTCTCGGACGGAACGCTGCCGCCGGCGTGGCCCCGGCCATACATGTAGGCCGCGCTGAAGTAGGCGTTCACTTGATCCTCCTCGCGAGCGGTGATGATGTCCGGATTGGCAAGGCGGGGAGCCAGCCGGACGTGGCCGGCCAGCATGGCTTCGATGATCACGACCCGGCGCTTCTCGCGGACATTCGTGCGGAACAGCGGCACCATGACGTTCCGGCCCGAGAGGTCGCCGTCGAGCTTGACCTCGAGGTAGCGCAGGATCTTGACGCCGCGATCCACCCAAAGGTCGACCACGGTGCCGACCTCTTGCTTGGCGCGGTCGAGCACGCGCATCCCGCGGGGGTCCGCATCGCCCTCCATGACGTCCCAGCCCTCGGCGGTCCGCATCGGCTGCACCTGTGGTTCGCCTTCGGACATCAGCGGCTCGGTCTTGCGCATCGGGTAGGCGCCGGGTCCGACCTCGGCGAGCATGGCGTCGCCGATCGGGACCAGCGGCGAACCGAAATAGGATTCCGCCGGGAAGGCGCGGGTGGCCGACGGCTCGAAGCGGTGCGGCATGGTGGTCGTGCCACCCTCGAGCAGCAGGTAGACCTTGGTTGGCGGGACCGGCGGGAAGCCCTCGATGGGCACATGGCGCGGTGAGATATCCCAAAGCGGGTAACCTTCCCGCTTGTCCTCACGCCGCAAGTAGTAAATCAGCCCGGCGAAGAACAGGAAGAACAGGGCGACGAGGATCTGAACCACGTCGAGATGGCCGGTGAGCGCACCTGGGAGCATCACTTTGCCTCCGCTGCTTGTTGAGGAGACGGCGCGGGCGGCCCGACCAGTCCCGGGTAGGTACTGATCACATCGGCCCCGCCCATGGGCTTCGGCCGGGCGTAGTGGCAGGTCGCGCAGACGGCCAGGCCATTGCCCTCGACAATCCCGGCCTCGACGGGCGGGATGACCGGCAAGAACGTCTCATGGACACGCATCCGCTTCATGGGGATCGCATCGGCGATCTTGAGCAGGTAGTTGTTGTTCAGCTGCCGGATCTGCTGGATCGCGTAGTAGGCCGTCCAGCGCTGCGGGGTGCTCTGCGACCAGTCCCAGAACGCCCGGCTGTTGTGGCAGAACCCGCAGTTGACCCCCATTCCGTCCGATTGCTGCATCATCATCTCGTAGATGCGCTTGTTGGCGAGCAGCGAGTGGACCTGGTGGTCGGGCAGGGCCGACAACGACTGGGCGGAGATGTTCTCGTTCTGCACGTAGTATTCGGCCCAGCCCGCGTCGGGGAAGAACTTGCGGACTGTGTCGGCCGCCTCGTTATAGGGCTCCTGGATCGAGACGAACGGCTTCTTCGGCTTGGGCGACTGGGGGAACCACGTTTCGGCCGGGATCGGCTGACCCCGGTGGCAGGTGAAGCAGGTCACGCCGGCGGGTGCCACGTGGTTGGACCAGTCGGCATTGATGGTGCGCGTCATGCTCAGCATGATCCGCGCCGCGAGCTTCTGTGGCTTTTCGTCGGACGCCATGTTGTTGGTGTCGTGGCAGAAGGCGCAGCCCTGTTTGGGCGCGACCCATTGGGTGATCGCTTCCTGCAGGCGCATGAACTCGGCCTGGTCGACATCGCCCAGCACCTGGACGTTCTTGTAGACGGCGCTGGCGAGCTTCCCGCTCGGGGCAACCGGTGGTAGCGGCGCGGGCGCGATCTGCGAGACCGGCTCGACCTTCTGACCCTGCGGGAACAGGATCATCGACGAGGGTGACGGCGCCAGCTGAACCCCGGCGGCGGACGGCGCGGTCCACTCCGGCACCGCGAGGATGAACGCGATGCCCACGACCGCTCCGGCGCCGGCAAACCATTTGAGGCCGCGGATCATTTGAAGCCCTCCGGCGTGTTGAGGGAAGGAAGCTTGACGTAGCCCGGCGGAAGGACGTCAGGGCGGCCTGCGATCACGTGGTAGTCCGGCGCGATCCCATGCTTCATGCCCCAGATGAACCAGTTGTCGACCAGGGTGCCGGTGATGAGGATGCCGATCCCGCCGGTCAGTGTGGTCAGGATGGCGAACCAGTAGATCCAGCGGTGGATCGATTCGAAGTTGGCGTTGAAGCCCATCGTCCAGCGCCAGAAAATCGCGGCGCGCTCCATGGCCGTTCCGCGGTCGGCGATCTCGTGCGTCTCCCGCTCGCCGCCGAAGGGTGTCACCGCCAGGATCGTGCCCGCATGCATGGCGAACAGAAGCGTCGAGCCATACAGGAACACGATCGAGAGCATGTGGAACGGGTCGTAGTAGAGGTTGCCGTAGCGGACCGAGAACGTCGCGGTCCAGTTGAGGTGCGCGACGATCCCGAACGGCACGGCCTCCGACCAGCTCCCCATGCAGATCGGCCGGATGAAGCCCAGCACGAGATAGAGCCAAATGGCCGAGGCGAAGGCCCAGGCGATGTGGGTGCCCATGCCGATGGCGCGTGCGCGGCGGTACATCCGGACCCACCACAACAGGATCGACGTGGTGAGAAAGAAGCCGGCCAGCAGCCACCAGCCGCCTTCGGCCAGCGGCGGGAACAGGCTGAGCCCGTATTTCGCCGGCGGCGGCTCGATGGAGAGGAACGGCAGCATCTTGATGAAGCGGATGACGTTCCAGTCGACCGCGGCCAGGAAATTGAGGCCGATGATCTCGATGGCGATGAGGCCGCAGATCAGCGACAGGGTGCCGGTAACGCCGAGATAGGTCGGAAAGAGCTGCGTCTCCCCGATCAGGCCGAGAAGCTTCGAGTGCAAGGGAGTGCCGACCCGGGTGCCCACGTGGGACCCCTTGAGTTCGGCGCCTCCTTCGAGCGGTCCGGTGACTTGAATGGCCGTGTAGAGCGTATGGAAGCGAGCCATGGTGCCCTCCTCTCGTTAGAAGCCAGCCAGTCCGTAGGCGTCCCAAATGGGCATGTTCAGATACCAGCTCATGAAATACGGCCAGCCGCGCGTCCAGAACGGCCCGGAGATCAGGATGCAGATCGCACTCCAGAGGCCGGCGTTGATGGCCAGGAAGTAGCCGAGGCGATGGATGCCGAGCTCACCGATCGAGTAGGTGATGGTGTCGCGGAAATAGACGCTCTCGTGAAAGCCGGCCTTGAGCGGCAGGCCCTTGCCCGGGTTCGCCGCCGACAGGATCTCACCACCGTGCAGCGCAAGCGCGAAAGTCGTGGTGAAGAAACAGGTCACCGCGATCATGTGCGCTGGATTGTAATGGAAGTGCAGATACTGGTAACCGACGTTCGACACCCAGTCGAGATGGCTCATGATCCCGTAGGGGAAGCCATAACCCCAGGCGCCCAGCAGCATCGGCCGAAACACGACGAGCGACGCGTAGGCGAAGATGGCGGCGCTGAATGCGAACGGAACGTGCAGCCCCATGCCGAGCTTGCGCGCGATCTCGACTTGCCGAAGCGCCCACGAGCAGAACGCACCCAGGGCGCAGATCGTGATGAGCTGCCAAAGACCGCCATCGGCCAACGGCGCCCAGCCCAGGCCGTAGCTGATCGGCGGCGGGTTGATGCTGATCTTGAACAGGGCCCAGGTCGGCCCGATTGCCGCGCCATAGACGA
>JAVVHH010000238.1:0-4456 GCA_032249615.1 Acetobacteraceae bacterium
CGCCGGGTCAAACGACGACCTCCGTGCCGGGTGTATTCGCCGCTGGCGACGTTCAAGACAAGCATTGGCGGCAGGCGGTGACGGCTGCGGGCACTGGCTGCATCGCCGCCCTGGAAGCCGAACGCTATCTCACGCTGCAGGCGGCCCCCGAGGTGCCGGCCGGCGCATTGGCAACCGCGGCCGAGTAGCTGCCCCGCTTAACCTCTCGTCAACGCCTCCCCGCTACACTGCCCAAAACTCGGGCTAAGTGATGAGCGGCAGAAAGCGGGACAAAGGGACGATCATCGTCCGACGCAGCGAGGTGGTCGAGCGCGGCCATCATAGCGGCGCGTGGAAAGTCGCATACGCCGACTTCGTCACGGCTCTCATGGCGTTCTTCCTGCTGATGTGGCTGCTGAATGCGACCACACAGGAGCAGAAGCGGGGCTTGGCCGATTACTTCAGCCCAACGAACCATTTGGCGATCACCACGTCCGGCTCTGGCGCACCATTCGGCGGGCGAACACCGAACAGCGACGGAACCTTGATCTCCGACCGCGGTGCCGTCGAACTGACGCGCACCCAGCCCTACCCCGTAGTCGACGATGACGACACCGGCGACGCGCCAACTCAGCAAGAGCCGTCCAAGGTGCCGGGAACGGTGACCCTGCCCAGCGCGAGCCAGGGTGGGGCCAGCGCAGGGCGCCTGCCGAGGGAGGCCAGCCCGCCACCCGCCGTCGACAAGCCGAGTGACACTGAACGGCAGGAGAAGCGGGAGTTCGAGCACGCCGCCGGTCAGATCCGGGAGGCCTTGGCTTCCGATCCGACGCTAGCGGGTCTGGGCAGCCAGGTCGCCATCGACACGACGCCCGAGGGGATGCGCATTCAGTTGCTCGATGCGGACCGCACGCCGATGTTCGCCACCGGGTCATCCCTGCTGAACGACCGCGCCCGGGCGGTCCTGGCGAAGATCGCGCCAGTTCTCGTCAAAATGCCCGAATCGCTCACAATCGCCGGCCATACTGACGCCGCGCCCTATCGTGGCACCGACAAGACGAACTGGGATCTCTCAGCCGAACGAGCCAACTCGACCCGGCGGCTTCTGGTGGAGGCCGGCATTCCCGAGACACGCCTGCGGAGCGTCACCGGGAACGCGGACCGCGACCCGTTGATCGCGTCAGACCCGCTGGCCGCCGCAAACCGCCGGATCGCCATCGTGCTGCTGCGCGATCACGCCGCGCCGAAACGGTAGACGGCCATGCTCACCATCGGAGGTCTAGGTTTCCTCCTCGCCTGCGTCTTCGGCAGCTACATCCTCTCTGGAGGCAGCCTAGAGCCGCTGATCGAGGCGATGCCGTTCGAATTGTTGACGATCGGCGGCGCGGCGATCGGCACGTTCTTCATGTCGAACAGCATGCATAATGTGAGAGGTACGCTGGCCGGCTTCAAAAAGATCTTCAAGGGCGCTTCTTACAAGAAGGCGCAATATGTCGAGCTGCTGAGCCTTCTCTACTTCTTCACCCGGCTCGCCAGTTCTAAGGGTGCCATGGCGCTCGAACCTCATATCGAGCGTCCGGAGGAGAGCGCGGCGTTCCGCAGCTTCCCGGGTATCCTCGCCAACCGGCACGCCACGAGCATCATCTGCGACTACCTCCGCATGATCGGCATGAACGCTGACGACCCACACCAAATCGAGGACGTAATGGGCCGGGAGCTCCGCAAAACGCTGCATGAGGAGTTGCACGGCGCTCATGCGTTGCAGAGCACCGCCGATGCCCTGCCTGCCCTCGGCATCGTCGCCGCGGTGCTCGGCGTTATCAAGACCATGTCTCACATCAATGAGCCCCCGGCCGTACTCGGAGCGATGATCGGTGGCGCCTTGGTCGGAACGTTTCTCGGGGTACTCCTGGCATACGGGATGGCCGGTCCATTCGCCAGCCGACTCAAGGGCGTGGTCGAAGAGGAAAGCCAGTTCTTCGAGGTGATCCGCGCCGTCCTTATCACGCACCTGCACGGAAACGCGCCGCAGGTCAGCATCGAAACGGGCCGCAAGATGGCTCCTACCCAACACATGCCGACCTTCCAGGAACTCGAAACAGCGGCACAAGCCGTCCAAATCTCCTGATCTACAGTGGAGCGCCTAGGATCTCCGCAATACGCGGCGTTGCCTTCAGCCCGGTGCCGGTCAACACCAAGACGGTGACATCGTCGGGCGCAATCGATCCCGCGGCGAGCAGTCGCGCGTAGCCGGCCAGGGCCTGGGCGCATGTCGGTTCGACATAGACGCCCATCCCCGCCAGTTCGAGCGTGGCGGCGGCGATCTCCGCCTCGGTGACCAGCACGCCGCCCCCGCGACTCGCCCTGAGGGCGCCGACGACTTCCGGCAACCGAATGGGCGCGGCAATCGCCGTTCCTTCCGCGATCGTCGGCAGGATTGGCCCTGTCTGCATCCCAAGCGCGGCCGCAGCGATCGGCCCGCAATGTTGCGGCTGGACGGCCCATAGTCTCGGAAGCCGCTCGATCTCCTCGGCGCGCAACAACTCCGAAAAACCCAGATCACAACCCAGCACGTTCGACCCGGCCCCGCAGGGGATGACCACGTGGTCAGGCACCCGGAACCCGAGGTCCTCCCAGAGCTCATAGGCCAAGGTCTTCGTGCCATGGAGGAAGAACGGGTGCCAGTTGTGGCTCGCGTAGAATGCATCGCCCGTGTGATGCATGGCGGCCAGCGCGGTGTCCTGCCGGGTTCCCGGCACGAGTTCGACCTTGGCGCCATGGGCGCGCATCTGCACTGTCTTCGCCGGGCTCGTGCTGGACGGGGCCATGATGGTGGCTGCCAGGCCTCCCGCCGCTGCATAAGCCGCAATCGCCGCGCCGCCATTGCCCGAGCTGTCCTCCAGAACGGAGCGGACGCCCTGCGCGCGAAGTAGCGACAGCATCACCGAGGCTCCCCTGTCCTTGAAGCTGCAGGTCGGCATGAACCACTCGCATTTCAGCAGCGCCTTGCCGCCGTTTATCGTCCTTGCGATCAGCGGGGTGCACCCCTCCCCCATGCTGATCGGCTGCGCTACGTCGAGCGGCAGCGCCGCCCGGTAGCGCCACAAGCTCCGCTCCTCTCGATCGATCTGACCGCGCTTGAGCCCGGGCAGCGGCGACAGAAGAAGCGGCGCATGCTCCCTCCCGCACCACCGCGGCACCTCGATCGGGAAACTTTCCTCGGAACGGGGATCGAAGTAAGCGACCATGGTGCAAGCCTTGCCCGCTCCTCGCACCCGTGCAAGAGCTTCAACCCAACATCAGCTGAGAGGAACCGCGCATGGACACGCACGAGTTCGTCGCCACGCTCGCCAGCGACCTCGTCCGCATCGATAGCCGCAGCCTCGTCAGCAATCTCCCCTTGGCCGACCGACTGGAGGCCGAGCTCGGCGAATTCCAGCTCGAGCGGAGCGACTACAAGGACGCAAACGGCGTCAATAAATGCGTGCTCGTGGCAGCACGCGGCAGCAATGGTCTCGCGTTCTGCGGCCATATGGACACGGTGCCCAATACGGGTTGGACCAGCGATCCCTGGTCCGGACACATCGACGGCGATCTGCTACACGGTCTCGGCAGCACCGACATGAAGGGCCCCCTCGCGAGCCTAGTCGCTGCTGCAATCAGCCTTCCGCCGAGCGTGCCGGTTGCGCTGTTCATCACCACCGATGAGGAGACCACGAAACAGGGGGCCCGCCTCCTGGCGCGCACGAGCGAGTTGGCGCGCAGCTTCGCCCCGCGCGGGATCCTCATTGCCGAGCCCACCGGCATGAATCCGGTTCGCGGCCACCGCAGCCATATCGAGTTCGTTGCCGTCGCGACTGGCATCCAGGCGCATAGCAGCACGGGCGCTGGCCGCAACGCGAACTGGGCGCTCGTCGCATTCATGGCCGAGATGTCTCAAATCTTCAACCGCCTCCGCACCGACCCGGCGCTTCAGGACACGAACTACGACCCGCCCTTCAGTGATTTCAACCCGGTGATCGACAATGGCGGCGCGGCAATCAACGTGACGGTGCCGACCGCGACCGTGCGGATCCGCTACCGCTACAGCGCCGGTATCGACCCGGAGCCGATCGTCAGCGCCGTCCAAGAAGCGGCCGACCGACACGGCCTCGAACTGACCCTGCTCCGGGGGGCCTCACCGCCTGAACTCGCCGCCGACCACCCGCTCATTGCACTGGCCGCGAACATGACCGGCGCCTCCCCCATGACCGTTCCATTCGGCACCGACGCTTCGGAGTTGCAGGCGCTCGCCCCCTGCCTGATCCTCGGCCCCGGCTCGATCGCAAGCGCCCACACACCGGGAGAGAGCGTCAGCCTTTCGGAGCTTTCCGCCGCCGTGCCGACTTTCGTGCGCCTCGCAGAAGCCGTCGCAAGCAGCTGATCGCTAGAGCATCCGTCTTGATCAAGCGGCCTTTGGCGCCCGGTTCCGCTGTTCGCG
>JAVVHH010000239.1:0-4406 GCA_032249615.1 Acetobacteraceae bacterium
CCGGCGAAGCGCGGCTCCGCGATGCCTCGTGCTCCCAGGCCGAAAACGGCGAACAGGGCGCCGGCTTCGCGTTCCTTGCGCCGCCGCCCCTGAAACGGCCTGGCCATCGAGGTGACAAAGAGAATATCGAGATCGGCGCCGCCGAACATGACGCTGGTGATGCTGTCGACCGGCATCCCGATCAGCCGGTCGATCGTACCGTCGGGCGCGAAGCGTACGATGCGGCCGCCATAAACCTCCGCCGACCACAGAAAGCCTTCGGCATCGACGGTCCCTCCATCCGGATAGCCCCGGAGATGCCCTGCGAAATCGGCGAAAATCCGCCGGTTGAGCAGGTCGCCGGTCGCCGTGTCGTATCTGTACGACCAGATGCGGCGGCGCATGCTGTCGGCGAAATAGAAGGTGCCGCCGTCAGGGCTCCAGCATGGCCCGTTGCTCACGACGATGCCCTCCTCAAGCCTGGCCACAGCGCCATCCGGCGACAGGCGGTAAAGCCCGCCGAGCGGGTCGGTCTCTTCGTAGTCCATCGCGCCGGCGATAAACCGGCCCTGCCGGTCCACCTTGCCGTCGTTGAGGCGCGTGCGCCTGATGCCGGCTTCGGGATCGGCGAGCAGCCGGCAGGCGCCGGTTTCGAAATCGAATTCATGAAAGCCGTGGCGGAGGCTAACGACGGCGCCGCCCGACTTGCGCAGGCAAAGCGAGCCGATATGGTCGGGCAGGCTCCAGGAGCGGAATTCCCCGCCGCGTGCATCGGCGCGATGGATCGCGCACCCGTGACTGTCGATCCAGTAGAGCCGCTGCTCGCCGACATCCCAGAGCGGCCCTTCGCCCAACTCGCATAGCGGCACCGGGAGGGTTTCGATGCGCATCATTCCCCGCCCCTACAATGTTTCGACATTGCCGCAAACGCCGAGCGACTGGCCCGAGATGTTGCGGCCCTGCCTCGAGATGAGAAAGAGCGCCATAAGCGCGACATCCTCCGGGCTGACCATGCGGCGGAGCGAGACATTCTCGAGATACTGGCGCTCCATTTCCTCATAGGCCACGCCGACCTGCTCCGCCCGCGACCGGATCACGCCTTCCATGCGCGGCCCCTCGACGATGCCCGGAAGGATCGCGTTGACCGATATTCCAGCCGGCCCAAGTTCCTTCGCCAAGCTCTGGGTCAGCCCGATCACGCCCCATTTCGCGGCGGCATAGGGCGTGCGGTACGCATAGCCGAGCCGCCCCGCCGACGACGACATGTTCACGATCGCACCGCCGCCCGCCGCCTTCAGCATCGGCACCGCCCGGCGAGCGCAAAGGAACTGGCCGGTCAGGTCGATCTCGATGCATCGCCGCCAATCGGCCGGATCGATGTCCTCGACGGCTCCGGTGGGCCCGGCGATGCCGGCATTGTTGACGAGGGCATCGAGGCCGCCCAGCGCCGCCGCCGCATCGCGGAACAGCGCATCGACCTGCGCCTCATCGGCGACGTCGCATCGCGTGGCGGTGATGCCGACGCGGCTGGCGCAGGCATCCATGGCCGCCGCTTCGACATCGCAGATATGGACCCGGGCGCCGGCCGCCGCCAGCGCCTCCACGATCGCGAGGCCGATCCCCCCTGCCCCGGCCGTCACGACGACCCGCTTTCCCTTCGCGTCGAGCGCTGTCATTCCTCGTCCTCCATTCTTCACGCCTGTTCTTCGCGCATCGCCAGCAAGGCGCTCAGCACGACAAGGCCAAAAATGATGTCCCGCACCGCATCCGGTAGCGCTGTGCCGGCCAGCAGCGTCGAGATCGCCGTCAGCAGCAGGGCGCCGCCCAGGATGCCGAGATAATGCCCGCGCCCGCCGCTGATCAGCGCCCCGCCGACGACGACGATGGCGATCGAGGGCAACAGATACGGATCGCCCATGCCGAGGCTCGCCTGACCGGAAAATCCGGAAAGCAGGATCCCTACGGCGGCGCTGCAGCATCCCGAAAGCGCGTAAACGCCGATCAGGGTGCGGCCGACCCCCACGGCGCTGAGCCGCGCGACCGTCATGCTGTTGCCCACCGCGTAGATCCGCCGGCCGAACGGGGTTCGGGACAGCAGCAGGACGGCGCCCGCGACGAAGGCGGCCAGAAACCACACGACGGGCGTCAGCCCCGCCAGATGGCCGGTCATGAACCAGCGTTGCGCCGGCGAGGCGAAGCCCGCCGGCGTGCCGTTGCAGTAGAGCAGCGCCAGTCCCTGGAGAATCCCGTTCATCGCCAGGGTCATCACGATCGGCGGCAGGCCGAGGAACACGATGCCCGCGCCGTTCACGGCGCCGAAGGCGGCGCCGATTAGCAGGCCGACGGGAATCGCCCAAAGCGCCGCCAGATCGGAGCCGTCGATGATGGCGGAGGTGAAAATCCCGACAAAGCCGATCATCCAGGGAATGGAAAGATCGAGGCCGCCGGTGAGAATGGCCGCTCCCTGCCCGAGCGCCAGGATTGCCAGAAAGGACGACAAGACCAGCAGGGAATTCAGGTAGTCCAGGTTCGCCAGGGCAGTTCCGAAGATCAGTTGCGAGATCGCCAGAACGACGAGAAAGCCGAGCCACGCCGGCCAAATCGACCGCAGGTCCTCGCGATGGCGTTTCAGCCAGGAGGGCATGTCACCGCTCCGGCGAGAGGCGGCGTTTCGCGTATTGTCCGGCGCGGCGGACGGATCAGCCTTCAAATGCCCGTACTTCCGCCAGGCAATGAATTTCGTGCGGCAAAGCCGGAGATAATAGGCGATTGGCGATTGGCGGCTCAACGCCGAGCCCAGCACCGCCAGGAGCAGGATTACGCCCTCGGCGATCGAACTGTAATAGGCGGATACGTTGAGGACGAGCAGGATGTTGACCACCATCGTCAGCGTATAGGCACCGAGGATGGAGCCCACGCATCCGCCGCGCCCGCCGCCGAACATGGTGCCCCCAAGGACCACTGCGGCGAACACCTCCAGCAGCATGGGTCGCCCGATCAGCGGGTCGGCGGAGCCGGTCTGGGCCGAGATAAAGGCGCCTGCCGCGCCATAGAACATTCCGGCGAGGACATAGGCGAGGAAACGCGTTCGCTGCGTCCGGATTCCTGCCGCTTTGGCCGAACTTTCATCGCTGCCCACGGCATAGAGCGCGACGCCGAAGCGGGAGTTCTTCAAAAGGCGCCAGAAAGCTGCCGCCACCAGAATGATTGCGACCGGCGCCGGCAGAACGTTCGGAATGGCGCTGCCGGTAAAGAATGTCGCGAAGCCCTGCGGGATTGTGCCGCCGGGCGTTGCCATGATTAGCAACGTGACGCCCTGCACCACGAACATCGTCGACAGGGTCACGACAATCGACTGCATTCTTGCAAAGGCCACAAAAAAACCGTTCAGCGCGCCGACGACCGCGCCGACGCCGATCGCGACAAGGAAGAACAGCACCTCGGACCCGGCCGTCGGCCGCATGCCGATTGCCAGGATCACGTTGACGAGGGAGACGACAGCCCCCGTCGAAAGATCGAACCCGCCGGTCAGCACGACCAGCGTCTGTCCCATGGCGGCAAGCGCAAGCGTGGCGCCGCCCGCTGACATGAAGCCGAATTCAAAATAGTTGAACGGGGTCGACGAAACCATGTCGACCATGAGGAAGGCGACGAGGAATACCGCCCACGCCACCAGTAGCCCGCGATGCCGCCCCCAACGTGCGAACGGAGCGCGTAGGGCGATTGCGGCCGGTGCGGAAAGTGACGCCGTCATGGCGGTGATCCGCGTGAAGCATCGGCCTCTCCCAGAGCCGCCCGCATGACGGTTTCCTCGTCAATCGCGTCGCCCGTGACATCCGCCACGACCCGGCCTTTGTAAAGAACAAGAACGCGGTCGCACATGTTGACAATTTCCGGGATTTCGGTGGAGTAGAAAAGGATCGAGCCGCCGGCGTCCACGAAGGCGCGCATGAGCATGTATATCTGATGCTTGGTCCCGATATCGACGCCGCGCGTCGGATCAAACAGAAGCAGGACCCGGCTCTCCGCCAAAAGCCATTTGGCGATCACCAGCTTCTGCTGGTTGCCGCCGGAAAACGCGCTGGCCGGCTCGAACAAGGCGCGAGGCGCCACCTCCATTTGTTCGAGCACCTCGGAAACCGCCCGCATTTCCGCGCCGGCATCGATCAGGCCGAACCTGACGAAGCGTTCGATCACTGGAAGCGAGACGTTGAACTGCCCGGAAAGCTTGAGGAACAGGCCTTCGGTCTTGCGCTCCTCGGGCACCAGGCTGATGCCGATCCGCCGCGAGATCGCGTCTTTCGGCGAGGCGACAACCACCTCTCGCTCATCGACATAGAGGCAGCCGCTCTCTAGTGGCTCCATGCCGAAGCAGGCGTGGAACAGTTCCGATTGGCCCATTCCCTGCAAGCCCACCACGCCGAGAA